>NZ_LJRZ01000738.1:0-332899 GCF_002742485.1 Pseudomonas sp. 2822-17
CGGTAGTTCAGTCGGTTAGAATACCGGCCTTACAAGCAGAGGGTCGGCGGTTCGATCCCGTCCGCTGCGCCATATTTTCCAGGTCTGACTTGTCGGGCTTGAGATTGAACAGCCAAGGCTGATTGATCAGATGTTTAAAAGACGGTTGAGGTGTTTTGCTCAACTGGTCAAGCGATACGCAGCGGTAGTTCAGTCGGTTAGAATACCGGCCTGTCACGCCGGGGGTCGCGGGTTCGAGTCCCGTCCGCTGCGCCATATTTTCCAGGTCTGACTTGTCGGGCTTGAGATTGAACAGCCAAGGCTGATTGATCAGATGTTTAAAAGACGGTTGAGGTGTTTTGCTCAACTGGTCAAGCGATACGCAGCGGTAGTTCAGTCGGTTAGAATACCGGCCTGTCACGCCGGGGGTCGCGGGTTCGAGTCCCGTCCGCTGCGCCATATCTGCCTCAAGGCCCACTGAACGCCTTGGAGCACAAAGCAAGCCTCTGGCTACTTTGATCCGATAGCAAAGACCCTGGTCGAAAGACCGGGGTTTTTTGTGTCTGCGATTTGATGGCGTGTTGCAAGAGCCGGCGCGCCGGCTCCCGTGGCATTGTCAGAATCCCAGTTTGTCCCGCAAGCCGTAGTACCAGGCCCCCAGCGCCGCAAACGGCGTGCGCAACAGTTGCCCGCCTGGGAACGGGTAGTGCGGCAGGTCGGCAAACGCATCAAAACGCTCTGCCTGGCCTCTCAGTGCCTCAGCCAGTACTTTGCCTGCCAGATGGGTGTACGTCACGCCATGGCCGCTGCAGCCCTGTGAGTAGTAGATGTTGTCGCCCAGGCGGCCCACCTGGGGCAGGCGCGAGAGGGTCAGCAGGAAATTGCCGGTCCAGGCGTAGTCGATCTTCACATCCTTGAGCTGAGGGAATGCCTTGAGCATCTTCGGGCGGATGATTGCCTCGATATTTGCCGGGTCGCGCGCGCCATATACCACGCCGCCGCCGAAGATCAGGCGCTTGTCGCTTGTCAGGCGGTAGTAGTCGAGCAGGTAGTTGCAGTCTTCCACACAGTAATCCTGCGGGAGGAGGGTCTTGGCCAGCTCATCTCCCAGCGGCGCCGTGGTGATGACTTGCGTACCGCAGGGCATCGACTTGGCGGCCAGTTCCGGCACCAAATTGCCTAAATAGGCATTGCCCGCGACGATGATGAACTTGGCCCTCACCTGGCCCTGGGCTGTATGCACTACCGGGTTGGCGCCGCGCTCGATACGCACTGCCGCCGATTGCTCATAGATCGTGCCGCCAAGGGATTCCACGGCCGCTGCTTCGCCGAGTGCCAGGTTGAGCGGGTGGATGTGACCGCCACTCATGTCCAGCAGGCCGCCCACATAGTTGTCGCAGGCAACCACCTCGCGGATGCGGCGCTCGTCCAGCAACTCCAGTTGAGTGTGGCCATAGCGTTCCCACAGGCGCTTCTGTGACTCCAGATGGCCCATGTGTTTGCTGTTGAGTGCTGCGAACACGCCGCCGTCCTTTAAATCACACTGGATCTGGTACTTGGCGACCCGCTCGCGAATGATCCTGCCACCTTCGAACGCCATCTGCCCCAGTAACTGTGCCTGTTGAGGGCCGACGCTGCGCTCGATCACATCGATATCGCGGCTGTAGCTGTTGACGATTTGCCCGCCATTACGGCCCGACGCACCAAAGCCCACCTTGGCGGCTTCCAGCACCGTCACGCGAAAGCCGTTTTCCAGCAGAAACAGCGCACTGGAGAGGCCGGTATAGCCGGCACCTATTACACACACGTCGGTTTCGACGTCACCCTGCAGCATCGGGCGCGGCGGAACGGCATTCGCGGAAGCGGCGTAATACGACTGGGGGTAGGGGGTGTTCGCCATCCTGGAACCTCTGTTTTATATTTTTTACGAGTGCGCCGATCCTACCTGAGTTGAAAATTGCCTGCCAGCCACCCGAAAAATGCCGGTATGTCGGTCGCAAATAAAAAATTCGCATATTCATAGGGTTAGCTGCAAAAAAGATGTTGACACCCCTCCACAATTCCGTAGAATGCCGCCTCACAGCAGGCACGTAGCTCAGTTGGTTAGAGCACCACCTTGACATGGTGGGGGTCGTTGGTTCGAGTCCAATCGCGCCTACCAAACAAAATCCGCTCTGCTGGGCGGTCTAGAAGGGCTCACCGAAAGGTGGGCCCTTTTTTGTTGTCTGCGATTTGCAAAACGTTTGTAAAACCTCCAGCTCAGTACGGCAATTCTGCGCTTACTCCATGTTGGCTGTTTTCGGCGGTTGCGACTAAGCATCAAGGGCTGTCTAAAGTATTTGAATGCCAGGCCGATAAAGGGCGCAAACCTCCAACACTCGGACATTTGGCATGCTTATCAACATTAGCACTACCGCTTCCGTAGCAAGCACTCCAAGCACTGTCAGCTCGATGGATGCCGCGACCACCGAAAGGACGGCTACCGCCAGCAGCGCCACTGCTGGCGCAAGCACTGAGACTAAAAGTGCGGCGGGTGCAGGCGGCGGTAGTCAGGCGTCATCCAGTTCGACGGAGTCAGATACCGTCAAAGAGTTGAAAAAGCAGATCGAACAGTTGCAGAAGCAACTTCAAGCAGAGCAGCAAGCCTTGCAGAAAGCCCAGTCCAGCAACCAGAGCGCAGACGCCAAGGCTGCCGCTGTGGCGGCGGCTCAAACGCAAATTGCAGGCACTTCTGCCGCGTTGCAGACGGTGACTTCGGCGCTATTGCAAGCCGTCACCGCAGAGGGTGGCAGCACGTCGGGCTCGATGGTCAGCACCACCGCCTGATTGCCGCAAAGTGTGTTGAGCCGCTGTATTTATCAATGGTTCAACACACTTGCTCCCGCACCCTTGGGCAATCGATACACCTCCACCAGCGCCAATCCCCCTCCTGCGCCTGAACCCCATGCCCTTGAACGGTCATGGTTACGAGGTTTACGGGTTCGCAACGGTGCGCGTGCTTTGGCAACTTCGACTACAGTTCAACTACGTTTCAGCCTTGGGTAATCGCCATGATCAAGTCGTCCAAGTTTGTGTCAGTCGCGCTGTCGCTGGTCCTGTTTGCCGGTGGAGGCATGGCGCTGGCGGATCCCGGCAATGGCAAGGGGCAAGGTAACTATAAAGGCAATAATCAAGGCGGCCAGGGGCATGACAAACCCAAAGGCAAAGGTGGGTCGGGCAACCATGGCCCCAGTGTCGATCGTGGAAGCGTGCTGAATGTGTTGGGTGGCTATCGCGACTACTGGCGCCCTGGGCCGGCGTTGCCCCCTGGCATCCAGAAAAACCTGGCACGGGGCAAGCCGCTGCCGCCGGGCATTGCGAAGAAACTGGATGGCCGCTTACTGGGCCACTTGCCCCGTTACGATGGGTACGAGTGGCAGCAGGCAGGCACCGACCTGATATTGGTCGCCATTGCGACGGGCATCATCTATGAAGTCCTCAATGGCGCCCTTGATTGAACTCGCGGGCCGGGAAAAACAGTTCGAAACAGGTCTCGCCTGCCTCGCTGCTGACGCTGTACCGACCGTTATGCAGCTGCATGATGGTCGCCACAATCGACAGACCCAGGCCATTTGACTGGGCCGAACGCTCCCGTGACTCATCCACCCGGTAAAACCGTTCGAACAGCCGCGATAAATGCTCCGTCGCAATGGTTTCACCCTGATTTGTGACCTTAAGGTAGATGCCTTCGGCGTCCGCACTTGTCTGGATCACTAACTCGGACGCTGGTGCGCCGTAGTTGATGGCATTGGCGCACAGGTTCGCCAGGGCACGGCGCAGCAGCATCGGTTCGGCCCAGATCACACCTTCGCCCTCGGCACGAATACGGATGTTCGCGTCGCCTGCCACGCCTTCAAAGTAATCGGCGATGCGCGCCACTTCATCCGCCGCGCTCAGTTCCTGGCGCTGGCGCAGGGCGCTGGCCGGGTCGGTGCGGGCCAGGAACAGCATGTTGTCGAGCATCCGAGCCAAGCGCTCAAGCTCTTCGACATTGGAGGCCAAGAGCTGCTGATAACTTTCGATGCTGCGGTTCTGTTGCAGGGCGACCTGGGTTTCCCCCAGGAGATTGTTGATCGGCGTGCGCAGTTCGTGGGCCATGTCGGTAGACACTTGCCCCAGTTGCGCAAAGCCCTTGGCGAGGCGCTCAAGCATGGTGTTGAACGAGTCGATCATCGGCAGCAGTTCTTTCGGTACTCCCTGGCTGTCGAGGCGTTCGGCCAGGTTGCCGACGCCGATGCCTTGAGCGTGTCGAGCCAGCCGACGCAAAGGCAGCAGGCCGCGATGCACCAACAGGTAGCCGGCCAGTGCGAGGAGGATCGCGGCAACGCTCGCCAGGAGATACACGCTCAACCGGTAGCTGGCGAGCAGGGCGGTCCGCTCGGTCATCAGGCGCCCGCTGGTGACTTGCAGGCTGCCCAGGTCGCCGGAGTCGATGGACGCGGCCAGGGTGGAGAAGGGCACGCCATTCACGCCGGGCAGGTGTTGCACGTCGTTCAGTGTGAGGATGTGGTCTTTGGGGACTGGCTTGATGGCTGGCAGCTCGATGTTGCCGGGGTTCACCAGCAGCAGCGGCTTTTGGCCGGGCGCGGCGATGCTCAGCACGGATTCGCGGTTGCCCAGCATGTTTTGGAACAGTTCCGGCTTGGTCCTGATCAGGTCCAGTGTGTTGCTGTCGTTGAGCAGGTTGCGCAGTTGATTCACCCGGGAAATCAATTGCACGTCGTCGCTCAGGATCAGCTCGCGCTCCAGCTCCCGGTATAGCACCACGCCGAGGGTGGCGAGCAGGGCAAAGGCGAGCAGGGCGAAGATCACGGCCAGGCGCAGGGTCAGGGAATAATGACGGCGGTGGGTCATGGCTGGGTATCGAAACGGTAGCCAATGCCCCGCACGCTGTGGATCAGCTTGAGCGGGAACGGGTCGTCGATTTTCAGGCGCAGGCGCCGCACGGCCACGTCCACCACGTTGGTATCGCTGTCGAAGTTCATGTCCCACACCCGCGAGGCAATCAACGAACGCGACAGTACCTGGTCCTGGTGAGTGGCAAACAGGTGCAACAGGGCGAACTCTTTATTGGTCAGGGTGATGCGTGTACCGGCGCGTGTGACGCGGCGTTTCATTACGTCGATGTGCAGGTCAGCGATCTGCAGGTGCTCTTCTTCCCGGCTCGGGCCGCGACGGTTCAGGGTGCGCAGGCGTGCTACCAGCTCGGCGAAGGAGAAGGGCTTGATCAGGTAGTCATCGGCACCCAGTTCCAGGCCTTTGATGCGGTCGGCAATATCGTCGCGCGCCGTCAGAAAAATCACTGGAGTATCGGCGTCCTTACGCAGGCGACGCAGTACTTCCCAGCCGTCCATTTTCGGCATCATTACATCGAGCACAATCACGTCGAACGGCGTTTCCAGCGCTTGGTGCAGGCCGTCCACGCCATCCCGGGCCAGGCTGACCGAGTGGCCCAACTCCTGGAGGCCGTTGAGCAGGTAATTGCCGGCCTTGGGTTCGTCTTCGATAACGAGGATGTTCATGGGAAATGCCCTGATTCAATACTGGCGCCAGTGTAGCCGGATCAATTGTCGTTGGCGCATTGAGTCGTGCCAGTGCGTTCACGGTAACCCGCGGCCGCGTACAGCCAACCAACAGAATGATGACAAGTTCGTAATGATTGCCTCGCGGTGCTGGCATCAGCGTTTACAACTCAGGAGGTGATCCGTAGATTGCAACGGGCCGATTATTCGTTTCAGCTCACGAGGAAGCCCTGCAGTGTCTATCCGAGGTTCAGCCGTACTTGCCCGCCCTTACCACGCCTTCTTGTTCGATATGGACGGAACCCTGCTTAACTCCATCGCCGCCGCCGAGCGCGTTTGGAGCACCTGGGCTGAACGCCATCGGCTGGATGTAGCGGCCTTCCTGACCACCATTCATGGTGCGCGGGCAATTGACACCATCACGCGCCAGGCATTGCCCGGTGTCGATCCACAGGTTGAAGCGCAGTGGATTACCGAGGCGGAAATCAATGACGTGGACGGCGTTGTGGCGATTTCCGGTGCTGTCGAGTTTCTTAATAACGTGCCCGGTAATCAGTGGGCGCTGGTCACCTCTGCACCGAAGGCGTTGGCATTACGTCGGTTGAAGGCAGCGGGCATTACGCCGCCGGCGGTGCTGGTCACGGCTGAAGACGTGGCCATCGGCAAGCCGAACCCCGCCTGTTATGTGCTGGGTGCGCAACGCCTGGGTGTGTCGGTGCAGGACTGCCTGGTGTTTGAAGATGCGATGGTGGGGATTCGTGCGGGGGAGGCGGCTGGAGCAGATGTGCTGGTCGTCACGTCGACGCACCTCAAGCCCATGCTCACTGAGCATCCATCGATTGAAGGGTATGAACAGGTGCAGGTGCAACGCGGCGCTGATGGCTTGTTGTACTTGCAGAGCGCGGTGGGCTGACACTAAAAAACGGGTCGTGCCCTTAACCCAAGAACAGTTCAAAGAGGTTTTCGCCAGCCGTTACCTGAACGAAAGGGCTGGCTACTGAGGGTGCTTCAAGGCGTCTGGTTTTTGTCCGGAGCAGTCAGGCCGGCCTGGATGCGCTGGTAAATCTCCTCGCGATGCACGGCAACATCCTTGGGCGCGTTGATGCCGATTCGTACTTGCTGGCCGCTGACGCCGAGGATGGTGATCGTAATGTCATCACCGATGTTTATGCTTTCACCGACTTTGCGGGTGAGTATAAGCATGGACTTCTCCTTGATTGCTTTTAGGACACATGTTTCAAACAGGGCAGGTGTCGGATGTGTGTAGCTTACTGCTAAGCGCTTCCCTGTGACTGCCTCTTTTAGGACGCATAGAGGCGACATTAATTCCCATGGCGGCATCATACAGGTCTGGGATACATCATTCGCATTGTTTAAGCCAACGTTTATGACGGCCAGAATAGACAGTGAATGATAAAGTCGCCTCTTTATCCTTAAAGGAGCAGGGCAGTGCGTAAAGTAGCGATGGCAATTGCGGTGTTGGCGTTGGCCGGTTGCGGTGAAGGTAAACCTGTCGACGCCCCCAAGGCCAAGCCTGCCGTGACCGAAAGCCAGCCACAGACCGGCGCGATTGCTGCTCAGGAGTGGGACCTGCGAGTCGGTCCGCCTGACCACAAACTCCAGGCGATCACCGACCTGACCGCCTGGTTGCTCGAACATGGTTTCAATTTTTATATCGTGAAAGTCGACGGCAAGGACGACGTGCTGCTGGGGCCGTTTGCAACCAGGGCCGAAGCTGAGGCAAAGCAGACGCTGCTTAACGAAAAGATGGCCCGTGCCAAGAAAACCGACACGGTGTCCGAGATCATCGAGCACCAGCCCGCGCAGTAACGGGCCGCTTGGGCGGCAGAGCCGCCCCTGCTCAACCGCAGGCTTTCAGATTGACCGGGCCGACAAACTCATTGCCACGCCCCATCACGCACGCCACCGTCTGGTTACGCTGGCGTTCCCAGGTTTGTACCGGGTAGGTCTTGTTCCAGGCTTCGTACAACTGGCGATCCTGTTTCGACAAGCGCAAGCCGTATTGTTTGCTCATGTAGAAGTAGGTGCGCGCGATCATCCCGCGAATGGACGGGCGCGGCATCACCTTCTTTGCCTTGAAATCCACTTGGGTCAGGCATGAACCGTACTGCCCGTTTTGCACCGGCAGCCAGCCAAAACTGAAGTTGCTTCGGTCGCCGTTGACATCATTATCCGATTGGGCTCCGCATTGACATTTTAATTTTTTTTGAAAAAAATCGTTTAAATTCAATGTCTTGATTGATATTTTGCTTGCCGAAGAATCCTATAAAATCGTGTCAATGTTGACATTTTAGGTTGTCAGCAAGGTCGGGTTTTTTCCCGACGAACGGTATGTGCTGGGACGGGTTTTTGTAACCCCAATTCTCAGGCGCCTCACGTTAATCATTTTCAAATCACCTCAGTTGCTCCTGAAGCTGAACCTTTGGAAAGCTTTCGCATTTCTCTCCGCTTATCTACCGTGCAGCTTGCTCACACCCCATCTAGGCAGTGAGTGACACGTGATCCAAATACTGGCCGCTTGCCAGCCTTTCCGTATATGCTCCGATCACTGCATCTCTACCAATCCTACGTTTTCGGGAATGGCGTCGGCCTCTGCAAGGCTGCAACTGATGCGTCATTGCCGCCTTTATACCCACCGAGGCGAGCCACTCCTCCTACCGTGCAGGAGGGGGCTACGATATGGAGATTGCATGAGTTATTTTTCGGACGAAGAAATAGATTCCCTCAAGATCACTCGGATGATCCTGCACGTGGTGGGTACCAAGAACTTCGAGGCACTGCCGGAGCGCGCCTTGGAGGAGCAAGCATTCTTTATCGGTAAAATTGTGGACACAGCCACTGCGCCAGTGTTCATGTTTAAAGCTGTGTCCACTACACGGAACGAAATCGAAGCCATTGCAGCTGGCGAAAAATCGTTTGTCGATGGTGCACAAAGCCTCGCAGCGAGCTTCAACAGGCAGCACGTGGTTGGCAGTGCTGATGGAGTTCTGCTCATGTTCGAGCTCGCGGTCAAAGACCCTGATGTGAAGATCTACAGTCTGATCAAGTACGACTACAAGCTTGCCTTGGAGCAGAATGACGGCGCTCCTGGGAAAAAGCTGCGCCGAATCGTAAATGCGCTGGTCGACGAGAAGAAGGCCATCCAGAAAACTGCACTTATTCGTGTCGTCGCTGGTACTGCGGATCAGGATATTTCCGCCACTGATCGTACTAAGCAAGGCGTAGACCTGACGGACTACTTTGCTGACTTCCTGGCGGTGAGTAGGGCGGTCTCTGACACTGAGCTGAGTGAAATCACCCGTAAGGTGCTCAAGGCGGCGTTACAGACCTGCATAGATCATCTGCCCGGTCAGGATGTGGCCAAGGCGCTCAAGAGAGCCCAGGCCAGTCTGGGCGGACGTAGACGCATTGATGAAGAAGCAATCGTCGAAGCAGTGATACTGGCAGCAGGACATCCTGAAGATGAGAAAGTCGCTAACCGTCTGGAGCGTGAAACGCGCAGCCGTGTGAGAAAGAGCAAGCTGCACGAACTCAGTTTTAAACCAGATCGGCGGATTCTCCGGCAGCCCTACATGCGCAAGATCGTCACTACTGAAGGCGTCACCATTCTTTTCCCCGATAGGGTGGAAAACCCGAACGTAAAGGTGGTGGAGCTGAAAGGTGGAAAGAGGCAAATCATCGTGGATACAGATAGGGTCACGGAGGACAGCGTTGTCACACCAAAGCCTGGCCAACCTACTTAACGATCTGTCACGTAAGCGTCAGGCGCTGATCACTGAGGGGAATGGCACTCTCATTGTGTCTGACCTACCTGCTGATGCTGCACGGTCAATCGCTCAAGCCGCCTCCGCTGCCGCCTGGTCGATCACCATGTATGACAGCGCTGGTGGTGAAGCAGAGGTCGAGGAGGGTGATGAGGCTTTCGGGCCATTTCGCGCTGAGCTCGTGAAACCGTTTCCGGTAGAGCATGATCAGACTGCGGTCTTGTACGTTGCCACAGAGGCAGGGTTTAAGGCTTTCCTCGACAACGGTCATTCCGCATCACGATGGCACATCCTGGGACTGCAGAAGCCCTTCAACACTCGTGCTCGCGCGTATAGCGACTGGGGCTTAGACGAGCCCTATGTCGAATCTCAAGCGACAAAGTCGCCCCGGCTTTTAGTAAAAGAGTCAGCCGACGTCCGCACCGTGCCCGAGGATGTTCGCCACTGGTTGCTCGCAGATGGTCATGAGCTCGATGAGGCTGACCCGCTGCACATTGTCTGGGCAACCAAAGCCTTTGACGCCCTGAGCCGTTGTTTCGCGAACGAGATCGACGCGACCGGGAGCAAGCTCAGTTTCAAAGGGCCACCCAAGCTCAATCTCACGCTCTCGGAAGCGGTCAATGGTGCCGCGCAGATCACGCTGAATGACTTCAAGGTTGTGCAGGACGCTGCGGTTTGGGTGTTCGACAATGCGCGTGAAGCCGAAGTGAAGCACATCCTGCTGTCTGCTGAGATCGCTCGATCGGGTAGGGCGGATGGAGAGGCGCTTCAGTACTTCAGAGATAACCTTTCTGCGGCGCTGGATTGTGGAAAGATCGCCTATCAGATGGCGGTCTCGGAGATCACCAAGGATACCCTCAAATCCCTAGGAGACCTTCGCAAGGCAGTCACTGAAGAAACTTCCAAAGCGACAGATGCGACCCGTCAGGCGATCGCAGCGATCTCGACAGCGCTGACTGTGGGCCTGGGCTTGATCGCTGCGCGACTAACTCTGCAGATCAACCCGTACTTGATTTCACTAGTGATGGCGGTTGCATTCGGCTACACGACGCTGAACGTGATGTCGGGTCGTAAATTCATAAATATTCAGCGGCAGTTACGCCAGGATTGGCAATCGAAACTGTATCGTTTCCTCTCGGAGTCCGAATACAAGAAGATGGTCGGCGATCCTATTGAACAGGCCGAGAGCTTCTTTTTCAGGATCAGTTACCAAGGTCTTACGATGCTCGGGGCTGCAGCGATGGGTATTGCAGTCTTCGCCTTCCTTTACGCCACGCCTCCTTTGGCATCGCCGGTAGCAACTCTGGGGCCCCCTATTTCAGCGCCCGTAACTGCAAACCCGCCGCCAACAATTAGCGAGCCGATATCCCAGCCTAAGCTAATGCCAGAACATTCAGCTCCGACGAATCCAGCTGAAAAATAAGAAGCGACTATTCGAACTTTGACCGAGAGATTTTTGCTGTGGCCCCAGTGATAAGCGAGGCGTGAGTGCTGGAGTGGCGAGGTATCTAGCGCGATAGGTTTTGCAAGGTTTCCTGGGTTTCTTGAAGTTGACACAGTCCCTCCTGGTCAAGCACTTATGCAGAATGACGGGATCCCTCATGTCTACTGATGCATCATTTTCGACTACGAGGTGATGCCATCTGAATGACCCTGTTCGTTCAGATCGATATCCCGTCCGTACATCGGATGAACCTTCCCCAGGTTTTATTTTTTCGGCAACCGGCCAGCCTAAATGCATCGCTTTAGATAACGGAGTTCGTTAAGTCCGGGAGCACGTGCGAAAGGATTGGGGTGACCAATGCGAAGTTTGGGCATGATAGAGACGAAAATGGGCCAACCGCTCAGCCACTTCAGTTCTGCTGGCAGTATGCTACCTTTGGCTTCTCTCACGGATGGCGAGGACGAAAGCAATGGTCACAGGCAAGTCAATCAATAGCGTTAACAGAATCATCGCGCACTCGCATGGTGCTCGCGAAATGCTGTTTGTGATTGAGCGAGACAAAGTCGATCAAGACGTCCAGGCGCGGCTGGCGATTGCTCACCTCGAAAAAGACGGTGATTCGATCCTTCCTGCGGTGATTGGAAAAATCAGCGAATTCAATGCTCGTGGCAAGGAGATTAAAAGGCGAGATCTCCCGCTAATCAAAAAATCAGTGCCGCAATACCGGAGCTGGAAAGACTGGCATGGTCAAGAGCACAGCGGTGTGCAAATTCGAACAATGGATGTGTATCCCATCGATTTTGTTCGCCCTCCCATGGAGCGCCTTTCTCTAAGCGTCATCGATGGGAAGGAGTACATTGTGACTCGCCGGGTGGAAGTCGATGAGCCGCCTACGGCGCTTATTCACCTAGCGAACCTCATGCTTGAATTCTTCCAGGAGTTTGAGATCTTCGACGTTGAGCGTCAGCGCATCGCGAAGGTGCAGGCACGTCAGTTGCAGTGGGATTTGCTTCCCCCTGGTAAATACCCTTGGAAGAGCGCTGAGGCCATCGTAAAACCCTATTTGGCTGGCCTTCGGGCGTCAGAGCAGGGGGTGATCGAACACCGGATCAGGGAGATCACTCGATTCGAGCCTGATTTCTTCGCGACGGGCCGAGGGGGCTATCAAGGCTACTTCGTCTTCGGCTTTTCCAAGCGCGGGATTTACCTCCTTGAGAGCTCACATCTGGACAACGCCACCTATAAGTTTGGTGAGGATTGGGAAGTCCTATCGACCCTGACCAAGGACGAGATCATTAATGGCGATCACGACCATCGACGTTTTATCCACGATAAAACCTGGGGGCGTAAGATCCGCCAGATGCTCGCATACGCTTAGCGGCACACGACCTTTTGTAATGTCCTACAAAGAATCAGCCCCCCCGAGCCGTCGTAATGGCCTCGGGGCCATTGGCCGCTGTATGTGCTCAATCGCATCGGTACTACTCGCGCGATCGCGCTCGCAATGTCCCGCTGGATCGATTGAGCATCTGATTGCGATTGGAGCGTATTCCTCCCGCACCGCTGACCCCACAAGGAAAGGAGTCTAATTTGAAGCTTCAGTTCGTTCGCATCTGTGGTTTTCAGTCGTTTGGTGCGGAACCGGTCACCGTTGATTTGGCCGACCTCACATTTCTGATCGGGCCCAACGGCTCCGGCAAGACAGCGACTCTCCAAGCGCTTTGTCGCCTCTTTTCGTTTGACCCCAATCAGCGGCGATTGCGTAAATCAGATTTCTTCGTCCCGCACCATGAAGTGGAGGCTCCAGATCAGCGAGCGCTTTGGATTGAAGCCGTCGAATTTCCTGGTTATGTATCTTGTGTTCGATCTTGAAGAATGTGGCCAGGCGCTGCGCCAAAGCCACGAATACCTGTTCGCCGAACTATATGGGTAAGCGCTCGATCACATCGAGCTCATCCAAACTCACGCGTTCAGTTGCAATGAAATGCTGCGTATGGCGGTTCATCAATCTGGCCTTCTTAAGGAAATCTTATGATTCATCTGCATGGAGCGAACGAGTACTCTGCTGAATGGGAGCAGGAGTCTCTGTCACTGGAGTCGCATGGTGTTTATCAAGCGCTAGCAAAAGCCCTTCCCCTAGGGAGGGTATTGGAGATCGGGTGTGGTGTAGGCAATGGAACCGTGCACATCGCGGAGGGACGGGAGGTTTTGTCGTTGGACAACAACGCGTTTCTGATCGCGAAGGCTGCCGCACGGCTGAAGCAGGCAGGGCACAATGTCCATATTCACCGGTGTGATTTCTATGAGCTCACGACTCAAGACGTGAGCGTGATTGAGCAGTTTCAACCCAATGTCGTGGCCGCCTGGTTCATTGGATCGCATGGTCAGGACATATCCCGTCGTACGCCTGATGACGTAGACATGATGGCGCGACCCAAGCTCTATCGTGAAGGGATCGAAGATGTAATTGTTTCGAACAACATCGCAGTCGACTCAGTAGACATCATCAATTTGGTGTGGCGAGGTGGACTAGCGGTTAGCAGTACTTTTGAAGAGGTCTTCGATAGCCAGAAGGCTGATTATGATGAGTATGTCTTCGGCCCGGTAGGTTTTGAGGTCTACGATGTGAAGCTGTCCTACTGGGATCGCACGGGCAGTACCTTTGAGTATGGTCGAGCTCACAATCCCAATTTTGCGGGAGGCCCTGTTGCTCCGATAATTATTTCAATCTTCGCTCGGCGCAAAGTTTTTTAACATTCCCGCGCTGACGCTCATCGGCTAGTCTTAGCTGTAATTTTCGAGGGTGATAGGCCAATTCCAGCAATCTGGGGCTACGTTACCGGCCAGAGAAAGTCGAAGTCCTGGCGCCTTGCAATGCTAAACAATCCAGCTATGCTATGGCTTGTGTTGAGGTGCTGTCTATATGTACAGTGTTCGTATTCACTTCCTTTGGATCATTTGGTGATTTGCTGCAAGCTCGCCGAATGGACATTCGCAGGCCATCCTGCTTTTTTCGAACAGTGGCTAACCAAATGAGCGTAAGCCGTTCCAATCTCAAACTTTCGATGCCTCGGTGTGGTTACTGCAATGCGCGATGGCGGCCCCCTGAGGGTGTTAACGCCTCGGAAACGTTCTGCCCCCACTGCGCGGACGAGCGTCTTGCGTCTGCTCGTGAACGTTTCCAATTGGATAGCTTGAATACGGCAGATTTGGTTAGCGGCTATCTGTTGCCTCGCCGCTACCGCGTCATTGTGTAAAACGCGGCGCTACTGTGCGAAGAACGCCTCCAGCTGGTTGATGACCAAGCGCCTTCTGATCACCCCTTCAGATCCTCCCAGCGTCATCGAGCGGCCTTCGCCGAGCGGTTCGCTCCAGGCCTTCCATTCGTGCTTTCGTTCGCCATGCCTATACCATTCCACGATGACTCGGCGCTTCGCGGACAGTTTCTCCCATCTCACTTGATCTGGGGTGACTAGCGGCAATGTCCAATTTGGCTTGATGGGTAACAGAGATAGCGCGTTGAGGGCTTCGTTGGCATTTTGATAACGGCCAGCGGGATCATCGTTGAGCATCTTTCGTATGACGCGTCGCCACGGCTTGGGTATATGCGGAAGCCAATTCAACTGTTCGACATATTTACCTTCCTTGACGAGGTCGTACGGCGAGTCGTTCTCCAGTATGTACCAGGCTTCACCGCTTAGCAGTCGGAACAGCGTCATGCCGAATGACCAGATATCACTCTTGACGCTGGTGGGTTTACTCTGCCAAATCTCGTATGCAATATGGTCGCCGTAACCGGCTGCCGAGCCGTAACCCAACAATAAATCGTCGGTTACCAGGCCGAAGTCACCCAACAGAGCTACTCCTGTCTCGTTCAAGAGAATGTTTCCTGGTTTGATGTCTCGATGGAGCATGCCCCTGGCGTGGAGAGCGCTTAATCCCATCAGTACATCAATGCCGACTTTTCGTACTTGGTTGATGGTCATCGAACCTTGCTCGTGGAGGATCTGAAGCGAACCGCCCTTGCAGTAGTCCATGGAAAATCGGATGCAGTCGTTGTCCTCCTCGATGCCATGGACTCGCACAACATTCCGATGGTTCGCTTTTGACAGATGTTGAGCTTCGGTCAGAAACGCGTGTTTAAGATTTTTCCACTCTTCTTCGGTTGCGACCGCGGAACGGCCAAGGACTTTCACTGCGACCTGGCCGTGCACACTGTCCTCGCCCAGGAAGACTTCTCCGAAATAACCTTTCCCAAGCATTTTTCCGAGTTTCAGTTTGCTTACGACGGCGTTCATTTACGGCCTCGCTGCGATACCACAAGCATTGCGGCTTCTCGGCTGCCTTTACGCAGTGTGCCGCCTTCGACCTGTTCGTCCCAGAAGCTGTCGTCTTTGATGCAGTCATCGACCTTGCGTTTGTACGCACGGCTAATCGTTGCTTTTGCAATAACCTTGGTGGTGCAGACAGAAGCTGCTGCGGCCATAATCACACCTCTCAATTCCGCGCCTTCCAGCAGGCTCAATTTGGCACTGCTTCCTTGGGGTAAGGCGCTTGCCTTGACAAAGACACGCTCAACTTTTTGTTCCTTCAGGTAGCTCACGCACTGCTGGTGAAGGATGTCATAGCCATGTTGGCGATCACCCGTGGGCAGCTTCCAGTTCGTATCCATAACAATGCTGACCGGAACCTCAGAGTCTGCTGGCACTTGTGTGTCAACAACCGTTACGTCTCCTGCAGAAACGACCAAACCAACGCAGCGCTCACTCATGCAAACTTATCCTTGTCGAATTGAGAGATGGCACCATGGTATTGCATGGGCGATGGGGGTCAACCTGAATGCGATGCTACTGCTTGTCCGTATGCAGATTTAGCATTGCTTGGGCGCCAGGTGTCATGGCTTCTCTAGACAGCTGGTGGGCCAAAACTCAGTGGCGTAAGATGCATGTGGTGGGCACAGGGCTATCATGCATTATTGCTCCCAAAGCGGAGTACCGCTTGATTGAATCTGCGCGGTATGGTGCTGGACAAACGCTTTGCTGAAGGGATACAGCCTTTTGAATAAATCTCGGAAAAAACCTGCCACCAAGAAGTACCTTGCCTACCTCGAATGGAAGGCCAGTGCAGGTCATGCAATAGAGCAAGCAAAGAAACGGGTGGTTCAAACCTGGGGGTATCGGTGTCTGTCATTTATTTCGAACGGCTTGTGGTTCATCGTTCGGCCGGTCTGCTTATTCATGAGCTGTGGGGTTGGTTCTTTCCTCATTGCGCTAGTGACTATTGGTAGTGCGGCAACGGTATCCGTGACCAGTACGGAAATCTTTAAGGAGTACGGTGAAACTGCTGACTGGGAAGCGCTTTTATCCACTTCTCATCTCTGGCCGGCGGTTTTGTTTTCGCTGGTGGCTGTTGCATGCATCACGCTTAGAGAGATGGGAGTAGTTGATTCCGCTAAGAAAAAAGAGCGAGAGTTGCAGCAGCAGTTGAATACGATGCCGCCGAAAAATTTTCTTACTGCCTATCGTGATGCGCTGATCGATACTCGTATGTTATACGAGCAACAACTTATGGGTGGGGCTTCGGCTGTTAGCTCACAATCCATTGGCGATGACATCCGTCTAGTAATGGCAAAGATGCTGATGCTTGCCCAGCAATGGGAAGGTGCTCCGAGCGAGACCTATCGAGCCAATATCATGTTGGTGGAAGAAGATAAGGCATGGTGCATGGCAAATTTGGCTAAAGAAATCAACAGCAGTCCGTTCTTCTTATTTGGTTCTAATCTAGACGCGCGGCTTGATAGTACTGATGGGGTTCTGCATATTTCGTCAGATGAGCTGTCAACCGTATTTGATGGAAAACAAGACGGTCAGCCTGATGCCGACATTGAGCCTATTTGCTTTCCGTTCGCGCTGCACAATACCAAACTAGTATCCCATCACCCCAACATTCCAGGCGCGCCAGAGGCAGTTTCTACTTTGCGTCCCCAGTATATCGCTAACTGCCGAACACATTTTGATGAGTGGCTGGAGCGAGAGCTGCATGATGATTCGCATATTTCCCCTTTTTATCAAGGTGTAGTCTCTAAGTATTACGGTAAGCATAAGTTTGCAGTGTCAATTTTGGCCATACCGTTGTTTGTAAAGGGTGGTGACGGCTTAAAGCAGCGTGTTGGTTGTCTAAATATTTATAAGGGCAAGAAAGATATATTGATGGGTGATAGCCGTAATAATCAATTCGTTGAACTTATGCTCCCGCTTTGCTCATTTCTATCGGATATGATATTATCATATCGTGTCTATAAAGACGGGGAGGCCACAAAGCATGAAAGAGCCCATTGAGAGCATTGAAGCGTTTGACAGTTCAGAAGACCGTCATGATTGTCTCCATACCCGTGCTGTCGCCAAAATCTATAGCGGGCGTGCTTCACGTACCGAGCTTCGAGCAGCCATGATCGAAAAAAACCGACGAGTAGTTGAGGACGGGGTCGACTCGCTTGAAGTTGTTTATGTGAGTGAATACCGTTAGCGTTAAATTTAGGAAAAAAATTATAAAAGAGGTCACTTGCGGGTGGCCTTTTTTGTGCTTGTCTAACCACCGCGCTCTATTCAGCGCTGCACCTACGAACGCCTCATGCCCGGCTAGCTGGCCGAAACCCTAGCTGGCATTTCGCTCCCACCTGCCACACACCGTTGATGTGCTGATTTCAAGACATTCGGCGGTCTAGCTTCTAGTCTTTCAAGTGGGGATTACAGAATCTTGATCGTTCAGATTCGCAGCTCGAAGCAATCCGAGCATCTCCGTCAGGATTTCTGCGAGCCTGGTAATGGCTCCGAACTCGCGAAGGGTTTCCAGAACCGCTTCTGGGGGCAGCGGATGAAGCGCGACACCTGCGTTGATCATGTGCATCTTCAATGAATCGAGTAACACTCCTTCCTGCTTTTCGTAGTGGAACGTCTCGATCAGCGTTGTTGAACCTTGCTTGTGAACCTCGCGTATCCGCTACATGTCGGCGTGGTACTGTCTCGGTCAATACAGGCTTCTCAACCCAATGCAGGCATCGGCGGGGGATTTCCGATCTGCTAGGTTACTAATCAGCAGCCAGGGTTAGCGGGTGCTGAGTGTTTCAGCCGGACTTCACTTATCATGCTCTCAGTGGTGTGTTCATCGGGCGTTTACTGTACTCCGGCCAGCTCAGCATATCCCTGGTTGAGGTGCTGAACTGATCCAGCTGGCCCGGGGCGAAGCTATTGTCTTCTCAGGCTGAATCTGCGGCAGCAGCCCAGCGCTGATAGATCTGCTCGGCATGAGCCGGATTCTCAAGCTTTGGTTTTGAACGCAAAGCGAACGCCTTTTCAGCCAAGGTCTCCAGCCGCTCTGCTGCTTTCGGAAGCCAGCCATTCTTGATCGCCCACAGCTTGATGTTCTCTGCCGGCTCTTGGTGGTTACGCGAGCGCAGGATTCTAAGGATGCGTTTGGCGTGGTCATCATCGGAGGCGTTCAGGACGGCGGTGCCCAAGTTGATCACTGAGGTCAGGGACTTCATTGCTTGTTCAATGATCGGATCGGCAATGAGCTTGATCGCAGGGGCGGCAGACTTCCCAGATTTTGTGGGCTTGCCCAGCACTTGGGGTGACCAGGTTCTATTCCAATTTTCAATTGCATCGGGCGTCCATGGGACAGCCACGACAGCCACCAGGTTTTGCAGCGAATCGATTTTGTCCATCATGTCCTGGCCGGCAAATATGGCGATCAGCACGGATGGTTTGGATACCCATTTCAAGGTCTTCATCGTTTCGCAGCGCATCTGGGCGCCGCTCGGCAATGTTACGGGTACTCCTTTGACCAGCTTACTGTGCATCGTCGCCCCTAGCGCCTCATGGAGGGCGCCAGAGGTGAGTGATGCTTTGGCGGGCACTAGGAAAATGACGTCGAGCGTGCCGGAGGTTTCGCAGAGGCGGTCTGCAACCTTTACACCTGCCAAGACGTGCACAGGGCTCTGATTGGTGTCGGATAGGATATTTGCCGGAGTGCCAAGTAAGACTGACTGTAAACCACTTTTCTGCACTGTAAACCAAGCTGGTTAACAATATAAAAAGAAGGTTTACAGCTCTACGATTGGCTTCGGTTCAGGGGTGGCCGCTCAGAACGCTGTTGTCGCTCTGGAGTCGCTGGGGCTTGGCAGCGTATTCCCAACACCCCATCGTTTGATGCAACCACGCTACGCTCTGGAGGTAGCCAGCTCGTCAAAAGGCCGAATAGCCCGTGCGTTATCGAGCCAGTTCTCAGGGTCTTCAAGTTTCTCTCTGACGTAGTCGCCGTCGCGATTGCGGTAGCCGAAGGCCAGATACCGCAGATGTTCACAGTGAATCATGTATGCCGCCGTGACCCTAGCCTGGCAAGCATACTCTGCTCCATCGAAGGCGGGGGCGAGTAGTCCCATCCTGGCCAGCGTGAGTTCAGTTTGCTCTCGCACAAATTCGACGAAAAGTTGCTGTGGGTCTGCCGCCTCTGCTTTGAGCTCTTTGGGCCGACCATCTTCATGTTCCAGACCGTAGAGGTAAGCTGTTTCCTGAGACTCCACAAACAATACATCCTTGAAAACCCGACATGCTCCTCCAGGCTCGCAAGCCTTTATGTCAGTGAGCCAAAGCTCGTCATGCTGGTAGTCTGGGAAACGCCCTGCGAAACGCCGGTTTGAGGCTGAGTAGATGGTGGCTGGTGTGATGCTGTCTTGCATGGTTGCGCTCCAAAAAATGCCGTCGAGTGTCATCCGTCATCGAGTGTAGTCACTCATGGTGACGATCAATGACGACTATTCTGACCATGGACTTGGGCGTTGAAGTGTAGGCTGGAATCTGAGTCGTCACGAACGGGGCGTTTTAATGGCAAGATAGGCGTTCACTTCCGGGGCTTTGCGGGCTAGGAGCTTCGAGCAGAACAGCCCATTCGCTCTGCGCAACATAGGAGATAAGCCATGCCGCTCGGCTACGATCCAAATGCCCCTAAACAGCCAGTGAATGTTCTCGTGAACGGTGACCTCCTGGAGAGGGCAGCGGCCATCAATCTGAACCTGTCCGCCGCCTTAGAAAACGCCATAGCTGAAGCTGTCGCGCGGTCTCATGAAGGTGAGCAGGGCCTTGAAGAAAACCGAGACGCCATACTGGACGAATCCGTGTATCAGATTGACCCCAATGTGCTGACTGCAGCTATTGGTGTTTTCGGTAGCGCGAATTACGCGAAAAAATGGCTGACCACCCCAGCGCGAGCCCTAGGCAGCAAGCGGCCAGCAGAGGCAGATATTGAAGAGGTCATGGATCTGATAGGGCGGATAGAAAACGGCTTTGGTGCCTAGCAGATAGCGTCAGATTTGGCGCCTGTCAGCATGCCCAAGTCACCTCACCCCCACATCTTGCTCAAAACCGTGCCAATGCCGCTGAACGATATGCGCCCGGCCAAGACAGCCGCGACTTAGGTTGCATCGGAGACACTCGGCCCCATGCCTTCACAAAGGATGGGGTGACGGATGTCGAGCATTTCAGTGATAAGGTTTTGAACATTGGGCTTCGCATGGGAGGGCTCCACTTCATCCACGACGCAAAGGGGGTGAGCCTTCCAAGAAGGAGAGGTCGAAGCCACATGGTGATCCCGGGCACAGCCTCAGAATTTCCTCCATCCCAAGTCGTGCCGGTGTAGGGTTGCTCTTGCACGCTCGACGCTACGGCAGGCCAGCGTCCCGCCGAATGCCTTTCCTGAAAGGAGTACTCATGTATCAAGTGATAGGAATCAAGAACACAGCCCTCGCTTTCCTAGTTGTTACCCTTGCAATCTTTGCCCTGATAAATCATGGCGAAATCATCAAGCTTTTAGATCAGCCGCTTGACCTTCTAAAAGCGCTCTCCAGCGCTTCGAGCCTGGCTGGTCTTACCTTTCTGTTGCTGGGTGAGAGCTTCATCTTCCCCTGGATTTGCAAATTGCCAATCGTGAGAACGTACTTCCCTCCAATCGATGGCGCGTGGGATGTCACCCTTCAATCGAACTGGGGCGCTATCGAGCGCTTGAGGGGGAAATTGGAGGTCGAAGACAAGATAACCAAGCAGGGCAAGGTCAAAATTTTCTCTCGCTTTTTCCGCGTGCGCATGCAATTCGAGGCTGATGACCGCTATTCGAAGTCAAGTACCGTCTGTGTAGCTGTTCAGCGGGATTGTCAGCACGGCACCATCGAACTCGATTACATCTACGAAAACCTGACCAGCAACCCGATGATTTCCGACTGCAGCCGGCACAACGGAGCTGCCCGAGTTCAGGTGCGGGACGAGGATGGAAAGGTCTCGATGGAGGGGGTGTATTTTACGGATCGCAACTGGAACCAAGGGCTCAATACGGCAGGCTATATTTCGTTCAAGCGCGCTGCGACCGGAGCAAAAAAGGGCAGTGAGAACGCCCAGAAGGATGATAGTAGCAACGTACAATGATACTATATGTTGTGATTTATTATCTGTGTTGCACTACATGTAGGGTGGTGGCATCATTGGATCCAAGCTGCGACCGCTTCGCTGTACTGCGCTAAGGATCGACGACCGCTGGAGGTTAGGTGGGCCGTGGGGCGGGTGTTGTTTTGCTTAGCGTGACGTCAGATCGACGCCGTGCACCCTGACAGCCTGTATTAGGCTTGTGATCATTGAAGGCCCTAACCGACAAAGGAGTGGCGTCCATGCCAAACCTGAGCCCGTTGCTCTACAGCTCCAAGGAGCACAGTACATTTTTGAAGAGACTGGATCTCGGCGATTCCGAGAAACAGAGTATTAACTCGGCCAGAGCAGATGTGCGAGACGCGTTGCGGAGGAAGCTTCCGAGAGCTCTTCGCGATCGTGGATATGAAGGCAAGGAGTGCAATCCCAAGTTCTTCATTCAAGGTTCTTGGGCTTACAAAACTCTGAACCGCCCTTGCCAAACCCCCCCTCAGCAGTCCGATGTCGATGACGGCGTTTACTTGCCGATGAGCATTGTGACGGAGGAGAACCGGCCCACGATGGCCATTAAGGATTTCCGGGCTGCCGTATCGGATGTTCTGAAGCCGCTGTGCGACGAAAAGGGCTGGGAGCTGTCTTCTAAAGTAACCTGCTTGCGCATCGAAATCTCGACCTTTGCCCATATTGATCTTCCGCTCTACGCCATCCCGGATGACCAGTACGTAATGATTGTAGAAAGCATGGAGGCGCGTAACCACTCAGTTATCAAGGCTCTTGCAACCGACTCGGAGCAGGACTGCTGGAAGAAGCTGCCCTCGGACAAGATCCTTCTCGCCTGCGAGGATAAGTGGATCATTTCCGACCCTTTGAAAATGAAGGAATGGTTCGAGCTGGAAGTCTCGGACAAAGAGGAGCAATTGCGTCGAGTGATTCGCTACATCAAAGCGTTTCGTGACAAGCAATGGGACAAGGGCGGCCCGAGTTCGATCTTGCTTATGGCCGCAGCATGCCCGCTCTTTCAGTTCTACCCCAAGAGGGATGACTTGGCGCTGTTCCACGTTGTGAAAGGCCTGCCAGATGCTTTGCGAAACGGCGTCAAAAGCCCGATCGATTCCAAGGTCTACCTTACTGATGCTCTGGGTGAGGAGGGCGTTACCGAGGCTGCTGAGAAATTTGAAACTTTCAGGATATACCTGGAGGCGTCGACTGCAGACAGCGCCAAGAAAGACATGGCCTGTCAGTGGATGTGCGCCATGTTGGGTGATCGATTCCCTAACCGTCCCGACCTTATACCCGACCAGCCCGCACAGCCGATGCCGGCGGTAATGGCCGCGACCCCTCCTGAGCGCGGCCCGTCTGAAATCGTCAAACGTACAAAAGCGGGGTAACGCGATGAGCGTGATCCCCGAACTCCTCGCAGCGCTGAAGCCTCTAGGGTTTGAGCGATGCGTGGAACAGCTAGGCACTTCCACATTGCTAGTTGAAGGTGTACTCGCAACGCGTTTCGGCGACGTACCGTGTTTGGCGTCGATCGACAGGTCTTTTCAGACATTCCCCATTGTGCAGTTGAGCCCGGTACCTGAGTGCTTGCGTCCAATCGCCCCACACGTGGGGGCGAATGGTTCGTTATGCTACATCGCAGAAGCGACAGCTGTGGTGGACATTTTCGACCCTGTCGGTCAGACACTGGCGGCATTCGAACAGGCTGCTCGTGTGCTTGATCAGATCATGGCAGGTGAGCGGGTAGACGATCTGGCAGAAGAGTTTTTTGCTTTTTGGCCTGGCGAAGCCTTGTATGTGGATGTGAGCTCACGTCAAACCGGCGAAGGAACTCTTCTAAAAGTAGGGAAAGCTTACGCGATCAGCGACCAGCCAAAACGCACCTTAGCCAAGCTGAAACATCGACCTGGCTCACACCGCGAACTGGATTTCGTTGTAAATCGGGTGACGACGAAAGCAGTACCAAGGCCAACGCCTGACGCTTGGCCACCTGAGACTGTTGAGCAATTACTGAATTGGCAAGGGCAGCTTGATGATGCCTGTCGGCGCAAAATTGAAGCACGTATCGTCAAGGCCTATCGCAAAAGGGCGGGTTCTGCGATCGTCGTCATCGATTCTCCCTCGATGCCATACGGATTTGCGATATTCGACCTGCAGAAGAACCGGCGAGGATTGTCGCGCGACCAGGGTCTGCCTATTTATGACCTACCCATCACTCGGTTATTCATGGTTCGTATCGACGACGCTTATGTGATTCAGCGCAACATTCCAGGTCAAACCACACTCGCAGGGAAACGCATCGCGATGGTGGGGTGCGGAACGATAGGCGGGTACCTCGCGGAGATGCTGGCCAAGGCCGGGGCAGGTTCACTAGGTGGGGAACTCATGCTAGTCGATAACCAAGGGCTCGAACCGGGAAATCTGGGTCGACACCGGTTGGGTATCGACAAGGCCTTCCTGCCCAAGGCCACCTCGATGGCAGATGAGATCAAGCGTGCTATGCCGGCCTCGAACGTACGGGCGATCACCCACGATGTCCGGGAGGTCAATCTTGAGGGGTTCGATCTGTTGATTGATGCCACAGGCGAGCAGTCATTGGGTCAGTGGCTTGCTGCTCATCACTCACAAACAAGTCCGCTACTACATGTGTGGATCGAAGGCGCAGGCATCGCCGTTCGATCGTACATCGGTAAACATACCTCTGAAGGCTGCTATCGCTGTCTTTGTGACTACGAGAATTGGGGCGATTTCCAAGCGGTTGAAGGTGGCGTAGAACCGCTCTTTGCCGGCCAAGGTTGCGAGGGGCCTTACGTTCCGTTCTCCGCATCGGTATCCATGCAGGCTGCTGCCCTGGGCTTCGATGCTGCCATGGCGTGGGTCGGTGGTAACCACTGGCCTGGCTTGTCCACGCGGGTGTTGAGCAGAGAGCACGAAGGTGTCACTGCTGACTGCACGATACTCAAGCGACCAGGGTGTCCAGCATGCGGTTCATGAGTACCTGGCGAAGGCCAGAAGATGAGCAATTTGTTTACTTCAGCCAAAGTGTTTTGGAAACTTTCGAGCGCCATATTCAGAGCGACGATGGAACCGAGGCCGGGGGCATTCTTCTTGGGCATGTGCGGGGAAAGCATCTTGAAGTGTTGGAAGCCAGCGAGCCGACTCGCCAGGATCGCCGCCTGCGCTATTTCTTCGAGCGGATGATTCATGGTCACAAGAGTTTGGCGGACAGACGCTGGCAGGAGACCAATGGATTGGTGAGGTATATCGGGGAGTGGCACACTCATCCTCAAGAGGTGCCGAGCCCTTCACGCATCGACCTTGACGAATGGGAGATTCTGGCGAAGGGCCGCACTGATCGGCGTCCGTTGCTGGCTGTTGTGGTCGGGCGGCAGAATCTCCATGTTGAGTTGATGTACGCGGGCGGTGGGCGGCAGCAGTTTCTCCATCGATGATACCAGTCGATTCGACCGTCTAATCCCGCTTTAGAGGCTTTCCAATGCTATCCAGCTCGCGCTGATTTCGAGCAGCTGGCCCATAGGCTTCCTCCCACGCTGGGGCAGCGGCCTCTCGCCATTTCAACTCCGTTACCCCCAAGCGCTCTGCATGAGGTTTCGACACGACCTTCAATGGAGGCCTTCCAAGGTTGGGGATCGGCGCTAATCCGGCGTCGTAGCTTACCCACTGCCACGCGTCGAGATTGCGCATCTCTTTTGCACGAATGATGAATGACTTCTGCTCCCCGTGGAGCTTGTATTCGATGACAAAAATATCAGTTTGGATCATTAGCTCCTCCTTATGCTCATAGTCAAATGAGTAGTGCTGGAAGGAAAAAATCCAACGATTTTTTTAAGCGACTTGCTGAGTGACGTTCGGCATGAATTAGCCAGCTATTCACGCCCATCCTTGGCTGATAGCAGCTGTATAGGACAGTTGAGTAGAAGGGGCAGTGTTGTCCTAATAGGCATGGGGCTGGAGGTTTCGCGCAACTGAACGTGTTGGTCAAGGAATGTTGATATGTCTTGTCGAATAACCGATTTCTACACCCTTAACGACCGTTCCTCTTGGACGGCAGTAAAAGAAATTGATGCAAGTAGCGCCCCTGCGAGCAGCTCTTTATTTGCAGCCATCAGTCGACAATGTCCGTTTTGCACTTGCCACTCGGAACCGCTGAGGTCATCATTTCGATATCATGATGGCTACTTGCTGGCCTCATGCGTTACGGACAACGAGCGCAACCGAATCCCCCCTCTGAAAACACGAAACGGCGGCCTGCTGCTCGCTTCGCTTGCTCGGTGGAATGTGAAGCGACGTTAAAAATAAATGAGTATGGATATTTTCGATGCGTTTTCTTAAAAAAGTCCTCGCAGCCATTGTCGCTTTTTTTTCACGACAAGAAACAGAGGCTAGCGAGCCCCTCATTCCCAAAATCGACCCTGAAAAGCTGAAGAAGAAACTCGATCTTCAGAGGATCGCTAAGGAAAACGGTGCCAAAGGGATTCCCGCACATAGTGCCACTCAGTTGACTCATGCTGAGCATGCTGTCCGGGGAGAGCTCGGAAGGATGCGCGAGCAGACTGTAAAGTACGGTGAGCAGCGCATTAAACAGATCCAAAATCGTCTTGACTCCATCGATATTACGGTGAACATGAACCGCGCGATTGAGCTGGGGAATGAGTTTGTGCGCTCATCTGATCATCACCTCACTCGTGAGGAAGGGCGTATGACAAGTTTCGCCACCGATGTGAAGACGAAGTTTCAAATTTTGACAGCCTTTCGTAAAGAGCATCGGTTATTAGACATCTCTGCGAAAAACCCAAGCGGCGCCTATATTTTCCTGCAAGTCTTGATCGTCATCGCATGCTGCGTCGCAGAAGGTGCGCTCAATGCGACGTTTTTTGGCTCTGGTCTTGAGGGGGGACTGCTCAGCGGTTTCTCGATGGCCTTCGCTCTCTCTTTTTTCAACGTTCTCATCTGCTTCTTGTGCGGTTTTGTATTTCGCTACAAGAACCACGTCATAGCTGCTTTTCGATTCTGGGGGTGGGTGTCCTTTTCATTTGCCGCGACCGTGACGCTGGCGCTCGCGATATTGATTTCCGCTGTTCGTCATGTGCTAAGCGTAAGTGAAGATGGCTCCCAAAATCCGTTGCCACTGGCCGTTCAGAATGTTCTGTCAGGTACATTTCCCATCCAAGACTTAGAATCCCTGGTTCTGTTTTTCGGGACACTCCTCTTTGGAGTTGTCGGCTTATGGAAGGGTTACCGGCTACTTGATAGTTACCCAGGATATGCACCCGTCTGGAAGCAATATTCTGAAGCCCATCATGTTTATATCGAGCTCGTTGACGAGTTGCGTAGCAGGCTAGAAGTTGAGAAAACCGACGTTTTGCAGAAAATTGACAACGCCGTACAGGGGGCCGAAAAAGAGATCAACGCGTTTAGATACAACATGAGTCAGAAGGCAATCGTGAAAAAGCAGGTTGCTGAAACTTTGGTTATGGCTGACGAAACGTTGCAGAGCCTGACCAGGTTTTATCAGAACGAAAATATGATGGCGCGTCCATCAGGCAGCCCTGCGCCCGAGTACTTTGATCAGCCAGTCGTGTTTGGTGAGCTTGAGATGCCAGATTTCGATGTCTCGCGTGACGAGATAAAACTCGAAGAGCAAGAGAGCCTGCTGGGCAGGATGGTGGCCCAGGTCGAGCCGATGAGAGGAAAGATACAAGCCTCGTTCAATCAGCAAAATATCCAGCTTCAACCATTGCAAGATTTGGTGTAAGGAAATTAGTTATGTCGGTTTACGCCAAACGCAAGAGTAACGCTGGGACGTGGATTTTGGCTGTAGTGATCCTCATTGCGCTATCGGCTGGAGCATGGGCCTACGTTAATTTCAAGCTCGCGCAAGACACTATGGACAAGGTTACCCTGTGTCCGACCAAGGGCCCAAAGGGCCATGTCGTTGTGTTGATTGATAACACCTCTCCTTTTCCGTTCACTCAGAAGGCTGCTCTCACCCAGCGCCTCAAAAGCATGATTGCGACGGACATTCCTGAGGGTTATCTGCTGTCCGTTTTTCTGCTCGGGGAGAAATTTGAGCAAAATGAAAAGCCGATTTTTGAACGCTGCAACCCGGGACAGTGGAAAGACCGCAGTCAGTTAACAGCGACCAAGAAATTTGTAGATCGAGATTTTAACGAAAAATTTGAGAGTCCGTTGCACGAGGTTGTACGCAAAATTCCCCTCGACCAACACAGCAAGCTTTCCCCGATTTTTCAGATGCTTCAGTTGGTGGGAATCAATGGCTTTTCACATGCGAACGTAGATGGCGATCGCAAGCTCATCATCTACTCGGACATGCTCGCGAACATGCCTGATTTTTCGATGTACAAAGGCGCTCTGATGTCTTTTGGAGAGTTCGCCAAAACGCCATATGGTCGAAATGCGCAGGCACCAGGATTGAAAGGGGCGGTGGTGACGATCAACCTACTTGCCAACGAACATAAAACCGCTCAAACCAATCGCCTCGGAGATTTCTGGGCGAATTACTTCGATGCCAACGAAGCGTCGGTGGACGGAATCAGCTCCATGGAGGGACTTTAAATTGGACGTTCAGAAGCTGGTGCAGCGAGTTCAAACGTATTTTTTCATCGCGTTCGTACTCAAGGTTTTACTCGCTTCAGCGAGCTTTGCACTCAAAGAGCCGTTCTGGCTTGGATTCATAATCCCGCTGGTAGTGATGGTCGGTTATTGGGTAGTGGGTTTTCACGTCAGAGAAAAGTGGAATACTCAACTCACCCTCGCCAAATTTGCAGACTCGGTTTACTACCTCGGGTTTCTATTCACCGTCGTCAGCATCATCATCTGCCTGCTCGACATCGAGTCGATGGGTGACAACCTGTATGGCATGGCCATGCGTTTCGGCGCAGCCATGTGCAGTACTGCTTTGGGTATGCTTGCCCGAGTGATGCACACAGGCTTTAAAGTCGATACCAACGATGCGGTCAAGAGTGTCGAGGAGCGCGCAGTACGCTCAGCTGAAGAGCTGACCATGGCTTTTGACGCTTCGAGCCAACAGCTTGCCGTCTTCAGAGACCAAGTGATGGCAGCTTCCAAGGAAGCAGTGCAGAGCGTTCATGAGCAAATTACGGCTATCGCTCAACACAGCACTAATTCCATGGATGCTTTTTTCAGCAACGCGACCGTTCAAAGCAACCAAGCTTTTGAGCGCATGCTTAGCCAGGCCAGCGAGGCCAGCGAGCAGATGCTCGACACCATCGCTGGGCTTTCTGAGAAGAGCGCGCTTACGCTAACGCTTATGGAGGGTCACGCGCTCGATTTTGGCAAGAAAGCGGGCGAGCGGCTGGAGCACACTGTTTTCCCGGATAATTTGTTCACTCAAAAACTCAATCCCGCGATAACCACGCTATCCGGCGCTACGGATGGCCTCAACGAGGACATCTCCGCGCTAGCCCTGGATGTCAAAACGTCTGCTCGTATGGTCGGCACTGCAATCCGCAGTCTGAATACCAAAACGCAGACTATCGGCGACGCCGTTGTAGCAGTCGGCTCGATCGTCGAAAGCCAAGACCGACTAATCGAATCGATGAAGTCTCAGAGTCATGACGTCATGGAGCGAGTCGAACGCGTTCAGAAAGAGTATCTGGACTCCTTGGACGATCAACGGGAGGAATTCATGGCCGACATGAAAGCCAGCCAGCAGGTGTTCTCTCAAATCGTTCAGAAAATCGATGAGCTGCGCCTCAGTGTAACGGATAACAGAGCTGTAGAAGGGGTTGCGCGTGAAGTGGCGGAGTCTCTAAAAACCATCGGTGAAACCGGCATGAAAAATGTCGAGACACTTGCTGACTCCATGCAGACGAACCTGGCTCCCCTAGTCGATGCAGTTGTAGCCAGCAACGAAGTGCAAAGAACGCTCGTTAGCCACATTGAGCTCAGTACTCAACAATTGGGAGCGGCTCAATCTCAAATGCTTGATGAGCTAAGAAGCGCGATTGAGCAGGGCGCCAATCCGGTGTCTCTTCCAGGCGTGATCAATGAGGTAGCCCATTTCTCTAGCGGCGAAAATGTGGTCGATTCAACGCGTACCAGTGATGGCGTGGCTGACGTGAGAACTGCTTGATGAGTTCTAAAAATGATCAGGTTTTCCAGCTATCGCTCACCGAAATATGGATCATCCTTTGCTTCATCCTATTGCTGCTCATGGGGTACAAGGTTTGGCAACTTACCCAGAAAAACGACGAGATGGCGGGCAAGCTCGCCAGCGTGCAGAGTCTTGATGAGCGCGAACTGGCAATCAAGGCTGCGACTGATGATCTCAGAGCACGGCTGAAATCCATAGGAATGAAGAATCCTGACGAAATCATTTCAAAGCTCATCGACGCGTCCAAAGCCAAAGAAGAGGCTGGCCGGCTGAAGGTGTTGCTGACTCAAAAAGATGAGCAACTCTCAACGATGGTTGCTATCGACAAGGCGTTGCAAGAAGCGAGCGGTGGTTCTAAAGGAGAGGAGGCCAAGCGGTTGGTTCTTGAGACAATGATGTCTTTTGAGCAGCTCAAAAAATTGGTGGCTGACCCCGATGGAGGTGTTCGGCCCACTGACGTCGTTAAGCGAGTTGCAGCTCTTCAAGAGACCGAGCAATCACTGAAGTCCGCCATGGGGCGGAAAGGTGACCTGACGGCAGAGCAAATTTCAGAAGTGGTGAAAAATGCTGACGCCTTCGCATTGGCAGAAAAGCAAGGTGTCAACCCTGCGACGTTGCAGAAAACAAATAGCGATTTGAAGGGGCAGGTTCAGTTCCTCCAAAACAAGCTCAACAAAGGCAAAGGCGGCGATCTCCCGCCTTGCTGGGCTAATGAGGCGGGCAAAGCAGAAATGTTCCTCACAGTATTTCTGAAAGATGACTCCATTAGCTTCGAGCCGGCCTGGCCATCGACGCGGACAGCAGACGCGGAAGCGCTGCCAAACTTCACTGCACTTATGGCCAAAACGACGCGTTCCTATGAAGACTTTCTTCAAGCAGCACGTCCAATCTCTGACCTGGCCAACCAGCGGGAATGCAAATTTTACGTGCGACTGGCAAGCCAGATCGATGGTGCTGTGTTGTCCGACCGACGTCGACTGATGATTGAGACCTTGTTTTACAAGGTGGAAGTCAGACGCTAGGCCTACATCTTTTGCCACGGTGATTGTGAAGAGTCGGTCTGACCTTACTGATTGGGAGTAGAGCGCAAGCACCGGTGCCGGCACAGGTGATCGACAAGGGCATCCCCACTGCCGGCTTGCTGGCCCACGTGATAGTGGCCATGTTCGCAGACCATATTCCGTTGTAACGGTCGCTTACTCCTTAGACTTGGCATGCCCTAGCATGCTGCAAGCTTCACTCTGACTCAGCCTTCAGCTGGCACCGACCGCTCCCAAAGAAACCCCACGGTTGACCGACTTATCCCGAGCCGCCTAGCGGTCTCTGCCTTGCTCAAGCCAATCTCTTTGCACTCCAGCACTTTTTTCAGCTTGACCAGGTTCACTGGTCGAGCGGCAGGCCGCTTCACTAGATCAATTCCAGCAAGATGCGCGGCAATATCGTCGTCGCTGACGCGTTTTTGTAGCGCCTTCAGCTCCTCTGCGGCCTCTGCGAGCAAAGCCGAGGAGGGGGTCTTATCCCGTGTCGAGAGAATCAGTGCCATGAAAGCCAAAGGGCTCATGCCGAGAGCCTCGGCAAGCTCTACGAATTTATCAATGGTGGGGCTGCTTTCGGCGTTCTCGATTTTGCTCAGGTATGTGCGCGATGCAGCATGGGCAAGGTTTTCCTGAGTGAAGCCTAGATTTCCTCGAACTGCTCGAACGACCGCTGCCAGTGCTGGCTTCAACAAGATGATGTCCTCAAAAGAGAGGATGTAGCCATGTTGTCGTGTACAGTTACACGTTATATGATGTATAAAACTGTACTGGTTGCTGTCAGTGATCTCGCTTGCACTGGCCGGCGCGCCAATCAGCGGCGTGTAAGGGCACTGCGGGCTCAGCATGCACAGCCTTGGGTATGGTTTTGCGTACGCAGCGTGGCTACGGTTGGAGGCTCACTCAATTCTTCCAATTATTTACTAAATCGCACCGCGTACAGCGAGCCTACTGGAAGAGGAGGCGGTGTAATCGCTCGTCGTTCGTAATAGTTTTATCAATTGTCGAGAATCAAGCAGATGTCTAATTGTGATTGGGTGCCAGACCGCCGGGTGGTCGAGGAGCGTCAGGGCGCCCTCCAAGGTATGCCCCCAGAGGTCATCCGGGCACAGCACGTCGACTGGGCGGTCGTTGTCGATGCTTATCTTTTCAATGCTGCAAGGGTAGGGGAGCGATACGTCGCGCTTGTCTACAGCGACCAATCGGGAGTCTCTGAAAACGGTATGACAGTTGCGACGCATCCTGTGCGATGCGTCGACGAGAGGGATGGCTTCAAGCTGGTTCGTACTGTCGGAGGAGATCACTACGTGATCACAAGCGAGCACCACTGTTGAAAGTCTACAGGCCCAGATGATCTGTAGCGCCGAGCCGGATGAAGAAAAGGACAATTAACCTCAACTTCATTTCCACGTTTACCGCATGAACGACGCCATCAGGCAGCGTTCGATGGATCTTTAGATAGCCGCGCCTGTAGAGAACCAATGCGCATAAGGATGAAAAATGGCTGACCTCGAAAAAATAACAGTGACAATAAAAAATTATGACGTCCAAGCGCAAGGCGATCTTGATGCTCTTTACAGTCGCGTGAGACTTGAAGATGAAAAAGGAGAGACCTTCTATTTTAAGCAGGTGGTTGTTCCGAAATACCTGAAAATTCATGGTGCGATGGCGACCGAGATTCCACGAACCTGGTATTTCAAAAGAACCTCCAAAAAGTCCATTGTGGTGCTAGCGTTTGAAAACAAAAACGGAAAAGTCGAATACGATTTGGATGACATCCGCTTGATCGCTAGGTCGACAGTATTGAAAGGCGTGGTGTTCTCGCTCGGTTCAATTCCTGCGGCCATTATCGCTGCTACGGCCACATTCGGCCTTGGTCTGGTGATCATGCCAATGGGCCTCTGGTACGGATACAGGAACATTTTCAAGCTTCCTGCAATGCTGAGTCGCAAAACACTCCTTAGCGATTTTGCGAAGCACGGAATCAACGTTCGTTAATTTCCGCCAATGTCGTTTGGACATGCGTTTCGGCTGCGGTAGTCGAGAGGCCGCTAACTTATGAAGCTGACTCCCTACCTCCCGTCCGACCTTCGCTTGGGTGGCGTAGCTGGACTAGCAATCCATGGATAAGGCTAACTGACACTGCGCCGCACCAACTCAACTAACCATGAGTACTTACGTGCTCGCAGGGCGTCGTGATGAGTGATATCTGGCTACGAGAACGAGAGCGAAGGAAGGCGCTATGGCAGCTCGCTGAACTGGTACCAGGCGATCAAAGCGCACGGGCGATCCTGGAACGATTGGATGAGCTTGAACGACTTGATCATGAAGTTCCATTGAGCGCCTGCCATCTCGACCACGCTGACCTGGTTCGGCTGCCTAGGGAGGCTCATCCTGTTGGGTGCTGGATTATTCGGAACGCAGATATCCCAGAACCTTGGAAATCCCGCTTTGCGGTGGCTCTGGGGCCCGCAGCTCGTGTGGAGGCAGGATTCTACTGGCATGATTGGACTGATTTTCTAGAGGCTTGGGAGCGCGAAGTCGCGCACGTGGAACAACATCGATCGGCACTCGATGACGAATAACAGCAATTTACCCGAATGCCCACGATGTTGCTCCAGTGGCTCAGAGTGGTCTCTTGAACGTGGGAAGCAGGGAATTAGTCCGCAGGAGGAGAATGATGGAGCAGCACGTAAGAACGCTGGGCCGTGACAACCTGTCAGAACTCGAATCTGTTGAACGACTAGTAGCGTCAATCGGGCCAGCGGCGTTCGAGGCCGATGTACGTTTTTTATCGAGCCTGCACACCGTCGATACCGAGTCAGCTATCCAATCGATCAACCGCCTCACCCATCCCTCCCTAATCGGGATGAGCGAGACCCCCTTCCGAATTTTCCAACGGCTGTGTGACGAACTGGTGTTACGAGCGCCGGCGTTGCTTCAACGCCCAAGTTACCGTTGCAGAAATGGTGATACTACTGCAGTCCCTTTCGAGCTCTGGTTGGCTATCGTCCGGCATGCCCGAGAGTTTTTTGACCCAGCGGGGTTGGATGCGGATTTTTTGGTCACGAGGATGCGCGAGGGACATTCGAGCAAGGAGGCCTTCGATGCCCTTATTGCTTCGAAGCGCCTCAAGTGATGGCAGACATCGACACCAGGCGATGAGCATCCGATGCGCGTCCCGCCTCCACTCCATCACTAAGTATCTTTGGTTGATCAGGAAGGATCATCTCCCGCGCTGTAATGGCGTGATGACGATTCCCCAGAGCGCCTCCGCAGCACCTTCTTGAGACAGCTTCTGGTCGTGTCCGGAATAGTGGGACATGCCCAGAGTTTTCAAGTACAGGGCTTGATCATCTGCATTTACCGAAAGGGATTCGTTGTAGCTATTGCCCGCGAACGTATCGCCTTGGCTGTAGTAAATCCCGGCACCCATCTGACCTCCTGTAAACACCGTCCCCCTAGCAACATCCCGTCCGTCCTTGTAGATGACCGCAGAAAAGCGATTGGCGTCGACTCGACGATACACGCCCTCATAGCCAGGATTACGGGCTTGAAGCTCTTGCAGGGAGTTCTCGAAGTAGCGTGCGATGTACTCGAAGGTGTCCAGCAAGAACTGATCTTTGTCCCGCTGGGTGAAGCTTTTTGCAACTCGAAGGTTACTCGACCGGGGGGTAGTGGTCGCTGACTGGGAGGGGGGCTGTGGAGGAGCCGGTGCCGCGCGCGAGATTTGCGATGCAGGACTGGGCATATCCTGGCGGCATCGTTCTGCAGCCTTGCGTACCGCTTGCGCTACTTGCAGGAAAGCTACATCACGGTCAGGCCAAAGGGTGACGGGCTTACCATCCTCGGGCGTAGCAAGCAGCTTGCCGAACGGAGCATGGTGCCAATCACACGCGCGCAAAATCACAGGAATGACGATCGCTTCATTTGCCGAGTGGCGCTCCATAGCGCGAGTCATCTCGATGTTGTAGCAATAATCTGAGGCGATGAAGTCCGGGCTAACCAGGAGAAGGACGATTTCGTCACTGTTAATGTGGTTGTCGATGGCTGAATCGATTTCTTGACCTGCGCCGATCCTGCGGTCGTGCCAGGTGTCGATAACGCCTTGGCGCTTGAGCATCGATAGCTGCTTTTCCAGCTGATCACGGAGCGCTTCATCGGCATGGCAGTATGAAAAAAATACGCTTGGCAAGATCAACACTCCATGGGTTTTTGATGGCTTTAGATCTTAGGGTCTGTCCTCTGCCGAAGTACAGACATTAGCCGCAGAGACGTGCGGGACTACCGGCACGCAAATGGGCCAATTACTTTCCTCCCAACCCTGGCCCGAGTTGATAGTGCGATGGCCCCGAGCACACGCAGTCGGGGATCGGTAGCGAGCGGGCTTGATGGTGGAGCTCGGTCAACTGCTGAGTATTGATCACCACGCGGTATATGAAGGCTGATTTGGGCTTTGGTCTTTGGTTTTTCCGGCCCTTGCAGGTCTTGCCAGCAGGCAAGGCAAGGGGCTGGCCGGGGGATCGTCATTTCTGCCAAAAGACGTTGCTTATGCTTTCATTACAAAACACTTCGCAATCGCGCAAATTTTTTAGCCGGGGTAAGTCTGTCTGGAAACTTTCGCGTGTCAGGCAAAGTGCAGGTTGCTGTGCGATTCACGATGCGTAGATCTACTTAGTTCTGGTTATCGATGTATTGGGCGGGCTTCATGGTCACTTCAGTGCGTTAGCTTCGAGTAGCGCTTCCTTAAGAGCTGCGAGGGCGTACTCCAAACGCCGGTCTTCCCGAGGATCACCGCTTGCAGGCATGTGCGACTGACAGTGATGTAGGAGGGCCTCTAAATCGTTCTGGTTAAGATCGAATTCGATTTTCATCAGCTTGCTCTGAGAAAGTGAAGGGCGACCAGCTGTGGGCTGGGAACGGCGCAATATAATAAATGAGGTTAACGTGCAGGATGAGGTAGTAAAGTTGCTCTGGGAACAGTCTTGGCAGGTCTTCGGCAAGTCTCTGAGCAAGGTGTTGGGTGAGGCCTTGGCTAGCTATAAGCGCAGCGCCGGGTTCGATGAGATGCAGCGCCTGTACCCGAGTGCAGTAGGTGACGAGGCTTTTCAGGTTTTAAGGCAAGCGCTAATGCGCCAGTGGCCCCACGGCCATGGTCAGAGCTCGCACGCTTATGTTGAATTGCGTGGTCGCCTCAGAGAGCACGTCGAACAGTACCTGCTCCGCCGCCTCGTCCTAGGCAATCAAGTCGTGCCGGCGCTCCGAGACGTCCTGTTTGCTGCTGATTTGGGCGTGTGAAAGGTGGAAATTTTGCACCTCACTTAGCGTTGAGTTGGCTGACGACACCCGCTCGCGCACTTGGTCATAAGTGTCCAGTTGACGCTGACACTCAACAACCGTCGGATTTGGCCGGGCGGATTGGGGCATGGCAGCCATTTCCTGGTCTCGTCGGAGCGCGGTACAACGCCTCAAATATGCCCCCATCAATCCCCCAGTCATCGCAGTTTGCTGCTCACGGTACCGTTTAGCTAAGGCAACTGTTCACTATCCGGTGTGAGGCTCGGCACTTGAACGTGATCCGCCTTGGTCGTATCCATTTGAAGTCATCCTCGATAGTTCGGATCGGTGAGTTTCTCGGACGGTGCCAGACAAAAGTTCATTAATGCGACAAAAGATTCAAATTTGCGACAACTTATTCACCCCCCCCTCTTGAAAATTTTTAACCGAGACGGAGTTCTTATATTTGAGAGCAAAAGAATTTTCTACGGTGCCGACGCCACTGATGGTGCTCGGATAAGACACGGTGTGACGGTCGATCTTTTCGCTTTTGATCTTAGAGCTTTTTAAGGCTTCAATTGCCTTGCCGATAGGCGAGGCGAGGCCTGGTAGGGGAGATCGTCTTTTTGGCCGTAAGGCCGCTGCTTTTGCTTTTGAGTTCAAAAGAAACAAACGTAAACCAATTTTTTGAGTGGGGTAACTGCGCCTCAAAATGCCCCCATGTCAGACAACCTACGGCGACGCTGGAATTGCAGCGCTATTTTGCCTAGTACACGCGGGTGTCGCTGGCTTTGGTTGTGAACATATTTATCCGCATAATGATGATCCTCGGATCACCGAGTTGCATCGGCTGCCACCAATGCCTGCTCCAACGCCTCCAGCGCACTCTGCAATCGTTGATCTTCACGAGCATCGCTAGAGGTTGGTCTGTGAGTCTGACAGTGGCGTAAAAGGGCCTCCAGGTCGTTCTGATTCAGGTCAAATTCGATGTGCCTGCTCAGGCTCGATTTCAGGGTTGTCAAATGTCTTACCGTGTTCCGGTGGGCACGCTGTAGTTGTGTGGTAGCAGTGAGGTTTTGTGCTTGGATAGTGATGTAGAAACGCTGGTGTGGAAAAGGGCGTCGCAGGTCTACGCGGATTCGCTGAGTTTGATTCTGAGTAAGGCCTTGCTGGGTTACAAGCGCACTTCTGGATTCGATGATTTGACCCGGCTTCACGAGGCAACGCTTGGCGGCGAGACAATGATGATCTTGAGGCACGCCATAAAGCTTCGCTGGCCTGCCAGCGATGTGGGGTATTCAGATCCGTATGTTGAGCTCCGATCCCGCCTTCGATCATACCTCACGCAATATTTGCTGCGTAAGCTCGTTTTTGATCATGAGGACACGCCTGCTTTGAGAGATGCCTTTTTTGCAGGGGATCTTGGTATGTGAATAACGGCGTCGGTCAGCATCGATCTGATGCTAATCACGCCCGATGTTGTGAATGCGCGAGGAGTCGTCACGGTAAGTAAACGTGCATTTGCGCAAGGTGATCAGACTTCTGCCGCAAGAGCAGCGCGGTAGCTTCGTCAAAGAAGACGGACAAGTCGTGATTGATGAGAATGGCCGCAGGGTATAAACCGATGTAAAGCAGATGGGCCTAGAGAGATGCTGGTGAATCAAAACTCGAAATTTGATGTAGTGGTCATTGGCGGTGGCCAATCCGCACTCACCGTAGCCTATTTTTTGAGGCGTACAGGCCTTTCCTACGTATTACTCGACGCCGAGTCAGCACCTGGAGGGGCCTGGCGGCATGGGTGGGATTCTCTCCGACTATTCTCGCCGTCTGCTTGGAGCTCAATTGCCGGCTGGCCCATGTCAGCAGTACCCGGGGGGACTCCTGGGCGGGACGATGTTGTCGACTATCTGACTCAGTACGAACGCCGATATGACTTCCCCATCATCCGTTCCACGCGGGTGACCCATGTCGAGAACATCGAAGGCGGGTTGCGCGTTTTTTCCGGGGATACTTTCTGGGATGCCAAATCGGTCATCAGTGCAACAGGCACGTGGAACAGCCCGGTTATTCCAACCTATCCAGGGCAGGCGCTTTTCGAGGGGCAGCAGATCCATTCCGCCCAATACGTTGGGCCGAGTGAGTTCGAGGGGAAGACCGTGCTGGTCGTTGGCGGTGGTAACTCGGGTGCTCAGATTTACGCCGAAGTTTCGAAGGTGGCTCATGCAACTTGGGTGACTCAGCAACCGCCAAAGTATCTTCCAGATGAGGTCGATGGCCGCGTCCTGTTCGAGAGGGCCACTGCTAGATTGAAGGCGCAACAAGAAGGGATGGAGCCCCAACAGCCCGTTGGAGGGCTGGGAGACATTGTGATGGTGCCACCGGTAAAGGAAGCTCGCGAACGCGGCGTGCTGAACACGGTGCGGCCATTGACGCACTTCACCTCAACAGGTGCTGTGTGGCCGTCGGGGGCCGAGACGAAAATTGATGCTGTCATCTGGTGTACTGGATTTTCTCCAGCGCTCAACCACCTGAGCAATCTGAGTATCGTAGGTCAGGACGGCAAGGTAGCCGTAACCGAAAATCGAAGTGTTGATTCATCCGGTCTTTGGCTGGTGGGCTACGGCGATTGGACAGGGCTCGCCTCAGCTACATTGATTGGAGTGACCCGCACAGCTCGGGATGTAGTCAAGCAAGTGCAAAACTATCTCGATAATTAATGGCTGGCGCGCCCATATGCAATGCGAATATAAATACTTTGCAAAGTGTTTTCTGCATTACAAGTAGCTTGACCCGCGTTCACTAGGCATCTCCATAACCCCATAACAACCATTACCTGAATCTTATTTCACTCTAGACTTCGGAACAAAGCCTCAGCAGTCACATCTAGCAACACAATATAGAAGATAAAACTCCAGACTTTTCGGGCTACATTACATTACTCGACGAACGGTACTTAAGCACGCGTGGCGAGTGACGACATAGCTGACAATTCAAACGAGGCTCTCATTATGATACTACGCAAGCTAAACCTTGCTCCACGCTCAGCTCTGTGCTTTGGCTTCTTTTGCCTGATGATTATTGCGCTAGGGATCATCGCCCTAAAGCAGGCGTCAAGCTTGAAGGACTCTGAAAGCTTCGTTGAAACGAATGTGGTACCCAGCATATCCATACTTGGTGTAATTGACAGAGAGTTCGTAAGCATCAGGGGTAGCAACGCAAGGTTGCGCAATCCTGTAGAGCCCGAAAGCCGAAAAACTCAAGCTTTAGAAGAATTGAAGAAGGCTAGAGTTAATATCCAGAGTTCGCTGTCGAATTTGCATCCGCTAATCGTAACCCCGATGGGCAAGCAGAAAATTGATGAGCTTTCAAAAAGCCTTACAAAATATCAAGTGGTACAAGATCAATACTTGTCTCTAATTTCTTCGGGTAATTTAGATGAGGCAGTCAAGCTCTCCAATGAGTCAATGAAACAATCTGCTGACGCTGTTGAGAGCGATATCAAAGGAATAATAGATGTTAACAACAATAAAGCTAAACGTGCCGGGGAGGAGGCGAGTCAAACCTATGAACAAGCTAAATTGATCGTTGGTAGTTTTATATTGACCAGTACATTGGCCGCTATTGCACTAGCTCTGATGTACACCCGAAGTATTACCAGCCCAATCAGTCAATCACTAGCCATTGCCGAGCGCATTGCTAAAAACGATCTCACTGGAGTTATTGAAGCTCAAGGGCACGATGAGGTGGCCAGGCTTATGCGGGCTTTAAGCGTAATGCAGCACGGTCTACGAAATACCCTTTCTTTGATATCTGATTCCTCCAACCAGTTGGCGTCGACTTCTGAAGAAATGCACGCTGTCACCGAAGACGCAAATAAAGGCATGCTGCGTCAAAATAACGAAGTCGAAATGGCAGCAACTGCCGTCACTGAGATGAGTGCAGCGGTAGAAGAGGTAGCTAGAAATGCCTCGCAAGCCTCTGAAGCAGCTAATCGATCCAACTCCGCCGCGTTGGCTGGTCGTGCACGTGTTGATGAAACCGTGCAGGCCATCAGCATAATGGTCGCAAGTGTTGAGGATGCCTCCCAAGAGGTACAAGGGCTCGCAGTAATGGCCACCGACATCAGCAAAGTTTTGGATGTGATACGCGCTATCGCCGAACAGACCAATCTTCTTGCGTTGAATGCGGCTATCGAAGCCGCTCGTGCCGGTGAGGCGGGTCGAGGCTTCGCAGTAGTCGCTGATGAAGTCCGAGCTTTAGCTCATCGTACTCAGCAATCAACCAGTGAAATTGAGCAGATGATCAGCTCAATTCAGAAAGGCACTGGATCTGCCGTATCTGCAATGACTCACACGAACACCCAGGCCCAGAAAACGCTAGACACTGCTCATGGCGCCGGTTCCGCGTTGGTGGAGATTACCGAATCTATCGACAATATTACTGAGCGCAACGTCCTGATTGCGACCGCATCGGAAGAGCAGGCTCAGGTTGCAAGGGAGGTAGATCGCAGCCTGGTGAGTATCCGTGATCTTTCAAATCAAGCGGCAGAAGGGTCAAGTCAGACAGCTATTGCAACGTCCGAACTCACAAAACTAGCGGTCGAATTGAACAGGCTAGTCAAGCAATTTCAAATGTAGTGCTAGCCCTCCTTACTGGATGGTTGCATGTATAAACTATCAATTTTTATCAGGCAGTTCGCAACTCTCAAGTGGAATTTAAGTGCTCCGGGCCTGCGGAGCACCGGTAGCTCGACTCTTTGATATCCGCCAGGGGATTGCCATTCTGGTGTAGTAAAACGTATCTAGGATTGATGAGCAGGCTGAGTTGGAGGATCGCTGGAATCACTCACGCAGAGAGCTACTGTGTGTCGCAATCGGCGTCTTATTGAACGCGGTCGTACAAATTGCGTGCACAGCAATTTCTGAGAATCAGAGCCCCGCGCATTCCAGATATCTGTTAGCCGACCTCAAAATACACTGCCAAGTAAACATCCGAGGAGACCACCCCCCAAGACGACCAACCATGGAGGAACCTTCCAGAACATCAAGGCCACAAGAGCTATCAGCGCCAAGCCAAAGTCTGTAGGAGTCAATATGGCGCTCGTCCAGACAGGGTTATACAAGGCAGCCAGGAGAAGACCCACAACTGCTGCGTTTACGCCTGAAAGCGCAGCTTGGGCGCGTAAGCTTTTCCGCAGTTGCTCCCAGAATGGCAACACGCCGATTACGAGCAGGAAAGAAGGAGCAAAAATTGCCAGGACGCACGCGGTAGCCCCGAGCCAACCAGAAGGTTGCGCATTCATGGACGCGCCAAGAAATGCTGCGAAGGTAAAAAGCGGGCCCGGTACGGCCTGTGCTAAACCATAGCCGGTAAGAAACGTGTCATTGGCTACCCATCCGTTCGGTACGGTAGCTGACTGAAGCAACGGCAGCACAACGTGCCCACCTCCGAAAACTAACGACCCAGTACGGAAAAAGACGTTTACCACAGCTAATGCTTGAGAGGGCCACACTTGAACCAGCAGTGGCAGGCCAGCTAACAGGCCGAAGAACAGCAGCAAAAACACCACACCGACTTTCCTGCTCACCGATATCGGCAAAGACTCCGTAGTTTGGCTCTGATGGGTTTTGAAGAGCATCAATCCTATGACGGCACCGAAGAAAATCACGCCAATCTGCCCCCAAGCATGCGGCCAAAGCAGTGCAGCATAGGCAGCAAACACTGCGACGGTTATTCGAGGGGCATCAGTGCAAAGACTACGGCCCATTCCCCAGACGGCTTGAGCAACGACAGCCACCGCGACAATTTTAAGACCATGTAAAAGACCGCTCGGAAGCGCCCCTCCCCACGAGGACATACCCTGAGCGAATAAAACCAGGATTATTGCCGAAGGCAATGTGAAGCCTGCCCACGCAGCTACTGCTCCAGGAACCCCAGCACGAGATAGTCCTAAACCTATTCCAACCTGGCTACTGGCGGGCCCCGGCAAGAACTGGCACAGAGCAATCAAATCCCCATAGCTACGCTCGCTCAGCCATTGGCGTCGAGCGACAAATTCTTCGCGAAAGTAAGCTAGATGTGCAATCGGGCCTCCGAAGGAGGTGAGCCCTAGGCGCAGAAACACCAGAAAAACCACCCAAGGGGAGTCAGTCGTGACGGCCTTTACACTACCTTCGGCTGACAATATTCATCACTCCCAAAATGATTGCTGCACAAAACCAAATACTTTGGAGCAAACGGTATATAGGCTAAACGATGGCCTTCCTTAGGCATACGCGGCTAGCCCTGCGAGTGGATCAGAACTTAGTTTCATAATGATGTACCAACCTCAGCGAAAATCAGTTCGAGCTCTAAGCGGGCCTCGCGAGATGCTTACGACTTTCACCATTGTCACTCGTAACGGAGCCGTACCTGCAAATTAGACTTTGCTCAGAAACCTACTCTTCAGCTACCTCTCTTTCAGCATCAAATGCTCTTGGAACTTGACACTGAGTCGCGATCAAGGGTGGATTTGCTGTATACTGCAAGCGCTGCATACCCTTGAGCTACAGGAACACCAGCATGACTGTACTCCAAACGATCTACTGGCAGCCTACGCCGCCTTAGCGCTACGCCCCCTCGCAACAACTTGCTTCCGCTAGCCTCGCTCGCGGATGCGCATCGCTGTACGCCTGGTTTTACACCTTAAGCACACAGCTAAAAATCCTCAAAATTTGAATTTGTATCGATTCGCTCGCCATTCCCTTTGCGTGCGCGATGCTTTGCATTGGATATTTCTATGCTGCAAAAACTTAGACAAACGTGGTTTTCCAACGTCCGTGCCGACGTGCTCGCGGGGCTGGTGGTTGCACTCGCGCTGATCCCGGAAGCCATTGCCTTTTCCATCATCGCCGGGGTAGATCCCAAAGTTGGTCTCTACGCCTCCTTCTGTATCTGTGCCGTTATCGTCTTTGTCGGCGGGCGCCCCGGAATGATCTCGGCGGCGACAGGCGCCATGGCACTGCTGATGGTTACGCTGGTAAAAGAGCACGGACTCCAGTACCTGCTGGCCGCGACTCTACTATGCGGCGTACTTCAAATCCTTGCTGGCTACCTGGAGCTTGGCTCGTTGATGCGCTTTGTTTCACGCTCGGTAGTCACCGGCTTCGTAAACGCATTGGCGATTCTGATTTTTATGGCGCAATTGCCTGAGCTGACCAATGTCACCTGGCACGTCTGTGCCATGACCGCTGCGGGCCTGGGAATCATCTACCTGTTTCCGTATGTGCCGAAAATCGGCAAGCTGATTCCCTCTCCATTGGTGTGCATTCTGACGCTGACTGCCATCGCCATTCACCTCGGTTTGGATATCCGCACCGTCGGTGACATGGGCCAACTGCCTGATACGCTTCCGATCTTCCTCTGGCCTGAAGTTCCGCTGAATTTTGAAACCCTTCGCATCATTTTCCCGTACTCGGCTGCGTTGGCAGTAGTGGGTCTACTCGAATCAATGATGACCGCGACCATCGTCGACGACCTTACCGATACCACCAGCAACAAAAACCGCGAGTGCAAAGGCCAGGGTGTGGCCAACATCGCAGCCGGCATTCTTGGCGGCATGGCAGGTTGCGCCATGATCGGCCAGTCGATCATCAACGTGAAATCTGGTGGCCGCACCCGTCTCTCGACATTGTGTGCCGGCGTTTTCCTGCTGCTGATGGTGGTATTTCTTGGCGAATGGCTCTCCAAAATCCCTATGGCGGCACTCGTGGCTGTGATGATCATGGTGTCCATCGGCACCTTTAGCTGGGATTCTTTGCGTAATCTGAAAGAGCATCCGCTGTCGACCAACCTCGTCATGGTGGCGACCGTCGTGGTCGTCGTGGCCACTCACAACCTGGCCTACGGCGTACTGGTAGGTGTGCTGCTGGCTTCGCTGTTCTTTGCCAATAAGGTCGGGCACTACCTAGATATCAAGAGCACTCTGGAAGAGACGAAATCGCATCGGACTTACCACGTAATGGGCCAGGTGTTCTTTAGCTCTGCGGACAAGTTCACTGAGGTTTTTGACTTCAAGGAAGTGCTCAACAAGGTCACCATAGATCTCAAACAGGCGCATTTCTGGGATATCACCGCCGTCGCAGCGCTGGATAAGGTCGTGATCAAGTTCCGACGCGAAGGTGCTGAAGTTGAGGTGCACGGTATCAATGAAGCCAGCGCAACAATCGTTGACCGCTTCGGCGTTCACGACAAACCCGGTGCCATCGACAAGCTCATGAGCCATTGAGAAAACCAGCATGAATGGGAACTTACAAGCTTCGTCTGTGCGTTGCAGAGTGCTCCTGTTCAGTACCGCCCCTTTGTAACAGCTCTAGGTTGAGACGTTGGCACTCACCCTCAGCCTCAACTCGCGTCTGATAGGTTGTCTTCAGGCGCAACTTTTCCTCGTTGTCATAAATGTTGAAGCCTATAGGCGCGGTTTCGCAGAAAAAGCGCGTTCCGTTGCGCATTGACCCCGTCTTCGTGGGGGCTGCAGGAACGACAACAAATCTCGAAATCATTTCCAAACCCTCTTCAAACTCCCTTTTACTAATAGCGGCGGAAAGCCACCACAGCAAACAATCCACCTGAGTTTCCGATGAGAAGCAGGGCTCAGTGATGATAATCTTGTCGGGGAATCAGTTGGTATTGCTGCTGTGGGTGGCAGCTTGCGGCGGGCCGGCAGCTTCGCGCAGATACGTGCCGTCAACCCAGCCAGTGAGCTTCTGTTTCAGGCCTGCTTCGATTCGGCACCAACGACTGGATCCAGCCAGTTTGCATCCCAGGTTGCGAACCCTGTCGCCAATCAATAGCGTGCCGACGATCTGTTTGCATGCACCGGGTTCGCTGCGTATGTTGAGAGTTTCGCCGCTTGAAGGTTGGCGACGTCCCAATAATCAGGGCCACCAGCAAATGACGGATCGACACCATAAAAACCGTAGTAGACGATTGTTTTGGGATATGGGCAGCCACTGATTTGCGAATTTCCTCCCTAGCCTCATCTGCGCTCCCCCAACGGCTCATCTTCACCCACTTGCCTGGCTCCAATGCCTTGCAGTTTTCGAAAAAGTGCTGGATCTGTGCGAAGAGTAACGCAGGGAGGTCTGAGCACTCCTTTACGTCGCTGTACATCGAGCTAAGTTTTTCATGAGGGACTGCGATCACCTTGGTATACCGACGGTTTTGTTGAGTGAAGAAAACGACCATAAAGCCTTTCATTTCTATCTCCTCAGCGAGTACCAATTATTTGGTAGGACAGAAGCCCGAAAGCGGTCATCGCTAACGAACCTACGACGTGCAACGAAATTGAACCGAGCGCCCAGAGCAGTCTGCCTTCCTGGATTAGGACAACCGTTTCGGCTGAAAAGGTGGAGAAGGTGGTAAGCCCACCACAGAAACCCGTGATGATTAGGAGACGCCACTCTGGGCTTAGTGCCGGAGATGCGGCCAAGAAGGCGATGGCCAAGCCGATGATGTAACCCCCCACCATGTTCGCGACCACAGTGCCTGGAGGAATCGTTGGGAACAGAGCATTCAGCTTCATCCCCAAGAGCCAACGCAACCAGGCTCCAAGTGAAGCGCCAACAGCAATGACGATTAATGACTTCAGCACGGAGAGTCCTCCTCATCAGATCTGAGTGGACTAACTGGCAAGCGGCTCGCGCTGAAACAAAAGGGTAAATCGAAGGGTAAGATCATAGCCTGTCCTAAATTAGAGGACAGGGAGACACACCTACGCACCCTGTCCAGGGTTCACGTAGGCATCATCAGCACAAAGGCGGTTAAAGGAGGAATGCCATCTCCTTTCTTCATCCTATAGCAGCGCCCGGAGATGATTCAAGCTGCTTATGCAATCCACGACCCTGGTACGCATCCGGCATGTTTTAAGTAAATGCACGCCGCCGGCTACTGCATTTGAATCACTGCAGGATTAGACGGTCATCTGCTAGCAAGGTTGATTTCACAAGGGTGTTAGCTGGATGAAGTTCGAGTAAAAGACTGCCTTGGTACGGGACAAACAACTTTCCTAGCACGCCATGCTCTAGGCTCAATGGCTCTAGAGCGAAAATGGCGTTAGCATTCCGCTCACTCGGCTTAAACAGCCTGTTTTTCAGATCAGGGTCGCATTGTGGAAAAGCTAAAACGCCTCGAAAGTGGAATCGAAGGGCTTGACGCTCTGCTCAAGGGCGGACTGGTAGCAGGCTCTTCATACATAATCCAAGGGCGCCCAGGGTCTGGAAAAACGATCCTAGCGAACCAGCTTGGGTTCCATCATGCGAGCAATGGAGGCCGGGTTCTGGTCGCCACGCTGCTGGCCGAATCGCATGACCGTCTCTTTCAGTTCCTCTCTACGCTGAGCTTTTTCGACTCGTCCAAAGTAGGCGCCGAAATTCAGTTTGTCAGCGCGTTTGACACTCTGGAAAACGAAGGTTTGGATGAAGTTGTGAAACTGCTTCGACGCGAGATAAGCCGTCAGAAAGCCACAGTGATGGTGGTTGACGGTTTGCTCAATGCGCGCTCAAAAGCTGATTCACACATCGACACCAAGAAATTCATTTCTGAACTGCAAGGGCATGCCGCTTTTGCTGGTTGCACGGTGCTGTTTCTTACCAGCTCCCGCCTTGACGACGGTAGTCCTGAGCACACCATGGTTGATGGCGTCATAGAGATGGGCGAAGAGCTATATGGCACTCGCTCAGTGCGTCGAATTCAGCTGCGCAAAACTCGCGGCAGCGGAGCCATGACCGGTCTTCACGAGTGTGAAATTACCGACAAGGGCTTGGTGGTTTACCCGCGACTCGAAAGTCTCTACAGCCACCCGTCTTCTCCCGATAGCGCCGATATGACGCGCATCGCCAGTGGCATTGAATCACTGGACGGCATATTAGGCGGAGGCCTGCACAGTTCCAGTGTTTCTCTGGTAATAGGCCCTTCTGGGATCGGAAAGACGACTCTGGGCCTTAAGTTCCTGGCCGAGTCGACTGTGAAAGCGCCGGGCCTTCATTTTGGTTTCTACGAAAGCCCACAACGGCTGCGGCTCAAAGGCCAATCACTGGGTATCGATATCAAAGGCATGGAAGATAGCGGCGCGTTGAGCATTGCCTGGCAGCCCACCACAGAAGGTCTCCTAGATGGGCTTGGCGCCCGACTGCTGAGCATCGTTGAAGAAAAGGGCATCAAACGTCTATTCATCGATAGCCTGAGCGGCATGACGCGAGTCACGACAAATCCAGCGCGGATTACTGACTTCTTCAGTGCTCTGATGAACGAACTACGATCCAGAGGCGTTACGGTATTTGCATCCTGGGAAATGCGCGATCTGTTTGGCTCAGAGGTCAGCGCACCGAACTCTGACCTCTCCAGCATCGTCGACAATTTGGTTCTGATGCGGTTCTCTGAGAATCACTCTGAACTAAGCAGGACGCTTTCCATTCTTAAAGTACGAGACAGCTCTTACGACCCTGCGCGTTTTGAGGTCGTCATCCGTGATCAAGATGTTTTCCTGAAAAAGGCCTCAAGACATGAACCTTCAGTCCCGACTGAGACATTGCCCGGTTCAAAATCTTAAGCCTTCGTGCGGGTTGAATTTAACATGACCACCATCTTGGTCGTCGACGACGAGTATTTGATCGCTGATATTCTCAGTTTCGCGCTGGAGGATGAGGGGTTCATGGTGGTGAAGGCCAGCAACGGTCAGAAAGGGCTTGAAGTGCTCGATAGGGAGCGGCCTGCCTTGATCATTACCGACTTTATGATGCCGGTCATGGACGGTCTTGAATTCGCCACTGCCGTTCGAGCGCTGCCTTCGGCGAATCAATTGCCGATCATCCTGATGAGCGGTGCTCAGGCCCATATTGGCATGGAAAGATCGGATCTGTTTGATGCGGTTTTGGCAAAGCCATTCAACATCGACTCGATCATTGCAGAAGTTAAAAAACTACTAGCCTCTGATCAGTGAAGCTAAATCTACATATCCTGAGCAACCTCAGGCCGGGTTCCCCTCTAACCCAGCGCCAGCTTAGCGGCTGGGCTGAGCGCAATAGCTCATCTGCAACATAAGCGGCGTGATTGTGATGGTACGACCGTCAAACGATTCAGATACCCGTAGCGTTGAAGCCACTTATAAGATCCTTGACGGGAGAGCGAGCCTGGGCGCGGCTACATCGACTTTACCGAGACGACGTCTACATACTTGTACTTCTTCCTAGCGGCCTTCACGGCCTCTTGTTCAGCAAGCAACGAGCTCAACGTGTCAGCCTCGTGAATCAACTCGGTCATTTTTCCCTCAAATTCGTTTCCAACCCTGAGAGTGACCAGCAGCCTAGGCGTAAAAGCTTTTGCCGCTTTCTTCTTCATCTGGGGCGCTGCTGCTGGCTCTGTAGGCGCTACTTCTGGCACATGCTCCTTTACTTGAGGAGCAGACACCTGCTCTTCGGGCTGAGGCGTACCAAATAGAGCACGACGCATTTCTTCTTCAGTTAATTCAGAGTTCATAGAACATCTCACAGGGACGCGTTTCGCTGGGCAAGTTGTAATAGAGTTGTTGCAGACTGGTGTTCGTGGAGGCTGTACGGACGTCAAATCTCCAGTTCGCTTTCAAGACAAGAGCCTCGTAAAGCTTGCGAAAGCTTCACCTTTGGCAGCAGTGTAATGAGCCCATCAACTAAGTTGCTAGCGTGACGAGCGTATAGCGTGACTGTGCCTGCATCCGGCGTTCGGCCTGGCACGATAGCACCTACCCGCTGCTGGGCAATTTTCAGTATGCTCAAGACGTCCTGACTCACCTCATTGGTGGACAGGTGTTCAACCAATGGTCTGGGCGGAGGGGCGGCGCGGCTCCACATTTCTATGACCGCTTGGGCCATTTCCCAAAGCGACCTTCCTGCGCCATATCCAGGCGACCCCTAGTCATTGCGGAGTTCTACCAACATCAGACTCTTTCTTGATTGCGAGTTTACCCATCTATCATCAGCAGCGAGGCTGATATCACTCGCATTGGTGGCTGAGCATGGGCGCGAATTCTATGTGGAATTGCTCGAAGCTTGGCAAGAAGAAGGCTGCAGTGATTTCGTAAAGAAAATCGTGCTTCCGCAGCTGTGGGGTGGGAGCTACGCATTGCCCATTGTTGAAGCCAGGATGTCGATGCTCAGGTTTCTGACGTTATTCAAAGAGGAGCTCGAGATCGTCACGGATGCTCCCCAGTAGGACTGGGAGCTTTTTTGCGATCTGGTATATGACGGTGGCGATGGCCCAGAATCGTTCGTAACCTTCCTACTGACGCAACGACACTTACTCCGACTAGCGAGGGTGAGGAACTGCCTAACCACTCCTTGCTCGACGCCAGGATCATCGCCGGCATGTTTGCATCCGTGAGCCTAGGGAATCCCGGTGGGGCCTGGGCGGATTAGACGGAATTATACCTCTTGCGGATTCGCTGGATTTTCTTGATCTCTGATCACACCAAATCTCGTACAAACCACAAAAAGTAAACTCAAATACTCGGCTTTTGTTGGCAAAACCGAGCCGGGGCCTACGGCCCCAAATTAACGAGCAGGTTACAAGGTGCGGAGGGGCAACCCTAAGCGATGGTATCTACTTGGGAGTGAGCTCAAAAAGCTGACAGATCGAAAAGGTCACCTAAAAAAGCAGCCGGCAAATCTGCCTAAGCCCTACAGGGAAGAGTAGGAAGGTACAGGCACTGCTGCTTTTCTTTTGAGTTCAAAATATACATCTCCGGTTTTGAAAATCCATTTCAGGGGAGAGCATTTTATTTGGTCGCAAACCCGACACAAATGTCGTCTGAATATAAATATTCCATATGCTCAGCCGGTGCAGCCGACCAGCTAATGCAATCAGTGCGCGGTGCTAACGACTCGGGCTGGAGTATCTGCCCTCCCTAGAGCCTGGCAACCAGTTAAGGCACTTATAGAAGATTCGGATGCAAGCCTGTCAGCCGGCAGTCTTCGAACCACCGCTGCCCTCATGACGCGAGCACAGTGTGCTTACCCATGCACCGCATACCTGCTTTCCAGGCGCTCCGCAGTAAGAGAAGGTTTTCGTCGAAAGTTGGATCGCTACGTCTACTGCGCCCCTGCAGTAGGCGTCTCCCCCGTCATAGAAAAAATGCAGCTCTCCAAACTTGGATTTGATCTGCCCAATGATTACAGGAGTGACTTCTGGATGTCGCCTCAGGTAGTCCTGAAGAGTATCGCAGAGAGCAACCAGGAGATTCCTCCACCCATGGTCGCAATAAATCTCGTCACATACCCCCCAAAGGACAAATACCTGGCTTGACTGTTTGGCATATCGATGTAGGTAAATGTCCTCCTGCGCAGGTTCACTAAGTTAGCGACCGCAGCGCTTCCCCTTAAAGAGCCCTTTTGAAATGGTGATGGCTCAGCGACATCACCGCTCTCAAGGCGTTCCAAAGTTGTACAAAAATAAATATCTGTACAGCTTTTCATAAAGTTATCAATCTGAATGCCGATAGGATGACTGAAACGTTTAATTACATAAAACGTGATTAGCCGAATGAGCCAGACAGAGCCAGGCACTCGAGAAAAGGGAGCGTTCTCAACAAAAACCAACTACAAACCGTCCCATTCCGGGCTGTGAGAACTCTATGAATATCCTTGCTCCTGCCGTACACCTGGCTAACCGATTACGCTTCCCCACGAAATTTGGTGTGCTCGCAATCATTGTCTTCATCCCTCTGGTTCTACTCGGTACGCGCGTCATCCATCAGATAAACGAGAGCCTTGAGGTTATTCGCTCGGAACAATTGGGCCAGCGCTATCTGTTGGACGTCACACCTGTACTGCGCTTATCAATGTTGCAACGCGCGCTGACGAACCGCTTTCTCAGCGGTGATAGAACCGCTCAAGCCGATCTATCGGCCAACCAGATGAAGCTGGAGGACGCGTTTTCGAAACTGGCCGCAACCGACAGGCAATTCAACACGCAGCTTGAAACCGGTGATCGCGTTCAGCGTCTGCACACGGCGGCACAGCGGTTGATCGAGCAGGCAAAGGCCGATGCCAACCAAAACGAGATGTTCGACAACTGGAACGATCAACTCACCGAGACATTGAACTTCGTGTACTACGTATCGGCCACGTCGGGCATGGTGTTGGATGAAGATTACGCATCGCTGTTCATGATCGACCAGAGCACCTTGAGGCTGCCACGGCAAATCAACATCGTCGGGCAATTGCGCGGCCTTGCCAGCGGACTGCATGACGGACAAACGTTGAGTTCGGGGGCGCGCAGCGTTATCAAGTCGATGCTCAAAAATGAGTTACTCATCCACAAAGAACTTCAACAAAGCCTCGCCCTGTTGCGTCGCAGAGAACCTGCCCTCGCCGATAGTATTCAGGCACCTATCACCATTGCTTTTGTGAGCCTGGACAGTTTCCGTGCCGACCTTGAAGTATTAATTGACGCACCAAGCGACACCATCACCGGCGTTCAGAATCTGCCAGGTAAAGGCAATGCGGTGGTCGCTGAGTTGTACAAGGCGCAAGACAAACTGCAAGACGCACTGCTGAATGCGCTTGAACGACGAGCTCAGGAAAAAACTTCGGAACGGCTATTCATCCTGGGCATGTTTGCCGTTCTTGGCCTGTTGCTGGTGTATGTGTTCAGCGGTATCTATAGCGCCATGCGCCGCACCATCAACGACGCTTTGGTAGCTACCCAACTCATTGCACAGGGTGACCTGAGCGTGCGTATTCAAGTACGGGGCAAAGATGAAATGGCCGACGTGGGTAATGGCCTTAACCATATGGTGCAAGCCTTTAGCTCCTCGCTTGCTCATGTCGAGCGCAGTTCACAATCGGTCTCCGATGCAGCGGAGCGTATAGGTGTGTCGATTGACAGGGCTAAGCGCGCGATGAGCGCACAGCAAAGTGAAACCGAACAAGTCGCAACGGCTATCAACGAGATGACCACCAGCGTTGCGGACGTGGCGCAAAACACCGAGGGTGCCGCAAACGCCGCTGAGCACGCCAGCCAGTCCTCCAACACCGGCCTGGCGAAGATGCAGGAAACCCGCATGACTATTGAAGCCTTGGCCGATGAGGTGGAGCGCAGTGCGCAAAAGGTTTCGGCACTTGCGCAACACAGCCAGCAGATCGGCGGCGTTATTGAGGTGATCCGTAACATTGCTGATCAAACGAACCTGCTGGCGTTGAACGCGGCCATTGAAGCGGCCCGCGCTGGTGAGCAGGGTCGAGGATTCGCTGTGGTCGCCGACGAGGTCAGAACTCTGGCCTCGCGCACACAAAACTCTACCGAAGAGATCCGCAGGATTATCCAAGAGCTGCAGCTAGCGACAGGCGACGCCGTCGAGCAAATGAAAGCGGGCAAATTGCGCGCGCAGGAGTGCATCGAGTCCGCTGATCAGGCATCGACCAGCCTGGATGCAATCAATGACGGCGTTGAGCAAATCGTAGGGATGAATACCCAAATAGCCAGCGCGGCAGTTCAGCAGCACGCCGTCTCGGAGGATATCAATCGCAATGTGACTGAGATTCGTAACGGTAGCCTTGCATTGATGAAGGGCATAGAAGACAACGCTGTTACTGCGGAGGAACTGTCGCTGCTGGCAGAGGAACTGCGTAGTGTCGTTTCGCGTTTCAAGCTGTAACGCGACAGTGGGGGAGCCCAATTTGTTGCCTCCCCCAGCCTTTGCTTACGCGCCTACCGATAGCGCATTGATTCAATCAGAAACGAAGGATACCCAAGCATCATATAGACTCTAAAAGTTGAGCCTTTTCCTTCATTCAATTGTCTGTTCTGTTGTAACGTGACGGTACTAATTGCTCAGGAAGCTCCCATGTCAAAACTCGCAGAATTTCGCCAGCTTGAAAAACATCTCGCCGAACAGCTTCAAGCGCTTGAGGCCCTGAAGGGCGACGCTGGTCTTAAGAAAGAAATTGAATTCGAAACGAAGCTGCGCGATTTGCTCGCAAAATACGGCTACAGCCTGAAAGATGTGATCAATCTGCTTGATCCACAAGCAGGTCGTCGCGCTCCAGTATCCGAGCCTAAAGCCAAACGCAAGGCCCGCCAGGTGAAGGTTTATAAGAACCCACACACCGGTGAAACCATTGAAACGAAAGGCGGGAACCATCGCGGCCTGAAGGAATGGAAAACTGAGCATGGCGCAGCGACTGTAGAGTCTTGGCTCGCGAAGTAATCTCTATTGATAGAAAAGGGCCCCTAATGGCCCTTTTTTGGCTCAACCTTTTGTGCGCAGGCAGTGCTCCGACCACTAACGTACCTCCTCCCAGCCTCGCGTCCATTTCTTCCTCCAAGTGAAAGGAAGGCCGCACGTAAGGCGTGTTTTTACCGGAAGCTCGCTCTTTTTCACACCCGCACCCATGTTGATGATGGTCAGAAGGTTACTTCGATAAGAAGTATCCGGTGGTGCGCAGTTGAAGGCTGTAAACCCAGATCCCAAAAACCAAAGCGTACTCCTTGAACATCGGAAGCGTAAGCAGGTGGACTATAGAACCGCTACCCATTCGGCTAAGGGAAAATGTTACACCTAAGGCCAAGGCAAGAATGAAGCAAAGCGAACTACTCTTTTTCCTGGCTAATAGCATCAAGCCGCCAACGAACATCAGCAGCGCTACCACGCAGATATTGAGAAACACCGAGATAGAAATGTCACCAAAGCGAGTTTGCTCGAAACCTTCCTCCACCACCCAGACGCCAGCTTGAAGCAGGACGATGAAACAGTAGAAGACGGTCATGAAGACGGGGGCTGGACGAGTGTTGTACCAAGGCTGAGGCATATTCGCTTCCATAGTGATGAGCTCCTGGGGAGATTGCAGTCACGGATTATAGGATGGTGGCTATGGACTACACCATCGAAGTAGCTTTGCCCATTAGCTCCCTGCGAGTCGCCGCAGCCCCATTAGGACTGGTGTGCTGTGATGGAGATGTAATCAAACACCGTAACGTTTGATCCCCCCAGAAGTGATGCAGTACCGACCGCCTCTACGCCCGATACAGACGTTTCCGAATGAACAAGGGAAAAGGATCCATAGCTCGGCGTTTGCCGAGGAATAGGCTGAGGAGCAGGTCTCGTCTGACGCACTGGTTCCTGCTTGGAGACTGCGTAGCAATTCGCCCCGCCCCAGAGGCTTTTAGATGATAGCCATTTAGCTGAGCGAGTGGTTCAATCGCGTCCATGACCCTCAAGCTGCCAAAGAAACCGGCGGTGTCAGGATAATGAATACCTGCAAGAGACACCTTGGCCACGCCGGATTCTCGGTCGAAGTAAGACAGAAAATGCCACCCACCTGTAGTGCTTCCAGCGTGCGGAAAGTTGATCGCAGCTTTGCCAGTTATCCAGTTATGTAGTGCTCGCGTAAGACCCTTTGAGATCAAAGTCAAAGAGCGGCGGGATCATGGGAGCTTTTTGAGCCTTGCTAGACCTTGCTTGATGTGGCCAGAGTTCTCGCCGATTGTCTCCAGAGCACCACGGACGTTATTTCCTACATCCGCATGTCCGTGGGCTTCTACGTGGAGCGTCAATTCCATCAGGGCTGCCTCTAGGGCGAGTTGGTTCTGGTACATCCTTTCCAGCACATCCGACAACGAGTATTCCTTAGGCATTGATGTGATCTCCTTCCGGGATGCTGAGCATAGCGCAGGATACGAAATGGTTAGGTGCCTCGCGGAAAAATCCAGAGGCTCATCAACTTTGAACAAATCATTGATCGCGTCCCCTAACTCTGTGCAGATTGCCTCAAGCCGATTTTTTTCCTAGGGAAGGTTAGACGCTAACAGTGCACTATTGCGCATACCTCGAAATACCTTCTGATCTCCATCCAGCGATTCGATATAGTCGGAAAGTGCCTTGGCGGTGACCAAGCCTGGTTATTGAGAAGGACTCATTACTTACTCTGCTGTTTATGCCGGACATACATCACAGCGCTGCCACCGGAAGCATTACGAGCCTGAAGCTCGAAGGCGTGCGGGTAGCCTTTGATAAGGTCACTCAGTTTTTTGTAGCCATGAGTCCTGGGATCGAAATCTGGCCGCAGCTTCGTGATATTCGCGCCAAGCGCGCCTAGGTGTGCCCACCCATCCTCGTCAGCAATGTCGTCGAGGATCTTGGCGATGAATCCCACAGGGGCTTTGGGCTTTTTAAGCGGCTCAGCCTGCGTGGCTACACTGGGCTCGCTGGCGCTGGTAGCGGATGTCTCGGATAGCTCACTTTTGGGGAGGGGAAGGGCATCCTCACGTAGCAATTCGATGTAAACGAACTTGTCGCAGGCAGCCACGAACGGCTTCGGTGTTTTCTCTTCACCGAACCCATATACCGTCAGTCCCTCTTCACGCAGGCGAGAGGCGAGGCGGGTGAAGTCGCTGTCACTGGACACTAAGCAGAAGCCGTCAAAGCGTCGGGTGTACAATAGATCCATCGCATCAATGATCAATGAGCTGTCGGTCGCGTTCTTCCCTTTGGTGTAGGCGAACTGCTGGATGGGCTGGATGGAGTGATCCAGCAGCACTTTCTTCCAACCGGCTAGCTGTGGGCCAGTCCAGTCGCCATAGATGCGCTTGACGCTGGCAACACCGAATTTGGCTATCTCTTCGAACAAACCTTCGACGATTGCTGCTGGGGCATTATCAGCATCGATTAGAACTGCCAAATGCTTCTGTGCATTGGCGGGTATGTGTGTGGCCATGGATCATCCTTGAGTGAAAGCACTGCACACCAACGTATGCGCTATGCAACGACTTATGAAGGGCACCTCAATACCTGTGTCCTCGCAACGCTCGCGTACCGCCGCTGCCTCGAAAGAATCTTCATCCTTCAGCTTTCCGCCAGGCGTCGACCAATAGGTCATGCCCGTCAGAGTACTGCCTGAAACCGAATTTTAAAAAGCAGCAGTCGATTGTTTGGGCTGATTATCAATAAACGCGCCGCTAAGCGCTTTTTCGTTATCCTGCTCCGCTCCGGGGATGACGACTAACCAATGACGTCCAATACCTCGTTTCCCTTCATCCTGCGAACTTCCAGTACATAGTCGGCAATGTTAGGAACGGCATAATCGACAACTAGCTCGACAACCTTCTTCTTAGGCTTGCCCGTGCGCGTAACAGGATAGTCCACGATTTTACAGAAGATCTCCGTGCCGCGACGGTGCGGCATGGGCCAAGTATTGCCCGAGTTCATGTGACACAGCCAGATGGCTTCGGCATAGGCCGGGATGAAGGTCGACGAGTCGAGGGTAAGGACATCATGTTCGAGCTTGCGATAATCGCGAGCGCCAAGCAGGCCGTGGAGGCGCTGCTCCTCGGCCCAGAAGAAGACTTTGCCGTTGATCAACTCATACCATTGACGTGGTGTCGTACCGCCCGTGAGTGCTGTAATCAACCGGCCTTCAGGCATGGGTTTCTGATCACGCAGTACAATACTGGAGGGGTCGCCTGACTTCACATCCATTTTCTGCCCGCGATGCTCACTCTCATATCGAGCGCGTTCACCATCTGCCACTGCCAAGTGATCCAGAACCGCCGTGGTACTCATCAGTCCGCGTGTGCGAATGCTGTCCCAGGCTCCGCGTTCGGCCATGTGATAAATGCGAGGGTAAAGCGCTATCAGCTTTTCCAGATCCATGTGTTATCTCCTGTCCGAACGTGCAGTCCAGTTGCGTCGATCGATCAGAGAGCGTAGATCGCTAGCGCCGGGGTCTCTGGAAAATCGGGTATTGATAAGCGAGACAGGCGCCTGAGAAACGCGCTCCAGCTCCTCGACAAATTTGATTGTGTCCGGATCAAGCTGCTCGAACCTGCGCGCCTTGCTATTGGATGACTTCAAGTAATCGGCAAACGTCAGGACTATGTCTGTCGGAGCGTTGAGGGCGCATGCTCTTCGGAACTGATCCCATTCGAACCATCCTACCCGCCGGCTGCGCTTGGTGGTGGAGGTTTTCTCTGCGGCGTTCAACGCCTTGGCTTCAAGGCCTGCGAAAGCTGCGATGTCATCAAAGCTAGTCGCATGTTTAAGCGTCCCGGAAGTATGCCCATCCTCACCATCTGGGTCGCCTACACGAATCGGCATCGGGCGAATGACCATCAGAATTTTGCGGATCCTACTCGGCGATATTCCTGCCTCAGCCAGGCATCCTGCAACGTTAGTATCTCTGGACGTCACGTGAGGGTAATCTCCGTGAAAGATACTCAGCCCGCTACCCTGAGTTCCCTCCAACAAAATCGAATGACCGTTGCGGTAGGCTTCTTCCAAGCGGTCTGAGGTGCAGCCGTGATAGTTGCCAGGAGTGCCGACGTACGGGCGGAGCTCTTCTACATCTCTTGCGAGCCGAATATCTCTGCCCCTGCTCAAAATACGTCGAGCAGCGGCTGCTCCACTTCCGCTTCCTGTGGATGCAATGGTTGAAACCAGATGCCCACCCCTCTCTGTCCCGATATCTTCCTCCTCAATGATGGTGGCCTGGGGATCAATGAAAAGTCGATCTTCGTCGATACCGCACTCCTCGATTTCCTTCAAAAGCCCTGGCAAATGAATCGTCATGCCAGGGCCGAGAAGTAGTCGTGCCGTTACGTCCCGCGACCCAGAAGGCAGATGGTGGTAAGTGTAGGGGCCGTCAGAGCTGGCTACTGTGTGTCCGGCATTGGGCCCACCAACACGAATCATTACGTCGTACTCGCGCGCAAGGTAGGCGACGATGTTGCCCTTACCTTCGCTGCCGTACTGCCCGCCGATTAGCACATCTACGCATCTGATTTCAGGCGGTGTATACAGATGCAAGCGGGCGGCAACCCGCACGAGTGTGTCATTTGAGTCGGAGCGTTCGGTGTAAACACGGACGTCGGCATCATCTTTCAGCGCCTGGATCTCTGCCTGATCCCTGAGCTGATTAACCTCGTCATAAGGCAAGGGATTGGTTTGGCCCTCTATTCGCTCTGCATAACGTCCTTGGAGCGTAGGGTCGCTTGCGTAGAGGTGCACATGCACAAGGTTTGCTCCGAAGATCTGTCGAAACTGTAGTACCTGCGCCAGCGTATTCAGGTGATCCACGACTAGCGGTCGGTCATCATTCTCCTGCCCGCATACTGCCTGGGTTTCCCGGAGCATCCATTGGTCAACGTCTTTTGCTCCATCACGACGATCAAGCATGTCGGGTTGCGCCATGCCAAGTCGCCACTCGGGATCATCAGTGGCTCGACGATCGTAAACCACGACGAAGCCGAATTCCTTCACCAACAAGCTGGCCAATCCACTCTTGCCGCTACATGTCTTGCCACTGATTACTACGATCTGCCGAGTTTCCATGCGCTACATCTCCCAGATTCCCATTATTTCATCCGCAATTTGAGACGGGGTGTACCTGTCCGTGTCGAGAATTTTGTCCGCAAAACCTGAGAGCGAGCGGGCGCTCTGCTCGTTTGGATGCAACACATCGTTTCTATATTCGTTCAGGCCTGTTGCACTACGCTCAGCGTACCTACGCTCCAGGACAGACTCGGGCGCGATGATGTGCGCGTGCTTTACCGCCTTGCCGAAACGGAGTCTGAACAATTCAACCTGCCGGGGCTTGCGGACGGCATCCAGTAGCCAGTTTTCGACGTCTGGCCGAGTTTGAATGGATGGGTTTGCCACGGATTCTATGAGCCAGGAGAAATCGGTGGCCTTGTCGAAAGAATCGCCGAGTTCTTGGAGGTTATGACGATCAAGTGGCTCGCCCTTTGAAACTAGGTGCGCACGTAGAAAGGAGCCGCTGCTTATCGGAACAAAACCATAAAACTCTTGGAGCGCAGAGGAAACCGACGTCTTGCCACTGGCCATTGGGCCACTTAAGAGAAGTAGTCGCTTCACGTTTTGACGATCCCTGTCTAGCGAAACCAATATAGCGATGAAGCGTAGCTCAGTTTGCAAATTTGGCAGGGATTTCGTGAATCATAGCCAGGCATAAGTTTGCTGAGTGCGCAACAAATGGAACTGCTGCGATGATAACTAAAAGATTTATGATGGCATTTTGATTGCTCCTCCTTTTTGACCTTGCCATGATGTCTAGTCAAGATTTTTAAGGGATGAGGCTGGATGGAAATGACTTCTCTCAGGCTGCTTCACCGCAGCATGATTTCAATCGGCAGCGACATGCAGCAGTTCTTGGTCACCACGGGCGCCGCGAGCTTCGATTGTCTATTCTCGACCCGTGACACCCCCTTCGTACTAACGCTTACCGCCCGTGGCGAAACTAGGGGTTTCTTCCCTTTCGAGGTGTTCAACGGCTACAGAATCAGGGACTACTTTGGTGATATGTATGGCGACCTAGTTGCGGTACTCAGGTCGGACGGGACGAGTGGTGAGCGGTTGAAACCCAAGGATTTCCTAGAGCAACTGAACCAGGCCATTCCGACTCAGGCGACCGTCCGAGCCAACCCCAAACCTTCAGAAATTGTCCGCTTGCGTCCCGATATCATCGAGGATCGTGAGAAACCGTATTTCAATGCGTGGATCTATTGGAAGGAGGACAGCGGTCGACACCCAAGCGAGGAGAACCTGCATAAGACGCTTTTACTACTCGGGCCTGAGGCCGCGCAGCACAGTAGAGAGCGAAATGCGTCATCGCGATGGAGTGCTATCGACACTGGCGGGGCTTGGGAGGCCTCTTAAGACGCCACAATGTTCCCTCTATCGCGTGTTTTCTGTGAAGAAGGTGCCGGACTCGCTGCGGTGCCAGTAACGTTTCGACTAATGGCCAACGTGTTGGATCAATGCCGAGACAATCGTTCTAGATGATGATACTGCGAGGGACGTGGTCAACTATTCTGCAGCAATAAGTCACTGCTCCACATCCCAAGCATTCGAAGTGCTTTCTGGTGTTGTTGAGAGCTTGGTGAAATAGGATCGAGCGGAGCCTGTTTGGATGACTATCAGCATCGACAGCAGCCAAATGCTGTGGCCTGATGGCGATCGGGCCGATTTAAACGAGGAGAGCGTCATGGAGTTCGCGGAGCCGATTCGCCATCACGCTGAGCGAGTATTTGGGTGCAAAGTAAAGGCAGCGGTGTGGATGATGCATCCAAGAGCTGTATTTGAAGGCCTCAGTGCGCTGGGTTACGCCCAGAGCGAATTAACTTATCAGCATGTAATAGAAGAGCTAGAACGAATCAAGCATGGGTTCGTATGCTGATTTAATCGCCATATGAATGGCTGTGCGACAGCGTTGTAGCATCTGCATTTGGCTTTCGGTGCAATCATCAATCAGGCCAAGCTAACTTAGACGCTTGGCCCTCGGCTCTAGGATCTGGCCGGCCTGAAGCTTGCGATCACGGGCCGACAGTTCTCTGCCGACGTATGCGTCCGGCCAAGTCATCTAAGCAGCGCTTTGCGCGCCCTAGCTTACGCCAACGGTATCGGACTGGTAGGTGTTGGCCGTTCTGGGGGCAGAAAGAGTTGCGTGGTGGCACATTGCATTTTTTGGCAGAGGGCTTAATCTCGGATTCTCTCTGTGCCACGGACAGCCCTTGTGATTGAGAATCTGCTCATACGCGGCGTATCAAGCTATTCGCCTAACGCCCCGACCCTCATCGGCCCTCTAAAGCGTGTGAGCATGCTTTACGGGCAAAATGGCACCGGTAAGAGCACGATTGGCAACTACCTGCAAACGCCAGGCGAGGCGTGCTACCAGAGTTGTAGCATGGCGCCTGCTGACCCCGAACGCGAAATTTTGGTCTACAACCACACCTTCATGGAGATGAACTTCCATGAGGACGTAGCGCAGCCTGGGGTGTTTACACTCAACGCTGGCAACATTGAGGCCGAGAATGCTCTGAATGCTGCGCAGGCCGAAATCAAGTTGCTGTCGACCCTGCAAGAGGAGGAGATGGCCAAGGGCAAGGCGAGTAAGGCGGCGCGAGACACTGAGAAGCAGGCATTGAAAGACGGCCTGTGGAAGCTCAAAACACCATTCGATGGCTCACCCTTGGCCTACTGCTTTCAAGGCGTGAACACCAAGGATCGTCTGCTAGAGAGGATCCAGGCTACACCTGAAGCACCGGATGCCGTCACAACTGCCGAATTGATGGCGGAGGCCACTGAGCTTCAGGCGGCAACGGACGCGCAGTTGCCCTCTATTTCGCTTGTCGGCTTCCCAAGCTCCGAGCTTGAGCCCAACCCTATTTTCAGGGAGATTATCATGGGCACAGACAACTCCTATTTGGCAGGTCTCATCCACGCGCTCGGCCATTCCGACTGGGTTCAGCATGCGCTCTCATTACCCCCCATCGATGGCGATTTATGCCCCTTCTGTCAGCAGCCATTACCAGAAGGCTTTCATGGCGAGATTGCCAAGATCTTCGATAAAACCTACGAGCAGCGCATACGTGACCTAACGAACCTGCAACGCCGTTACGCCGGAGCTGTCGAGCAAACGCTGCAGCGCCTGAGTAGCCCGAGCTACCAGAAACCCTCGTTTCAACTGGCTATCGCTAACCTAACTGCAGCCCTTCAGCGTAACGTTCAGGCTATCGAAAAAAAGATGGCAAGCCCGTCGATTGTGGTTGAGCTTGAGTCCAGCGTTGGGTTGGTTGAAGCCTTGAATGAGTGCATTGCAGTCGAACAGGAAAAAATCGACGTCTTCAACCTCAAGGTCAAAAACAAGCAGGCTCATCTCGCCCAGATCAAGGATCGATTCTGGGGCGTGCTCAGGACTTTAGCTGGTGCGTTGCTGGATCATTATGCTCAAGAGGATCAGACGCTGGCCTTGGCTCAGCAAGAAGCCAGGGACAACATTGAGGCGCTGCGGGTCAGGGCCAGGGCTGAGCGCGAAATCATCGCCCAGTCTAGGGCCGCCATCACGAATATCGACCAGTCGGTTGACAGTATCAACCACTGGCTCCGCATCCTCGGACTCAAAGGTTTTGAGCTGAACAAGGAGGAAGGAGATGTTCCTCAATACAGGTTGCAGCGCCCCGAGCAACGCGCGGGTGTGTTCAAGACGCTGAGTGAGGGCGAGAAAACGCTCATCTCGTTTTTGTACTTTCTAGAAGTCTGCAACGGTGAGCTGAACTCGACTGCGGAAAGGTTGATCAGCGATCGCATCATCGTAATTGATGATCCCATTTCAAGCTTGTCCCACAATTTCGTGTATGACATTGCCTCCCTGATCAAGCGCCATGTGATCAGCCCGAACTCCCGCTTCCAGCAGGTGATTATACTGACCCACAACCTGTTTTTCTTTCACGAGATGGTCAAGCTCATGAACGAAGACGGAGGACGTGGCCGGGGTAACGGTGGTCAGCAGGAAGGCCAGTTGGCGCTGTTCCGGATCACCAAGTCCGAGTACAGCGCCGTGGTTGCGATGCAGCCCAAGGAGATCCAGAACGACTATCAAGCTTTCTGGCAGGCCATCAAGGACGCCCTGAGTGGCCGCACCTCGGCCACCGTCATCCCGAACATGATGAGAAATATCCTGGAGTACTACTTCACGTTCGTGCACCGCCAAGACAAGCTCGCCAAGGCGCTCGAAGATCTGAGCGATGAAGATCCACAATTCCGCTCGTTGTACCGCTACATCAACCGCGAATCCCACGCTGATGCCGTGAATATTACCGATTTTGGTGAGATCGACCCGACGGTGTACGTCGAGCGCTTCCGCCAAGTGTTTGTCAGAACAGAATTTCAGGAGCATTACGACAAGATGATGGGATAGCGCTCGCTTATTTCTTGAGCCGGGAGATGGGGACGACGTGCGTGGCCGCTTGCAGCGGAATTCTCACAACAACGGCTAATCCAAAGGCTAACTCGCTGAGAGTGCGCCAGGAGTGAATCGTTTTTTACCCTTCAGCTGGGCTTTCCAGGCTCTGGCTGCACTGATAGCATTGCGCCTGCAGCTACCACCAAAGGACTCTCCTTCCTGCCAGTCATCCATCTGCTCGCTTTGCACGTGGTGTAAAGGCTATCAGCGGCCCGCTGAGATCAGATGGAGAATACGCCATGAACAATCATGGAAAAGTTGTCCTGGTTCGCCAGTACAACCGATTCCGGTTCGGGCAGTGGGAGACCGTGTGCATGCACATGCGATCCCTTCCGCGCCGTTAATTTGAACGTACCTAGGTGGTAGCTGCACCTCCCCTCAGTTTTGATTCTCATCTCTTAGTTGCCAAGTTGCAGTTACATCAGCCCATACCTACCGCCGCAGTCGGTAGGTGGTGTCGGGGCGGGTTATGGCAGCTGGTTGCATTTCCGAGCGACCTTGGTTTTCCTGTTCTCGGTGATCAGTCGCCGAGCTCCGGCTTCACGATAGCGCGGATTTCGTAGAGTTTGAGGCTCACCTCATGAAGCTTGCTGATGAACTCGTCCAGCAGTTCATTGGTGACGTCGAAGTATCGATTTTTTTTGTCCAGCCGACGGTGCAGTATTTGCTGGTTGGCCTCGTCGGTGATGGGGTAGGCATGCACTATGTCCGATCGCCTGGTATTGAGTGCTTGGAACATGTCAGCCGCGATCCGGCCAATAGGATCCACCTCCGGCATCGTATCCTTGGCTTTTTTAACGCTTTTGCGGAACCCGCTCAGGATATCTCCGCCTGTTTTCGCCTGAAGCTCCGTGCGATTGATACGCGGATCCATATGGTGGGCGACTTCGGCCATGAAGCTGCTCAGCGAAGCAAAGCCATATAGCGCTATGCCTAGTCGGTAGATGTATCCATCGTCAGCAGGTAGTGCGAGACGGGTGAGTCCTCTGATGCTGTGAGTGTTTAGCTCGGTTGTCATGGTACATATTCCAACTTCTTGGTCAGGTACGGTAGAGTCCGAGTTCAACGCTGCGAACCCGGACTGTGTTTTGCACGAGATGGCTGATTTACTTGAGCTTGCTGCGCAGCCAACTCATCACATCGATCAAGATTTTCAGCCTGCGGTAGAAGTTGTCCGTGTCGACTAGGAAACCCAGTTGCTTGCGAAGCTGCACTATCTCGCTCATCACAGCCCTGTGCATATCTGTACCAGCCTGGCCTGAGGCAACCATCTCCTGCTCAACCTCGCACAGCCGGTTATTCCAGGCAATATCGACTGCGTGACGCTTGAAATAGCGGCGGTTGAATACCGAGTGCTTGCTGAGCAAAAACAGGTAGGCCCCAAAGCCTGCCAGAAAGACCTGCAGCGTGCTGATCTCAAGCCCCTGAGTGTTCAGAAACTGGGCGATTTGTGGCGTTTGCCAGCAGCCAACCGCGAACAACACCGGCCATAGGGCAATCGCGAACAGCGCTTCATTTGTGTGTGGATAGTAGTTCAGTTGAATAGGGATGAAACGTAGGCGGGTCATGGCAACTCCTGTAGGTGGGCTGTCCTGGCCTGAGGGGCCAGAACTCACTCAAGCTTCCGGTTTTGCCTGGGCTCGATGCAACTCAAGTGGATGCATTTGGTGTCCATTAGTGCATTTGGTATCCAGCTGCAAGAAAAGCGGCGCACTCAACACGTTGTTAGAGCGACATTTCCCTCTTTGTGAGGCAGCCCTCAGTTCCAGTGTCGGAGGTTGCTCAAGAGTGCCTCGATCAGGGGGCTTTGGAACAATTTACTCTTTGATTGGCGTGCTCGATGAGCGCAGACGGCCTCGGCAGAGCAGAAGCCGAGCGTTGGAGATTGCTGCCTAAATAGATTCATTTGAAGTGCTGTGGATACATTATTTTGTTCAGTAAGTTATCCACTGCGATGTAGAAAAAATCCTCATAAGATACTCGTCCCCCGTTTTTCAAGCCAAAGCTGTGTTCACTTAGTATCTTCTGAAAACACCGAGTCAGGTTTATCAAGTCCTCTATACTTACAGGGTAATCTTCGTCAAGCTTCTCTCTGTTCAGGAAATATTTTTTATCGGAATGTGCCAGGAATTTATCTCGACGCACGGTGATCCGTTCTATGGTCGCTTGGTTCTCAGCAATGAGCTCTCTTTGTTTTTTTATTTGCTCCGTAGGAATGCTCCCGTCTTTCCATTTAATGGTCAGGCGGTTGCTTTCGCTAAAGTCAATAAATTTGATGATGTTCCGGTCTGACCGTTTTCCGTCTAGTAGCTTGGCCATAATCAGGAGAGTGTCGACCTCCAGTGACTGTATTACATAAGCAAATATGCCGGCCTTGTCGATGAATACATCATTGTTCTCTTGGTACTTTTTATTCAGAGAGTGGTAAAGCGCTAATTTCGGAACCAAGTCATCAAATACAATTTGCTGAAATCCGTTCAGCAGGCTTTCGTACATCTCTTGCACATCCATGGATTTGCCTTAATTTTCTAGTTGTTATGCTGAGGGGCGCGGCGCGTCCACCTCGCGATCAAGGTATAAGTCGGGCCTGTCCCCCGATGGGGTGAACTGTTGGGATAGGTCGAGCAATATTATGGAGACTTCTGCACTCCGGCGAGTTTCGCCAGGTACCAAGTTGGCACTGGATGGCGGTGCAACCTTGCCGATATCGCAATTAATACTTCCCAGGGAGTTCCGTGCCAAGCGAAATCTTCGGGGGAAGCGGCTTGCTTAGGTACCTTCAGGGATACCTCCATTTCTTCAGCCGGTGACTGCTGGAAGCCAGAAAGGCTTCGTGATATCCCAACAGTATTCACGTAGGTGTCGGAACATATCAGTGTCTCCAGCGCCTTTTGTGGGAACCAGCGTTCCTTGGTCACGCCTTTTAGTCGAGGAACAATCTCTTCAGAGAGCTGGTTGAGGCACTCCTGATCACCCAGCACGGCGGCCATGGTTCCTAGCATCGGCACCAACGTCGTGGTTTGGAAGAATCGTGCCCTGTCAGTTTCCTTTCCGTAGTACAGCGCCATTGCGTCTTCTAGGTCATCAGTGTCTACAGGCATGATCCTTTTCTGCCGAAGAGCCGTGTCGAAGCGATCTATGCATTCCTGAAGCATAAAGCGTGCGCTGGTGGTATCACCGGTTGCCAGGATCGCCCCCATAGCAAGCGAGAGATCGATGGCCTGTCCGTCATAGACCGGCAGGAAGCAGCCGTTATGTTCGTTAATGAGAGACACTAGGCAACTGTGTATGGCTACGACTCTTGTCCGATCGACTTTCAGTGCGAGAAACAGCAGGAGCATGGTGCCTAGCCGGCCAAGTTCATCACAAATCAATTCCATATAAAGCACGTGATCTGGGCGATACCGGAGGACATTCCGACGGTTGAGTAGTGATGGCATCACTCGCTCGTAGTACCGCAATAGTGCATCGGCGTGGAGTTGGGCAAGGGTTTCGAACCTCTTGGTGAACTGAGCCTCATTCTGCAGCCCCAACTTGACCGATTCACCCCATAGCCGCAGTAAGAGGTATTCACCTGCGAGAACCCCTGGCTTTTGGTTGCCTTCACTCTCGGCCCATACCAACAGCACTGCCCATCCTATTGCTGCTGCAGCCGCGCGTTTATAAAAGCGGTTCCGACGAGAATTGCCGGATACGTCCTGGTCATCTTCCTTGGCGCTCAAGCAATCATCGACGAACCGCACGAATCTGGAGAATGACGAGTGCGTGTCTTCTAGGCCTGCCAGTGCTGCTCGGAGATCAGATTTACCTTTTTCAAGCAGCAGCGCATCGTCAAAGAGGTACTTCTCAATGAGCGGGCTCAGCTGATCCATGCCCCAAAAATCCAGCGAGCACAGTGGGGCCATCTCGGTTACCTGGGTCGACAGGGCGGCATAATCCGACTGGGCGTCCTGTTTCAAAATACCGTTGGAGACAAGGACGATCCGTTTCTTGAAACCGCGCAACGCTTCGGGCAATCGGTTCCGGAGGTACTCGGTCGACGCCTGGAGGATAGACGGAAGGATCGCTTGCTGACTGCCGTAGAAGTCACTTCGGCCTACGTTCCCGAACTTGATCACAAACAGAAAGACTTCGGTGCCACCCTCTTCATTTTCCTTCGTGGACATCACGTCAACCCCACCCTGGTTCACACCAACTTGGGCGCGGCTCAGCACCGAGTGGCCCATCGCTTGAAGAAGATCCGGGAGGAGGGCGTCTAACTCGTCGCGTTCGCGAAGCCCTGAGAGGTAATGGGACAGGACAAGTTGGATACTCATTGGCAAGCCTCCTTCCACAGAATCGCCACCATGTGTCCATAAAGGAGGGGATCGGCGATCCAGGTCTGGGGTAGTTCCACACTCATCTCGTGAGTGAACATGGGGATCATGGTCTCTACCGCTTGCTGATCGTTCAGGTATTCCACGGCAACCTGATTGGAGTATTTGAAATGCTCCGAGAGCATGAACATGTCGGCCAGGAAGGACTCGCCTTGCGCACGTCCGGTGATCGCTCGACTTTCTCTCCGGCGAAGGTAGCGGAAGCTTCGGCGCATTTCCGATGACATTTGGAGCTCAACCAGGTGTGGCAAGGCTTCCAGCGCATCAAGTTCACTGGCAAGCCTCTCCGCCAGTTGCTGAGCAACCTGCGAGTCAGCAAACGGTGACGACTCTGCATGCAGGAGGCGTTTACAGGTTGCCGGATGCTCCGTAGCTAGGAAGTTGGTCACTTTGGCTGTGGTGTTCGCAATCAGCTGGCTTGGAGGTAGGTCTTCGCTCATGCTCAGTGCCCATCCGAGTGAAACAGCTACCGGAACATCCAGCGCACACAACCTACGGGCTACGGTGGTGGCGCATTCTTCGGCGGTCTCGGATAGCGCAAATTTCAGCAACTCAGGGTGTTGCAGGTAACGGATGCTGATCTCATGGGCCAATGCCTTGCCGAGCTTGAAATGACCCTTTTTTCCAATCCATTCACAGGCTGCTAATAAGAACAGGTCTTTGGCCACGATCCGCTGAAGGACGCCCTTTGCTTCTTCGTGGAGTGACTCTGCGTCCACGCCCGAACTTTCCGCTTCCCGCCAGAGGGTGTAGAAATCTTCCAATATGGCCGGGCCGTCCTGCTTGGCGTCGCCATTGTAAAGGCGCAGGTAAAAGTCGTTGAACCTCATCATGTCCATTAAAATTGGCTCCGGGGCGTCACGGGGTGGCTGTTGGCAGGCTGCTGGTTGGCTACGTAGGTGAGCGGGGTGCTGCCAGGGAGGGCAGGTAAAAGTGCGCTACTAAGATAGTATTAGAATGGTGAGTATGTCTGCTATTTGAGGATTCAGGCGTGGCGGATGTTATGAGTCTGATGGTAGTTAGAGTGCGGTGCTTGGCGCCATCATCAATCAGACAAAGCTAATTAGACGCTTGGCCCTCGGCTCTAGGATCTAGCCGGCCTGAAGCTTGCGATCACGGGCCGACAGTTGTCTGCCGACCGCTCTCTAAAGATATCGTCGTCGGTCTTCATTCGTCCTTGGAGGAGCGGTGGCCAGGGGCAGCAAACCAGCGTTACACGAAGCTCTCCCGCCCGGCCTTAAAAATTAAGCTGCCTCAAGGACGCTGGTATTTACCAAAGCTCTTTGATCGCGGCCGTCCGCACCGCCGGTGCATCAAGTTTTCTTGCAGTTACCCGCCAAGCGAAAATGCTGATTAACCGCATCTGCTTCACTATCGAAAGACACGCGGTTTTTTTCTGACACCGCATCATATGACGGGCAATCCGGACGGTGGTAAACCAAAGTTTTCCGGTTACCAATGATGGCGACATTGAGTGACTTTTTGTTTTGCCTTGCTTGAGCTGACTTAGTTTTGGTCTGTGCCTGGTCGGCGGTCACTGACGTCGAGCCTGTGCCACTTTTGCTGAGTTCGGCATTCAGAAAAATCGGTGCATGATCAGATACGCTGCGTCGACCTTGAACATGGCTCAATCTCAAATATTTTGGATAGTCAAACACCTGCACCGAATTGACCTTCATTGTAGAGTCCTTGCTGACAAAAATGTTGTCATAGAGATTGGCGAATTTTCCGTCCGTGGTGGAAAGGGTGGTTGCGCCATTCAGTACAAGTGGTCTTGCGCTTGAGTCCAATCTATCCCAGGCAGGGGAGGTAGGCGGGGTGTTGAAATCACCCATCAGCATGATCTGGCTGTTGCCTGGGTAGGTATCTTTCAGCCACGACCAATAATTCGAGAGCGCCACTATCTCTGAGGCACGGTCAGCTTGGCTTTTGCCGTAGAGAATGTGGACTGTTGCAACTACGAAATAGGAATTGTCAGTGAGGGATTTGAATCGAGCTGAATAGGGCTCTCGTTCAAATGTATCCTTTCGATCGAGGTAGGTCACAGCCCCGTCTTCATACGCGATAGCCTCATCTTTCCACACGAAGCCGTACATTTCTTTGTAGGTCGATCGACCCACAGCGTGCGAAGCCATGAAGCTCCATTGCTTGCCGGTTTGTCTGGTCAGTTCCTTGGCCAATGCGGCGAGAGCCTCTTCACTCATCAATTCCTGAACGGCAAGAAAATCGACTTTCTTTGCAACCTTCGCTATTGCGACAAAATCCTTCGTGTCCCGGATGCTGAGATGTTCGAGGTTCCAGGTACCTATGTTCGTGGCCGCGAGGGCGTTGGTGCAGCAAAGTAAAAGACAAACAGCGATGTACCGGAAAAACTTAAGCATTAGGGACTCTATGGCAAAATTTGGTAGGCGTCAGTTTTTGATGGCCTTCATCATCTGGCGAAGCTGCTTACTCAGTTCACCATTACGCAACTGAAGCTCGGCGTTCTCAGCTTTAAGATACTCGATGGTGCTTACGAGGCTTCTATGGCTATCGACCATCTGGTTACCAATGGCCGCAGTGAGCGCCTCAGAAAGACGAAGATTGGTTAGGCGTTCGATTTCAGCTGTTCGCGAACGAAGCTCGTTCTGTATGACCGCCTTCGTGCGCTTTATCCTCGGGCGGTATTGGGTGGCTGAAAGGCTTTTCCAAAGTTCTTCAAGTTCAGCATTCTTTTGGAGGATCAACTCATTGAGTTCAGGCTGACGGCGTTTGTTCAGCAAGCTGTCATGGACACCACTGTCTTTGGCAATGTTGCGAGCTACGATTCTTCTTTCTTTGATACTGAGTTTTTCGCCCGCCTCCATAGACGCCTTGATGCGGTCAAAAGCCTTACATACGTGCAAGTAAAGGTTTCGCTTCGTTGTAGAGGTGACCCAGGAAGGTTCTTCGGGGACTTCAGTGCTATTGGAATACTGCCCTAAGCTGAATTTCATGCTGTTACCTTCTCTTCCAAGCGACGCTCGATTTTCCGAACGACTTCTCCACTCATATTCCCGAGAGCCTTGAGAGGATGGTTCTCCGCAATGAATTGGTGTGAGATTGCTGTTCGCTCAAGCTCCCGCTTCTGCAGGTTATTGTTCATACTGTGAGGGCATCCGGCGCAGACTTCCGGCGTGCTGCGTTGATCTACGTTCGGCGTACCAGTCTTAGGGTCATGGCACTTCGCGATATGCTGCTCATTAGCGCGCAGTGCGCAATAGCCCCATTCGAATGCGGTAAACCGCTCAAATTCATTAGCCAAGGCACTGAGGCGCTCATCGAATTCATCTCCTGTGAGCACGGAAATTTCTGCCATTTCTTTATCAATGCGTTTGGCCGCTGGCCCATAGAAGCGATCGTCCAATTTGCCATGTGCAATCCGGCCCATCACCTCTTTGGCGTAGTCGCGTTCCATGCTGATACGAACAGACTCGCTCAGTTTCTCGCGGGTATAGCGCCTGGTATGGAAAGAGCCATATGAATGGCGGAAATGCTCCCGGATCTTTTCCATGACATTCCCATCAAATCTGCGCAGTGCAAACTCTGCAAAGGTATGACGGGCTTGGTGAGGCGAGACCTCACTATGAATCTTGCCAGCATCGGGGTACTTTTCTGCGACATGAGTCTTATAGAAAGACTTGAACCAACCCCTCAATGCGAATAGACCGTAGCCTGCGTCTGCCAACCATTGCTCATCGCTGAATTTGCCAGTGCCACGGGCGACAAGAAAAGCTTCTGACCTGTAAGCTCTATGGAGTAACGGCAGGTTGAACTTCTCCGTATCCACCGCCGACAGGTTTTTCATGAGTGTTGCTGCTTCTGCGGCAAGTCCGTGTAACGATCTTGGGTGCGCGAGCCCTGATTCTGTTTTGTAGTTTTCGGATGTAAACCACCAAGAACCGTCCGGTTCTTGCTCGTAATCTGCAAGTCGCATTCCGTTGATTTCCGAAATGCGAAATCCACTCAATAATGTGATGACGGTCAAGGCTGCCTTAGTGAGCTCACAACAAAAATCACTGAGCGCGCCTTGGTTTTTCCATGGCAAAGATGCGTGGTGCCCTATGGTTGCTCCATCGATTGCGTTACCAAGCTTTATCGCAGACGGCGCCCAGTCTCGTTCAAAACGTGACAATACGTATCCCGGCGTCTGTATCCTTCTGTAAAGGGCGAGGCGATCCTTTTCACCAAACCAGCTTGTGATTTTCGTCTTTTCGCTACGCCATTGAGTAAAAAATATAGCCGCGATTTTTGCTTCATCTGATTCTATTTGGGTGATCGCTTCAGCGAGCATCAACGAAGCACAAGTCATAGGGATTGAGCCGTAGCTCCCGCCTTTACTCCATACCGCGTATTCTACTTCCAGATGTTTAAGCAAGGGCTCCATTGTGCTTTTTTTGAAAGCTCCGGTCATTCGGTGCACGACACCGTCTACGAGCTTTCCGGAATGGAGCATGGTATAAGTTTGTTCTAGGATCTTACAGAACATTGTCATTGTGGAGGGGCCAAGAATGAGGTCGCCGTCCTGATTATTCTCCTTTTTTACCATTAAAGCGCGGAGCATTGTTTGTATCTCAAGCCTGGACAGAGATTGGAGCGCTCGATCTGTAAAGTTTATCTCCCAGTACTCACAAAAGTCGCGTAAGTAAGCGATTTCTTGGCGTGCACTTGAAAGACTACTTACAACGATGCGTCCTTTCTCGTCTGCATGGCCCCGTGAAATATGCCCTTTCAGGAAATACATCTGTGCATAGAGCCTTTTTTGCATGGAGCATTTCCAGGCAAAATTGATTATGTAGAAAATGCCTGTAATAGGATCCTGAATCTGGAAAGAATCATCTCCTAATTGATTTCCGATAATTGGCGATTCAGGCGACATGGTAAACAGTGCGGATGGGCTTGAATTGATTTGCATGGCTTGTTTACCTTACGACTGGAGTGGGGAAGGTATAATTCTTAAGTATATCCTTTCCCTGGCTAATGGCTTTGTGGTCAAACTTTTCGAGCGCATCCTCTATGTACGCCGCTTGCATTGCAATTGAAAAGGCTTTCAATTCATCTTCGACGGAAAAGTGCTTTAGCTGGTTGATACACTCATTCCGGTAGCTTATAAGTAGTGCGGCTGTAATACCGTTGGTGATGATGAACGTTTTACTTCCTTTCTCAAGCTGTCCAAATGGAGATATAGTGAAGCCTGCCCTTTGAGCAGACAATAGCAACTCGTCAAATTCTTCAAATTCGCCATTGTCAGATTTTGTTTGCGACCAACCGAGCATTAACTTTAGATCTGCCACGCTAATCATTACTTCATCACGAATAGCCGCTTGTACCTTGCGCGCGTCCTCCACCATGAGGTGGCCAACGTTAGATGCAAATAGCGCTCTTTTTTTCAAGCGATACTTTGTCTCGCTCGCGTGCATATATACTACTTCTTTTACGCTTGCAGAGTGCGCGGTCGCATCGGCTCCCACAACCTCTTGAGAATACTTTTCAAACGCTTCATTGCCTGGATTGCCGCCGTCGGTGTCTATGATCGCGCGCGATTGAGCAATGGCAGTAACGCTAATTGTTTGACGTTGTGCGGGACTAGGGTTTTGGCCCGTGATGCCAATCGCCGCATTTTCGTGCCGACGCTTTTTATTGTTCCAGATAGGGCGATTATTCAAAGCAACACGGCGGACTATGTCAGAGAAGGTTTCAATCTCACGATCCGCATCATAAAGCGCTTGATATTGTAGGGTGTTTTGAAATGCGGCCATTACTAGTGGCCGATACAATACACTGTCTACACTCTGAAGGTTACCAGTGACGGGCAGGTTGAACAGCAAATCACCTGTTTCAGGAAAGCGGTTGTGGAAGCTATTTTTTAGTTCCTCAAAATCAACATACGCGCGATATTGCAGAGACTTTGAGTAATGCATCGGTACTTCGCGGATTGATTGCTCGCTTCGGTTTTTAGTATAAATGGGTGAGGCAACGTTTGGGGTAATTCTTAGATCCCCTAGACGCATATCCAAAACGCCGGCTAATTGAACCCTATCCGTAGCCAGCAGCCAAGCAAATGCCACTTCTTCGCTGGGGGTGTGCTTTAAAAGGTATAGGTAATCAATGTTATGAAAGTAAAGTTTGTGGTCGCTGTTCTCGGGATAGATGTCTAACGCTCCTGAGTCTCGAAGGCCCGCCTGAATCAGGCGGTTTGCCTCATCAATTGTCAAGGGCGAGTTGCTTTCAATCTGGGCGTAAGCAAAGTCAGAACTGTTATGGAGAAGCCTTTCTTTTAAGCGTAGGTTTTCGCTTTTGAGGATGGCGCCTGCGAGTGCTTTGTATACAGTGCTACGATCTGTCTTGCTGGTGCTATATCTTAGCTTTTCGTAATCTCCGTTGCACCCTTCAAGTAGGTTGGTGACTTGTTGCATAACACCTTCATCACGGAGTAACTCTAAGCGCTGCTCATTCATTTCCCTGAGAAATTGACAGCAAAAACGTATCGTCGATCTTACAATCTTCAGTTCGTCTTTTTCGGGCTGGTTGGTAATTTGTCCTAAGCTCGGAGTTGCCTGGCCCGCTCGATTGGAAGCGGAAGGAATGTACACAATGGCCTCCCGAACAGCTGCGGCCGCATCGGCGAGTTCAGGATTGCCATAGGCCTCATTAAGAAAGCTATCGAATGCCGTTCGATAAACCGACATGTACACACATACGGTATTCAGTTTGGCTTTTTTTTCAGTGCGTAGATAACGCGTGAAATCTACCATAAATGCCGCTGGTAACGCCTGCGCGTCTGGGTACTCGGTGATTGCCCAATTGGCGAGAGTGTTAAATCTCAAGATTCTATTATAGGCATCTATCAAAGAATTGTTTTTACATTCGGTGCTGTTGAAATATCGCAACAGAGAGCGAAAGATTGGGCAGCCATGAAATTGCTCCGGTATCTCAACGCGGCGGTGCTCGACTTTCTTGCCCTTAGCACCTTGCATCGGAACGATGGCATAGGTATCCGAGGGGCTGAAGTTATGAATAGGGCTGGGCGCAAGCGTGGACAAGCTCGCGGGGGCGTCCGCAACAGCGTCAGTAGTATCAGTCATCATATTCATCGTTCAACGCACGCCTAATTTTTTCACGACGGTGAAGTTTCCCATCGAAAATCACATATTCTTTAGTTGTAGCTTTATCCTCATGCCCCATTTGCTCGGGAACATATTGCCAGGGGTCGTAACCATGTTTGTAGCAAAAATCGACAAGGTTAGTGGCATAGGTGTGTCGTAATGCATGAAAGGTCAACTTGAGGAAGCTGCGCTTCGTCACGAAATGCAAGTGTGGGTTTTTCGTATGAAGCTCAGCTATTATTTGATCAATATTAATTGCGGCTGCGGCTCGTGCTGCCTTGAAGGTATTAGTCGCATGTCCTTTAAACATGGTTGTTCCACGTTGGGTGCATATCAGCGGCCCATCCGCAATATTTTTCCGCCTTCCTTCCAAAAAGTGTTTTATTTTTTTGAAAGCTTTGGGTGGGATGTCGACTTGCCGGAGCTTCTCGCCCTTACCGATAATCGGTACCGTTATTGTTTGGTCATTGGCCTTTTCGGCCTGAGTTACGCGCTTTCTCAAATCACTCGTTAGTAGATTTCTCGAATCGGTCACCTCGGCAGAGCGTAGGCCGCAATAGTAACCAAGATGGAGCACTAGCTCGTCTCGTTCTTTTTCAAATGCGGATTGGGCCTTGATGCTACCCAGTAGCGTCTCGAAGATGTCTCTCTCGACATACTTGTTATACAAGTCAAAGTTGACTCGCTTCTTCCCCTCACCCTGTTTCTTTTGCTCATCCGAAATGTAGTGGTAGGTGAAGGATGCGGGAGCATCAAGCATCCCAATCTGCCAGGCATGCGCGTAGAACAATTTGAGCGTAGAAATGTGGCGATTGATCGACTTGTTGGAACACGACCTGGCCATTTTTAGATGGCCGTACAGATAGCCCGACATGTCTGCGTCTTTGAGTAGCCTCCAGTCCTGTTCGTGTGCTTGCAGTGCCTCGAAGAAGCTTCGGAGGTCATGGGCGCAGGAGCGAATGGAATTTGGCTGCTGGCCTTCTTGGGCGAGGTGTATCAGGAAGAGAGTGGGCGCTGGAACGATGCTCTGTTCTGCGAGGTGGCCGTCTTCGAGGATGGCGTAGGTGCTGAGGGGGCCGCCTGACCAGTTGATCTCCTTCACATATTTGATTTTCACCGCTTAGCGTCCCGATCTCGTGAAGCACCATTCGCTTCATAAAGCCAAGCTAATCAGCAGGTTATCTTGCTGTCAATGTGCCATCGGGAAGAGTGTCAACGTTTCTTAAAAACGGGACTCTCTCGGATAAACCTCGCCGATACTCGGTACCAAATTGTGCAGGTCTGCTTCGGCACGCTTGAACACGTCGTCATGGCGCGTGCAGTTCTTGCGCCCGCCATCCTGCCAGCACTGACGCTGGTGCCCAATCTGCCAGGCCGGAACAATGTGCTCCCACTCGATGCGTGCGGCGCGGCTGGCGTTTTTGCGTGGGATATAGCCGCAGGCTTTCAAGTCCACGCGGTTGCCGCTGTACTTGCAGCCGCAATAGAACTCGGTGGATTGCGGGGCGTAGAGTGTCCAGGCGACTTTCTTGGCTTCACTGAAGGTTCTGGGTGCCTGCGCATGAGCGGTAACGGCAAAAAGCAGGCAACACACAGCAATAAAACGGGCACTCATTCAATCAATCTTCCTTCGGCACAACCCAGAAAATCTGCACGCCACCATCATCTCGATAGGCGAGGGTGACGTTGTCGTTCTCCGCGATTTCTTCCAGTAAACGCTGCCACTCGTCTTCCGGTTCTTCCGGCAAACGGAAGAGCAAGGCTGCCTTGGCTTTTTGCGCGTTGGTGGAATTGATGATTTTTTGCACGCGAGTTGCCAGGCGTGTGTAGGCATCAGGCGGGGTGGGCGCTGCGGAAGAGGATTTTGCCACGGAATACTCCTTGGTAAGCTGTATGTGCATACAGTATTTAACTGTGGGCAATTTCGCAACTGCTTAAAATTCAAGAAGTTCGTCTGACAACGAATTAGGGAGTGAGGTGTAGGGCGGGGAGAGAGGAATAGCGAGGTTGTTGTGGCGAGGGAGTTTGCTCCCTCGCCACCTATACAGTCAGGAATCAATATTCCCAGAAGATTCGTTGCAGTTCTTTGCTGTCCTGGGTCTTGGTCATGGCAACCATCGCCAGAATCCGCGCTTTCTGCGGGTTCAGGTCGAGGGCAGCAACCCAGTCATACTTGTCGTCTGGCTGCTCGGCATTACGCAACACCATGCCGCCGGCATTCACGTGGGATGAGCGAATGATCTGCACGCCTTGTTTGCGCAGTTCCACCAGCGCAGGCACCACTTTGGACGACACCGAACCATTGCCGGTACCGGCGTGGATGATGGCTTTGGCGCCAGCCTGGGCAAGGGCTTTGTAGGCGGTGTCGCTTACGTTGCCGTAGCCGTAGGCGATTTCCACATCGGGCAGGCTTTTGATGGTCTTGATGTCGAATTCCGAATCCATGGTGTGGCGCTTGGCAGGCAAGCGGAACCAGTAGGACTTGCCTTCGACCACCATGCCCAGCGGGCCCCAAGGGCTCTTGAAGGCTTCGGTCTTGATATTGATCATCTTGCTGACGTCGCGACCCGATTGGATCTCGTCGTTCATGGTGACCAGCACGCCTTTACCGCGCGCGTCTTTGCTGCCGGCTACAGCCACGGCGTTGTACAGGTTGAGCATGCCGTCGGCCGACATGGCGGTGCCCGGACGCATGGAGCCGACCACTACGATTGGCTTGTCGGTTTTTTCTACCAGGTTCAGGAAGTAGGCCGTCTCTTCCAGGGTGTCGGTACCGTGGGTGATCACGATGCCATCCACGTCTTTGTTGTCGGCCAGTTCGGCGACCCGGCGACCCAGTTGCAGCAGGTTTTCGTTGTTGATGCTTTCGGACGCAATTTGCATCACTTGCTCGCCACGCACATTGGCGATCTGGCTAAGCTCAGGAACACCGGCGATCAATTGCTCGATACCGACTTTGGCCGCCTGGTAAGTGGCACTGTTGGCGGCGCTGGCGCCAGCCCCGGCAATGGTGCCACCAGTGGCGAGGATCACCACGTTGGCCAGCCTGGCCTTGGATTCGACTTCTTTTGCCTGAGCGGCAACGGGGAACAGCAGCAGCAGGGCTAACGCGCCCGGAACAAAATTCTTCAGTGCAGATTTCATTATTTTTCTCTCTGGTTTTTGATGAGTGCTGTAGCAGGTTCATCTAGAGCGCCCGGGCGATTCTGAATGCCACGAGGTGCTGGGTAGGAGCAGGATTTGTACCAGGCCGATTGTGTTCGCGGATATAAAATAACTTATTGATTTATAACGCTTATTATTGTGGTCTTGACGGGTTGGGTGATGCGGCTGTCCGGCTTTCCGAACAAGCTGCGCGATTGCGTTCGGTTGTCCGAAAATGATCACCGGAAAATCCTGGGTCGCCTGCCGAAGGCTGTTGTTTCAGAGGACGAAACGATGGGGGAAATGTTTAACAACGTCCTTTCGCCGCCCGGGAGGGCAGGAGGTAGAGGCCTTGCATGAAAGGGTGTGTTCTTCCGTTGACAAATCTCGACAAGGTTCTCATAGTTCGACCAACGCAAACGTTTGCGGGATGTTTCACGGCGTACTTCAAGAGCGCTGTGAAGGCTCTTATCAGCCACCCGGGTGGGAGGGTTGCCGAAGCATTCTTCGGTGCAAGCGTTGCTCACAATAATCATAAGATCGGAGTGAACCCATGAAGCTGCCATTCGCTGGACGTCTTCTTGCTGTCGCTGTGCTTGCTGCCGCATCCGCCGCTTTACCCCTGTCCTCCGCATTCGCTGACGACGCCGCCAAACCCAAGGTCGGCCTGGTGATGAAGTCCCTCGCCAACGAATTCTTCGTCACCATGCAAGACGGTGCCAAGGCGTACCAGAAAGACCACGCCGCCGATTTCGACATGATCACCAACGGCATCAAGAACGAAACCGATACCAGCGCGCAGATCGACATTGTCAATCAAATGATCCTCGCCAAGGTCAACGCCATCGTCATCGCGCCTGCTGACTCCAAGGCGCTGGTCACCGTGCTGAAAAAAGCCTCTGACGCCGGTATCAAGATCGTCAACATCGATAACCGCCTGGACCCGGGCGTGTTGAAAAGCAAAAATCTCGAGATTCCCTTCGTCGGCCCTGACAACCGCAAAGGCTCCAAACTGGTAGGCGACTACCTGGCCAAGCAACTGACGGCAGGCGACAAGGTCGGCATCATTGAAGGCGTACCGACCACCACCAACGCCCAGCAGCGCACCGCCGGCTACAAGGATGCGATGGACGCTGCCGGTATGAAGATCGTTTCCACCCAATCCGGCAACTGGGAAATTGACCAGGGCCAGAAAGTCGCCTCGGCCATGCTGAGCGAATACCCGGACCTCAAGGCCTTGTTGGCCGGTAACGACAACATGGCCCTGGGCGCCGTCTCCGCCGTACGTGCGGCAGGCAAGGCGGGCAAGGTAATGGTCGTGGGTTACGACAATATCGAAGCGATCAAGCCGATGCTGAAGGACGGCCGTGTCCTGGCGACTGCCGACCAGGCGGCTGCCCAGCAAGCAGTGTTCGGTATCCAGAATGCGCTCAAGCTGGTCAAGGGTGAGAAAGTCGATGCCAAAGACGGCGTGATCGAAACCCCGGTCGAACTCGTCCTCAAGAAGTAATCCTGGCGGTACCCAACAGCGCCCGCTCGCTCTGAGCGGGCGCCTGGAGATTTTCCTATGTCATCTTCCGCCCCGAACGCTGTCCTCTCGGTCAGCGGTATCGGTAAGACCTATGCCCAACCGGTTCTGTCCGACATCACCCTTACGCTCAACCGAGGGGAGGTGCTGGCGCTGACCGGTGAGAACGGCGCAGGCAAAAGCACCTTGTCGAAGATCATCGGCGGGTTGGTCACGCCGACCACCGGGCACATGCAATTCAATGGTCAGGATTACTGTCCCGCCAGCCGCACCCAGGCTGAGGCGCTGGGCGTGCGCATGGTCATGCAGGAACTCAACCTGCTGCCGACGCTGACCGTGGCCGAAAACCTGTTCCTGGATAACCTGCCCAGCCACTGTGGCTGGATCAGCCGCAAGCAACTGCGCAAAGCGGCGATCGAGGCGATGGCCCAGGTCGGCCTGGATGCCATCGACCCGGACACGCTGGTCGGTAGCCTGGGTATCGGCCATCAACAAATGGTCGAGATTGCCCGCAACCTGATTGGCGACTGCCACGTACTGATCCTCGACGAACCCACGGCCATGCTCACGGCCCGTGAAGTCGAGATGCTGTTTGAACAAATCACCCGCCTGCAGGCTCGGGGCGTGGCGATTATCTACATTTCGCACCGGCTGGAAGAGTTGGCCCGCGTCGCCCAACGCATTGCGGTATTGCGCGACGGCAAACTGGTCTGCGTCGAGCCGATGGCCAATTACAACAGCGAGCAACTGGTCACCTTGATGGTCGGTCGCGAGCTGGGTGAACACATCGACCTGGGGCCGCGCAGCATTGGTGGCCCGGCCCTGACCGTCAAAGGTCTGAGCCGCTCGGACAAAGTCCGCGACGTGTCCTTTGAGGTGCGTGCGGGCGAGATCTATGGCATTTCCGGCCTGATCGGCGCTGGCCGTACCGAATTGCTGCGTTTGATCTTCGGTGCTGACCTGGCCGACAGCGGCACCGTGGCCTTGGGCTCACCGGCCCAGGTGGTGAGCATTCGCTCGCCGGTGGATGCAGTGAGGCACGGCATCGCCCTGATCACGGAAGACCGCAAGGGCGAAGGCCTGCTGCTGACCCAGTCCATCAGCGCCAATATTGCTCTGGGCAACATGCCGGAGATCTCTGGCGGCGGTGTGGTAAACAGCCGCGACGAAACCGCGTTGGCCAAGCGCCAGATTGACGCCATGCGTATCCGCAGTTCCAGCCCGGCGCAATTGGTGTCGGAACTGTCCGGCGGTAACCAGCAGAAAGTGGTAATTGGCCGCTGGCTGGAGCGCGATTGCTCAGTGATGTTGTTCGACGAGCCCACGCGCGGTATCGACGTGGGTGCCAAGTTCGACATTTATGCCTTGCTCGGTGAATTGACCCGCCAGGGCAAAGCGCTGGTGGTGGTATCGAGCGACTTGCGTGAACTCATGCTCATCTGCGACCGCATCGGCGTGCTCTCTGCCGGGCGCTTGATCGAGACCTTCGAGCGCGACAGCTGGACCCAGGACGAATTGCTCGCCGCCGCCTTTGCCGGCTATCAGAAACGTGATGCGCTGCTCAACGATGCAGTGCTTAGGGATACCCCATGAAAACCACAACGACCCCCGGTAAAACTGGCGGCAACTTCTACGGCCTGGGTACCTATCTGGGGCTGGCGGGTGCCTTGCTCGCGATGATTGCGCTGTTTTCGGTGCTCAGCGATCACTTCCTGTCCTATGACACCTTCAGCACCCTGGCCAACCAGATCCCGGACCTGATGGTGCTGGCGGTGGGCATGACGTTTATCCTGATCATCGGCGGTATCGACCTGTCGGTAGGTTCGGTCCTGGCGTTGGCGGCGTCGGCCGTCAGCGTGGCGATTCTTGGATGGGGCTGGAGCGTATTGCCCGCCGCGCTGCTCGGCATGGGCTGCGCCGCGTTGGCCGGCACTATCACTGGCTCGATCACCGTGGCCTGGCGAATCCCGTCGTTTATCGTGTCCCTCGGTGTGTTGGAAATGGCTCGCGGCGTGGCGTACCAGATGACCGGTTCGCGTACGGCCTACATCGGTGATTCGTTTGCCTGGCTGTCCAACCCGATTGCGTTCGGTATTTCACCGTCCTTCATCATTGCCTTGCTGGTGATCATCGTTGCGCAGCTTGTACTGACGCGTACCGTGTTTGGCCGTTACCTCATCGGTATCGGCACCAATGAGGAAGCCGTGCGGCTGGCGGGGATTAATCCAAAGCCCTACAAGATTCTGGTGTTCAGCCTGATGGGCCTGCTGGCCGGCGTGGCCGCGTTGTTCCAGATTTCGCGCCTGGAAGCCGCAGATCCGAACGCCGGCTCCGGCCTGGAGCTGCAAGTGATCGCCGCCGTGGTGATCGGCGGCACCAGTCTGATGGGCGGGCGTGGTTCGGTAATCAGTACCTTTTTTGGTGTGTTGATTATCTCGGTATTGGCCGCCGGCCTGGCACAGATCGGCGCCACCGAGCCCACCAAGCGCATCATTACTGGTGCCGTGATCGTGATTGCGGTGGTCCTCGATACGTACCGCAGCCAACGCGCCAGTCGGCGCGCCTGAGCCATGGCAACGATCAAGGATGTGGCGGCGCTTGCGGGAATTTCCTACACCACTGTGTCCCACGTGGTGAACAAGACGCGCCCAGTGAGCGAACCGGTACGGGTCAAGGTCGAAGCCGCTATCAAGCAGCTCGACTATGTGCCCAGCGCCGTCGCACGCTCGCTCAAGGCCAAGACCACGGCCACCATTGGTTTGCTGGTGCCCAACAGCCTCAACCCGTACTTTGCCGAGTTGGCGCGGGGCATCGAGGATTACTGCGAGCGCAACGGCTACTGCGTAATTTTGTGCAACTCCGACGACAACGCAGAAAAGCAGCGCAGCTATTTGCGGGTGTTGCTGGAAAAACGCATCGACGGCTTGATCGTGACTTCAGTGGGCGGCGATGACAGCGGCCTCGCCGCCGGGTTGAGCGCGGTGCGCACGCCCATGGTGATTGTCGACCGGGCGCTGGACGGCATTGATGTCGACTTGGTGCGTATCGACCATGAGGAGGGCGCTTACCTGGCGACCCGGCACTTGCTGGAGCTGGGGCACCGCGACATCGCCTGCATCGGCGGCCCGGCCCATACCCGTGTCGCGCAAATGCGCCTGGCGGGATACCACCGCGCGCTCCATGAGGCAGGCGTGGAAGTGTTGGCCAATCGCACGCAGGAAAGCGACTTCACCAGCACCGGCGGTTATGCTGCTGCCGTGCAATTGCTTGCGGAAAACCCGCCCAGTGCGATTTTTGCGAGTAACGACATGATCGGCTTCGGCGTGTTGCGTGCCGCAGCCGAACGCAATATCCGCGTGCCGGGCGAGCTGTCGGTGATCGGTTTCGATGACATTCAAATGGGCCGCTACGTTTACCCGGCGCTAACCACGGTCGGCCAGTCGATCCTGCAACTGGGCGAGATGGCCGCCGAGCTTTTACTGCGACGTATTGCAACACCCCAACTGCCGATCGATCAACGCATCGTGACGCCGAGCATCGTATTGCGCGAGTCGACGGCGCCCGTCGCCGGTGTGTTCGCGCAATACCGCTGAACCGAATTGATGAGTACTGATGTATGCCAGCAAAAGTAGTGGTAGTAGGCAGCTTGAACATGGACCTGGTCACCCGCGCCAGCCGGCTGCCCCGCGCCGGTGAGACACTGATCGGCCAAACGTTTTCCACGGTGCCGGGCGGCAAGGGCGCCAACCAGGCCGTGGCATCGGCGCGACTGGGGGCAAGCGTGGCGATGATCGGCTGTGTTGGCTCCGACGCCTACGGCACTGAGTTGCGTGGTGCATTGCTGGTGGAAGGTATCGATTGCCAGGCCGTCAGCACCGTGGACGGTTCCAGCGGGGTGGCGTTGATCGTGGTGGATGACAGCAGCCAGAACGCGATTGTGATTGTCGCCGGCAGCAACGGTGAACTGACACCCGCATCACTGCAGGCGTCTGATGCGGTGTTGCAGGCCGCCGACGTTATCATCTGCCAGCTTGAAGTGCCGATGGAAACCGTGGCGTATACCCTCAAGCGCGGCCGTGAGCTGGGCAAGACGGTAATCCTCAATCCGGCGCCGGCCAGCGCGCCGTTGCCTGCCGATTGGTACGCCTCGGTCGACTATCTGATTCCCAACGAAAGCGAAGCCACCGCACTGAGCGGTGTGACAGTCGATTCTCTGGACAGCGCCAAAGTGGCTGCCACACAACTGATCAAGGCCGGGGCGGGCAAAGTCATTATCACCCTCGGCGCCCAAGGCGCATTGTTTGCGAATGGCAAAGGCTTTGAGCACTTGGTCGCGCCCAGGGTCAAGGCGTTGGATACCACGGCTGCCGGCGATACCTTTGTCGGTGGTTTCGCAGCAGCCCTGGCCAGCGGTAAAAGTGAAGCCGAGGCCATCCGTTTTGGCCAGGTCGCGGCAGCATTGTCAGTCACCCGTGCCGGTGCGCAACCCTCCATTCCTACGCTGCATGACGTTCAAGGTTTTGTACCTTTATGAAAAAGACCCCTCTGCTCAATATCGCACTGTCGCGGGTGATCGCCTCCCTGGGCCATGGCGACATTCTGGTGATCGGTGATGCGGGCTTGCCGGTGCCGCCGGGCGTCGAGTTGATCGACCTGGCATTGACCAAAGGTATTCCTGATTTCATCAGCACCTTGCGTATCGTGCTCAGTGAGATGCAGGTGGAAAGCCACGTGCTGGCGGAGGAAATCCTGCTCAAGCAGCCGCCCGCTCTGTCTGAACTGAATGTGCTGAATGAGCAGGCCGCTCTTGGCGAGCAACGTCTGCTGAGTCATGAAGCCTTCAAGCAACTGAGCCGCCAGGCGCGGGCCGTTGTACGCACCGGCGAATGCCAGCCTTACTGCAATATCGCGCTGGTGTCCGGCGTAACTTTCTAGAGTTCCCCAACGACAAGGAGTGTTTTATGCAACGTGGTATTCCAATCCTGAGAAATCTGTTTCGGAGTGTCTTGCTTTTGTCCGCGCTCACTGCTGCAAGCGCCCACGCGGCGGAGAAAATCGACCTGATCATCGATACCGACCCAGGTGCCGACGATGTGGTGGCCTTGCTCTTTGCCATGGCCTCCCCGGACGAATTGAACATCCGTGCCTTGACCACCGTCGCCGGCAACGTGCGCCTGGACAAGACTTCGCGCAACGCTCGCCTGGCCCGCGAGTGGGCAGGGCGCGAGGACATCCCGGTCTACGCCGGTGCGCCAGCGCCGCTGCTGCGCAAGCCGATCTATGCCGAAAACATTCATGGCAAGGAAGGCATTTCCGGCGTCACCGTGCATGAGCCTAAAAAGGGCCTCGCCGAGGGCAATGCCGTTGATTACCTGATCAAGACCTTGCGCGCCGCGAAGCCTCACAGCATCACGATTGCCATGCTTGGCCCACAGACCAACCTGGCGCTGGCATTGACCCAGGACCCGGAAATCACCCAGGGCATCAAGGAAGTTGTAGTGATGGGGGGCGCGCATTTCAATGGCGGCAATATCACGCCGGTTGCCGAGTTCAACCTGTTTGCCGACCCGATTGCGGCGGAGATTGTGCTCAAGAGTGGCGTCAAACTGACTTACCTGCCGCTGGATGTGACCCACAAGGTGCTGACCAGTGAAGCGCGTCTGAAAAAGATCGCCGACCTCAAGAACAATGCCAGCAAGGTCGTCAGCGATATTCTCAACGAATACGTCAAAGGCGATATGGAACACTACGGCATCCCCGGCGGCCCGGTGCATGACGCCACCGTTGTTGCCTACCTGCTCAAGCCTTCGCTGTTCAGTGGCCGTGAGGTCAATGTGGTGGTGGACAGTCGCGAAGGCCCGACTTTCGGCCAGACCATCGTCGATTGGTACGACGGCCTGAAACAACCGAAGAACGCGTTCTGGGTTGAGAACGGCGACGCCCAGGGCTTTTTCGATCTGTTGACCGAGCGCTTGGCGCGTCTGAAGTAAACCGCTTGCCGGCCGACGTTCGTCGGCCGGTTCTTATTCGCGCTCGGGGTTGTGTGCCCCCATGTGATCGGCCGGGTATTTCTCGAATACCTGGCCGATGAAGGCTTGTGCCGCCTGGGTGCCGAGTTCCTTGACCAGCAGGTCGATACCGATGATTGCCAGTTCCTCCGGGCTTCCGGGGCTGTAGGAGCTTTGTCCTTGTGGCCACTTGGCTTTGATGTCGGCTTGCAGCGTTACGGTGGTCATGGAAATCTCGCGGGCTGAAATACGGGGCAATGCGCTGGCGCGCGGTTCTATCGGGCGCAGTTAAGCATTTTGCGCGGTGTTTGGCACTGCTACTTAGGCATGACGCGAGTGCTGTGCGACACTGTCCCTCTGTTTAATTGCCGGGGAAACCGTGTGCAAATCGATTTGAATAACCCCGATAACCTCACGCTGGCCGCCGTAAAGCAATTGATCGCCAGCGCCAGTGACGACGAACACACCCAACTGCGTGTGACCAAGGCCGGGATTGCCTACCTGTCTTCTGGCGTGGTGGCGGGCACTGACACGGAGGGCCTGCTGTTTCGCCTGGAGACCTGGGCCAAGGGCTCCGGTTACGTCGGCAATGTCGCGGCGAACGACGAGGTCTGGGTCATGCAGATCTTCAATGCCCTGCTGCAGAACTGGCCTAATCCACCGTTTGACTATATCGACATCTACTGATTGCGTTCATATCTGGTCACGATTGTCCGGGCGAACGCTGCTTGAGAGTCAGGCAGACTTGCCCAACGACGGTTTACGTCTTGAAACCAATCCGCCAGACCACTGTCGCACGATCTCTGTCCATTTTTTAATCATAGGAGGCTTCATGCCTTGGAAGCTCGCATCATTCGGTACTTTGTTGGCAGCACTCGCGTTGGCGGGTTGCAGCACCCCAGGTACCTCTGAGCCAGCCAAAGACACCGCCGTGACCGATGCCGGTCATAGCCGCTGTGAGTCAAAGGCTGCCGAGTTCACAATCGGCCAGAAAGCTTCGCCCCAGTTGCTGGAGCAGGCCCGTAGTCGCGCCGGTGCGCAGAATGCGCGGATCCTCAAGCCCAACGACATGATCACGCTTGAATACCGCTCCGACCGCTTGAATCTGAACACCGACGACAACCTGGTGATCACGCGCGTCAACTGCGGCTGATCGCTGCTTTTGCAGCGCCCATAAAAAACCCCGTCACATGGACGGGGTTTTTTTAGCTCAGCGGAGAATTACTCGCCGCGAACCTGTGCAGCTTGCATACCCTTTTGGCCTTTCTCAGCCACGAAGGAAACGGTCTGGCCTTCTTTCAGGCTTTTGAAACCGTCGCTTTCGATAGCTTTGAAGTGTACGAACAGGTCGTCACCGCCACCTTGAGGAGTGATGAAGCCGAAGCCTTTTTCATCGTTGAACCATTTAACGGTGCCGGTTTGGCGATTAGACATGGTGTATCTCCAAGAAACATATATTTTCAGTAGTGCTGTGCTGCTCAGGCCAACTGGGCACACCGGGCTATCATAGTCGAAATGTTCGACTTGGGAGCCCCCCCTAGGCACTGTTTGCTAATCAATAGCGTTGCGTTTAGGCGCTGTGTTGGCTGAAAGCCCCGATTTACGGGGCTTTCGCACGAAATATCAGCTGGTAAAAAAAGCCGTAAAAGCTGCGTAATTTGTGAGAAATGGCAGTTTTCAGGCTGTTTTTACGGCTGAAAATCCGTCTGATCGCGGGGCATACTTACTTTTTCTTCACGACTTTGCAGGAAGAAATAGCCGCCACGGCTTTGTTTTTGAGCTCAGGGCTGGCGTTCTGGTTGGTCATCAGCTCCTTGATTTCGGCGGTGCTCAATTCGGCGTTGATCTTGTCGGCGCCGCATTCGCAGTGGGCTTTGGCGGTCTTGGCGTCCACGTTCTGGCTGGCGGCCGCGCTGCAATCGCTGACGAAACTGTCGCGGGCACCGGCAGGCCAGTTCGACGGGGCCGCAGCATGTGCGCCGAGGGAAAGCAGGGTCAGGGAAGCGGCTAGAGCGAGGGTAGAGGTAAAACGCATCATGAGGATGCTCCTTTGGGTCGAGGACGAACGGCGATTCTCAGTGGGTTTGAGGGCATGCGTACAGCCCAAGTTCACTTTCGCCGCTATTTTGTCTTTGCGTAAGAAGGCGTGGGCGCGATGACCGTTCATCTGTGCTAGCATCGATGCCCTGGCAATTCCCAGGCGCGCCATTTGCCGTCTTGCCAGTTTCTTTTTAGTTCACTCCAGTCACTCTGGTTCGATTATCGGTTGGCCGAAAGGCTCCTGCCGCTGTAAGGCAGGCGTTCATCACTGAACGGCCTGGTGTTGGATCTTGTACTGGCTCATCCCAACCCACGTGACCTTTGGTAGGGGTCACCACTAGGAGAGGAGGCGCCATGCCAACTATTACTCTTCCCGATGGCAGTCAACGTTCATTCGATCATGCGGTTTCCGTAGCCGAGGTCGCCGCATCCATTGGTGCCGGTCTGGCCAAGGCCACCGTAGCAGGCAAGGTCGACGGCAAACTGGTTGACGCCAGTGACCTGATCACCTCCGATGCCACCTTGCAAATCATCACGCCCAAGGATCAAGAGGGGCTGGAGATCATTCGCCACTCTTGCGCGCACCTGATTGGCCATGCGGTCAAGCAGCTGTACCCAACGGCGAAGATGGTGATCGGTCCGGTTATCGAAGAAGGCTTCTATTACGACATCGCCTACGAGCGTCCTTTCACGCCGGACGACATGGCGGCCATCGAGCAGCGCATGCACGCGCTGATCGAAAAAGATTACGACGTCATCAAGAAAGTCACGCCGCGCGCCGAAGTGATCGACGTGTTCACTGCTCGTGGTGAGGACTACAAGCTGCGTCTGGTGGAAGACATGCCGGACGAGCAGGCCATGGGCCTGTATTACCACGAAGAATACGTCGACATGTGCCGTGGCCCGCACGTGCCGAACACGCGCTTCCTCAAGTCGTTCAAGCTGACCAAGCTGTCCGGTGCCTACTGGCGCGGCGACGCCAAGAACGAGCAACTGCAACGTATCTACGGCACCGCCTGGGCTGACAAGAAGCAGCTGGCCGCCTATGTCCAGCGCATCGAAGAAGCTGAAAAACGCGACCACCGTAAGATCGGCAAGCGCCTGAACCTGTTCCACCTTCAGGAAGAAGCGCCGGGCATGGTGTTCTGGCACCCGAATGGCTGGACCCTGTACCAAGTGCTTGAGCAATACATGCGCAAGGTTCAGCGTGACAACGGTTACCTTGAGATCAAGACCCCGCAGGTCGTTGATCGCAGCCTGTGGGAGAAATCCGGGCACTGGGCCAACTACGCCGACAACATGTTCACCACCCAGTCGGAAAACCGCGATTACGCCATCAAGCCAATGAACTGCCCGTGCCACGTGCAGGTGTTCAACCAGGGCCTGAAGAGCTACCGCGAGTTGCCGATGCGCCTGGCCGAGTTCGGTGCCTGCCACCGTAACGAGCCATCGGGTGCACTGCACGGCATCATGCGTGTACGCGGCTTCACTCAGGACGATGCTCATATCTTCTGCACCGAAGAGCAGATGCAGGCCGAATCCGCTGCGTTTATCAAGCTGACCATGGACGTCTATCGCGATTTCGGTTTCACCGACGTCGAAATGAAACTGTCCACTCGTCCGGAAAAACGCGTCGGTTCCGACGAGCTTTGGGATCGCGCCGAAGCCGCACTGGCCGCAGCACTCGACAGTGCGGGGCTTGCGTACGACCTGCAGCCGGGTGAAGGTGCGTTCTACGGTCCGAAGATCGAGTTCTCGCTGAAAGATTGCCTTGGCCGCGTCTGGCAGTGTGGTACCCTGCAGCTCGATTTTAACCTGCCGATCCGTCTGGGAGCCGAATACGTCTCCGAAGACAACAGCCGTAAACACCCGGTTATGCTGCACCGGGCGATCCTCGGCTCGTTCGAACGGTTCGTCGGGATCCTGATCGAGCACTACGAGGGTGCATTCCCCGCGTGGCTGGCGCCGACCCAGGCAGTGATCATGAATATCACTGATAAACAGGCAGATTTTGCCGCTGAAGTTGAAAAAACACTCAACGAAAGCGGATTTCGTGCCAAGTCCGACTTGAGAAATGAAAAGATCGGCTTTAAAATCCGCGAGCATACTTTGCTCAAGGTTCCCTATCTTTTGGTTATCGGAGATCGGGAAGTCGAGATGCAGACTGTCGCTGTGCGTACTCGTGAAGGTGCTGACCTGGGCTCGATGCCCGTCGCCCAGTTCGCTGAGTTCCTCGCGCAAGCGGTTTCCCGGCGTGGTCGCCCAGATTCGGAGTAATTATTATTAAGCGTGAAATGAGACAAGATAAACGAGCTGCACCGAAAGCCCCGATCAACGAGAATATCTCGGCACGCGAGGTTCGGTTAATTGGCGCTGACGGCGAGCAGATTGGCATCGTCTCGATTGATGAAGCGCTTCGTATTGCAGAAGAGTCCAAACTGGACCTGGTGGAAATCTCCGCCGATGCAATCCCACCCGTTTGCCGGGTGATGGACTACGGCAAGTCGATCTTCGAAAAGAAGAAGCAGGTTGCCGCGGCGAAGAAGAACCAGAAGCAGATTCAAGTAAAAGAAATCAAGTTTCGTCCAGGGACGGAGGAAGGGGATTACCAGGTAAAACTGCGCAACCTGGTACGTTTCCTGAGTGATGGGGACAGGGCCAAGGTATCCTTGCGATTCCGCGGCCGTGAGATGGCCCACCAGGAGCTGGGGATGGAACTCCTCAAGCGGGTTGAAGCTGACTTGCTCGAGTACGGTTCGGTCGAACAGCATCCTAAGATGGAAGGACGCCAACTGATCATGGTCATCGCCCCGAAAAAGAAGAAGTAATCAACAGGGCACGGCAGGCCTTCTGATTATGTTTATCAACTGAATGCGGAGTATCCGAACATGCCAAAGATGAAGACTAAAAGTGGTGCTGCTAAGCGGTTTCTGAAAACCGCTAACGGTATCAAGCACAAGCACGCTTTCAAGAGCCACATCCTGACCAAAATGTCGACCAAGCGTAAGCGTCAACTGCGCGGTAGCAGCTTGCTGCATCCGTCTGACGTGGCAAAAGTCGAGCGCATGCTGCGCCTTCGTTAATTTTTGGATCAAGACTAGAGGAAGTAACTCATGGCTCGTGTTAAGCGTGGCGTCATGGCCCGTAAGCGTCACAAAAAAATTCTGAAACTTGCTAAAGGCTACTACGGCGCGCGTTCACGCGTATTCCGTGTTGCCAAGCAAGCGGTAATCAAGGCAGGCCAATACGCCTACCGTGACCGTCGTCAGAAAAAACGTCAGTTCCGCGCTCTGTGGATCGCTCGTATCAACGCCGGTGCACGTGTTAACGGTCTGTCCTACAGCCGTTTCATCGCTGGCCTGAAAAAAGCGTCCATCGAAATCGACCGTAAGGTTCTGGCTGAACTGGCCGTGAACGAAAAAGCGGTGTTTGCTGCGATTGTCGAGAAAGCTAAAGCCACCTTGGCTTAAGTACCCCCGACAGTCACCCTGGGTTGCTCCTGTAGCCCAGGGTGGTAAACGTCATAAATAGGGGAAGAGCCTTCAAGCTCTTCCCCTATTTTGTATCTGGAGTCTGTACATGGAAAACCTGGACGCGCTCGTCGCTCAAGCTCTTGAGGCTGTGCAAAGCGCTGAAGATATCAATGCCCTGGAGCAAATCCGGGTTCACTACCTTGGCAAAAAGGGTGAATTGACTCAGGTGATGAAGACCCTGGGGAATTTGCCGGCTGAAGAGCGTCCGCAAGTCGGTGCGCTGATCAACGTCGCCAAGGAGCGCGTCACAGAGGTGCTCAATGCACGCAAGGCGACGATGGAGGAGGCCGATCTTGCGGCCAAACTCGCCGCCGAGTCCATTGACGTAACCTTGCCTGGCCGTGGCCAGGCCTCGGGCGGTCTGCACCCGATCACTCGGACTCTGGAACGTATCGAGCAGTTCTTCACCCATATCGGCTACGGCATTGCCGAAGGCCCAGAGGTCGAAGACGACTATCACAACTTCGAGGCGCTCAACATCCCAGGCCATCACCCGGCCCGGTCGATGCACGACACCTTCTATTTCAACGCCAACATGCTGTTGCGCACCCATACCTCGCCGGTACAGGTCCGCACCATGGAGGCGAACAAGCCGCCGATCCGCATCGTCTGCCCAGGCCGTGTGTATCGCAGCGACTCGGATATCACCCACTCGCCGATGTTCCACCAGGTCGAAGGCCTGCTCGTGGATCGCGATATCAATTTCGCCGACCTCAAAGGCACCATCGAAGAGTTCCTGCGGGTGTTCTTCGAGAAAGAACTGGCGGTGCGTTTCCGTCCATCGTTCTTCCCGTTCACCGAGCCTTCCGCTGAAGTCGACATGGAATGCGTGATGTGCAGCGGTAAAGGCTGCCGCGTCTGCAAGCAGACCGGTTGGCTGGAAGTCATGGGCTGCGGCATGGTTCACCCTAACGTGCTGCGCATGTCCGGGATCGACCCGGAAGAGTTCTCGGGCTTTGCCTTCGGCATGGGCGTTGAGCGTCTGGCCATGCTGCGTTACGGCGTGAACGACTTGCGTCTGTTCTTCGACAACGACTTGCGGTTCCTCGCGCAATTTCGCTAGTCGTAACGAATCATTAGGAGAGCAGGATGAAATTCAGTGAACAATGGCTGCGTGGCTGGGTAAGCCCGCAGGTAGATCGCGACGAGCTGGTAGCTCGTCTGTCGATGGCCGGTCTTGAGGTCGATAGCGTTACGCCGGCCGCCGGTGTTTTCAGTGGCGTGGTCGTGGGTGAGGTGCTGAGCACCGAGCAGCACCCGGACGCCGACAAGCTGCGTGTGTGCCAGGTCAGCAACGGCGCGCAAACGTTCCAGGTCGTGTGCGGAGCGCCCAACGTGCGCCCGGGCCTGAAGATCCCGTTTGCCATGATCGGCGCCGAACTGCCGGGCGACTTCAAGATCAAGAAGGCCAAGCTGCGCGGCGTTGAGTCCAACGGCATGCTGTGCTCCCAGGCCGAGCTGCAGGTAGGCGAAGGTAACGATGGCTTGATGGAACTGCCGGCCGATGCGCCAGTGGGTCAGGACATCCGCATTTACCTGGAGCTGGAAGACGCGAGCATCGAGGTCGACCTGACCCCGAACCGTGGCGACTGCCTTTCCCTGGCTGGTCTGGCCCGTGAAGTGGGCGCGCTGTACAACGCCCCGGTTACCCGTCCAGTGGTGGCCACTGTGCCTGCCGTACATGATGAAGTGCGGCCGATTGAGGTGCAGGCGCCAAACGCCTGCCCGCGTTACCTGGGCCGCGTGATCCGCAACGTTGACCTGTCCAAGCCAACCCCGCTGTGGATGGTTGAACGCCTGCGCCGCGCCGACGTGCGTAGCATCGACGCTGCCGTCGACATCACCAACTACGTGATGCTGGAGCTGGGCCAGCCGCTGCACGCATTCGATCTCGCCGAGATCAACGGCGGCATCCGCGTGCGCATGGCTGAAGAAGGCGAGAAGCTGGTATTGCTCGACGGTCAGGAAGTGGCTCTGCGCGCCGATACTCTGGTAATTGCCGACCATTCCCGCGCTCTGGCGATTGCCGGCGTGATGGGTGGTGAGCACAGTGGTGTGTCCGCGACCACGCGCGATATCTTCCTCGAAAGCGCGTTCTTCGATCAAATCGCTATCGCTGGCAAGGCCCGTTCCTATGGCCTGCACACCGATGCATCGCACCGTTACGAGCGTGGCGTGGACTGGCAACTGGCCCGTGAAGCCATGGAGCGCGCCACTGGCCTGCTGCTGGATATCACGGGTGGCGAAGCCGGCCCGATCACTGAGACGGTCAGCGAACAGTATCTGCCGTCGGTGGCACCGATCACCCTGCGCGCCAAGAGCGTCGAGCAAATGCTCGGCCTGGTTATCGAACCTGCTGAAATCGAGCAGCTGTTGTCGGCCCTCGGCCTCGGTATTTCTGCAGGTGGGGAAGGGCAGTGGCAGGTTGAAGTGCCAAGCCATCGCTTCGATATCAGCTTGGAAGTCGACCTGATCGAGGAGCTGGCTCGCCTGTACGGCTACAACCGGCTGCCGGTTCGTTACCCGCAAGCTCGCCTGGCACCGCAACCCAAGGCCGAGGCGCGTGCGCACCTGCCTGAGTTGCGTCGTCTGCTGGTTGCCCGTGGTTATCAGGAGGCGGTGACCTACAGCTTCATCGACCCGAGACAGTTCGAACTGTTCAACCCTGGCGTCGAGCCGCTGCTGCTGGCCAACCCGATCTCCAACGACATGGCCGCCATGCGCTCGTCGCTGTGGCCGGGTCTGGTGAAAGCGCTTTCCCATAACTTGAACCGCCAGCAAGACCGCGTGCGCATGTTTGAAAGCGGCCTGCGTTTCGTGGGGCAGCTCGATGGCTTGAAGCAAGAACCGATGCTGGCCGGTGTGGTTTGTGGCAGCCGCTTGCCTGAAGGTTGGGCACAGGGCCGCGACGCCGTGGACTTCTTCGACGTCAAGGCTGACGTGGAAGCGGTGCTGGGCTTTGCCGGTGCCTTGGATGCGTTCACCTTCGTTCCAGGCAGCCACCCGGCGTTGCATCCGGGTCAAACCGCACGTATTGAACGTGACGGTCGCCTGGTCGGCTTCGTTGGCGCTATCCATCCAGAACTGTCGAAAACCCTCGGCCTTGACCGTCCGGTCTTCGTTTTCGAGCTGGTCCTGGCTGAAGTGGCCTCGGGCAAGATGCCTAAATTCAGCGAGCTGTCGCGCTTCCCCGAAGTGCGCCGCGACCTGGCCCTGATCGCCGACCGTGAAGTCGCCGCCACTGCTGTTCTGGATGTAATCCGTGAAAATGCAGGGGAATGGCTGACAGACCTAAGGCTATTTGACGTCTATCAGGGTAAAGGCATTGATCCGCATAGAAAAAGCCTTGCAGTTGGCTTGACCTGGCAGCATCCATCGCGCACTCTTAATGACGATGAGGTGAATACCACGACACAAAATATCCTCACCTCGCTCGAACAAAGGTTGAACGCCACGTTAAGGAAGTGACGTATGGGGGCTTTGACGAAAGCTGAGATGGCGGAACGTCTGTACGAAGAGTTGGGTCTGAACAAGCGCGAGGCCAAGGAATTGGTCGAGCTGTTTTTTGAAGAAATCAGACACGCTCTGGAAGACAACGAACAGGTCAAATTGTCCGGTTTCGGCAATTTTGACCTGCGGGACAAACGCCAGCGGCCTGGCCGCAATCCAAAAACGGGAGAAGAAATCCCGATCACGGCTCGCCGTGTGGTCACCTTTCGTCCAGGGCAGAAGTTGAAGGCCCGAGTTGAGGCTTATGCTGGAACCAAGTCATAACGACGAGCTACCCGTCATCCCAGGCAAACGCTACTTCACCATCGGTGAAGTCAGCGAGCTTTGTGCGGTAAAACCGCACGTGCTGCGCTATTGGGAGCAGGAGTTTCCTCAACTCAACCCCGTCAAACGCACCGGGAACCGTCGGTATTATCAGCGCCAGGATGTGCTGATGATCCGACAGATCCGTGCGTTGCTGTACGACCAGGGGTTCACCATCAGCGGCGCGCGCCAGCGCATGTCCGGTGATGAAGCCAAAGACGACACCACCCAATACAAGCAAATGATCCGCCAGATGATCTCCGAACTCGAAGATGTGCTGGTGGTTTTGAAGAAGTGATACAGGCTTTTAAAATACTTCCACATTTCAAAAGCTTGCGGTATATTCCTGATCGCTTCGTTACGAAGCAAACCCAGTAACACGCCTAGTCGGGGCGTAGCGCAGTCCGGTAGCGCACTAGCATGGGGTGCTAGGGGTCGAGTGTTCGAATCACTCCGTCCCGACCATTATTCCTGAGTAAAATCAGAAACTTGAGCCGATCAGATAGATCGGCTTTTTTGTGTCTGCGCAAAACTTGCGCAAAACTACCCGGTGATTTCGTTGATATTTAGGCCCGGAATCGCCTCTGACCAGATGATTTTCTCATGGTCCCGCTGGTAGTTTTTGGTCATCCCCTCGCTCGCATGACCTGCGATCTTCTGCCCATCCTTGCCGGCTTTCTTGTACAGGTGCAGCGACAGCGCCCAGACTTCGTGAAAGCCCGGCATCTCCTCTTCTTTCCATCCCGCGTGCTGTTGGCCGACTCTCTGGCCTCCTTGAATGCTCGCGTCAAATACCGCCCCTCAACCTTCGTCCAGTGGTCCTTCGTCTGTGCCTGCTTCTGTTTCAGTCGATCCGGCTTGCGGTGCACCAGGTACGGGGACACGACATCATCGCGGCACCGGCCGATTTCCAGTCGGCCTTATCTGGAACTTGCCACAGGCCGTAGTCGCCGACATTGCAGCTCGCTTTGAAGATCCGGACGGCATCGCGCTCATCGCCTTTGACTAGCCGGTCGTTCCAGTCATGCAAACGCCATCCTCACTGCCGAGTAGGGCGAACGTCTCGCGCACCCAAAGCCGGTCTCCGGGCTGTCCGAACGGGCAAAAGTCGTTGTAGTAATCAATGCTGTTCGGGTGCAAAGGGCCTTCAGGTGCCATTTAGCGACATTATTTGTATCTGCCCTTACGTGCTCGCCAGTTACGACCGCGATGGCCATTTTAGCGTCGTGTGTCAGGGGCCGAGGGACAAGGAGTTCGTATATCGATTGGCTGAGGGTACTTCTCTGGAAGAAATGGAGTTTCATGCTGCGTGGTTGCAAGGAATAATTGGCTCACGGATGCAGGAACTACTGAATCTGGACAAATGAACTATTACATCGTGATACGCGCTATGCGGTGCATGAATCGACCTTCACCTGGCGCCATACGCCGACGGCTTCGAAGATCCTCGCGGCGTGCTCCCATTCGATGGTGCGATAAGCCTACCCCACCCAAAAGCGGGCGGGCTCGGCAAATTGCAGGCAAAGAAAAGCCCGCGATGGGGAGGGCGGGCTGAAAGGGATGATCGCTAGGAGCTGGGGTAACCATAAGCGCTCGCCTGTGAAAAGGTCGTGAAAGGTCGCGCTCAGTAAGAGGTAACGATTGCCTGGGCGAGTTGCTGGTCCGTCATCAGGGGAGGGCCGTATGTCGTGCGGTAATAGCGCACTGCCTGTTCAAATTGGGCGCCGCGAATCTGGCCTTCTGAGCCAATGAACGCAAGGGCGTCAGCCTTTGCAGGCTTGAAGTTATTGGCGGCCAGCATAGTGAGCCCGGTAGTTCCTGCAACGGTGTAGCTTGGAGCCATCAGTACAGACAGCACCGAGTTGTTATAGGAGTCATCGGACTCCTCAGAGGCATGAGCGTTGATCGATACCATGAGGGCTGCGGCTACAATCTTCCATGAGTCCATGCTGCGATGCTTCCATTGCGATCAGAGTGCGCCAAGATAGCAGAGGGTAGGGTACCAGGACAAAAAGCCAAGGTCGCTGGCAGGCTGACTAAGAGCGATATACGCCCGTCCTTGCCAGGCGTTTAACCAATAACGTTTTAGACTCACCGCATGTCTTTTTTCATCCCTCAGGTACATTTCCGATTATTCAGACCTGACCCAATTGATGCAGCGTTCACGCATCTTGCCGATAAAACGTCAGTGACTTCACCCGCGTCTGTACATAGCTGCGCGCAACGGTGTTTGGCGAGCTGGCCATGACCAGGACATTCAAACTGTGATCCTTCAAGTCGACTGAGCCGGATAGGCACAGTGTCGTAGCGCCTTCGACTCCTGTTGCCGTCAAGCTAACCGATTGCAGCGGTAGCCCACTGGCTTGGGCATTGATGTCGGTGAAGCCGGACACTTCCGCTTCGCCGGTGTCGGCTGACAGTGTGCCGCTGACATAGCCAAATGCATGGCGCTGGCCTGCATGCACACGCAGGTTCAAGCGGCTTCCATCAGCGGCAGCCCAGGTGCCGCTTAGGGCGTCTTGAATGTCTGGCTTTGATGAGGGAGCGGTAACCGGTGGATGTTCCGGCTCGGAGGCCACTCTGTGGTACAGCAACTTGTCGACATAGGTGCCTTGGTCAGCAAGCCCTGGGAAGTCGCTGGTGGCTACCAGCAAATGCGATAGCGTCAGCCTGTCTTCGTCCTTCACGCGCAGAATTTGTCCGCTGAGCCCAGAAGACCAGTTCCAGCTGGGATCAGAGGATTCATCACCCAAGGAATGCCATTCGATGGCCAGTGCTACAGGAAGGCCTTGTTCTGCGTGGACGGTGGCGGGTGCTTGATAGCCGACCACGGCATATTTGCCTGTCGAACCCGTCGAGGATTGGTAGGTGCCGCAGATCCGGTTCCCTTCAACCGTCAGCGTCATGACCGAACCATAGTCATTCTGCCAGGTGCCGGCGGCCGACATCGGCCGCGAAGGCGCTTCGGCTTTGGCCGTGGCGCTGAAGATGAGCTTTGCGTGGCTGAGTGGTCTCGGTGCCGTGTCGAACGGTTGCGAGGACGAACGCGTGATGATCTGCGGGCTGCCGGGGCGATTGAAGAGCCACACGCCAGCGGGTGCCAATGAGTAGGTTCCCGGGCGACATTGGACCACGCGGTACTCATAGACGGTGTAGCAATGTTCCATCACCAATGAACCCACCAACACCAGGTCGGCCAACCCGAGAGGCTCAAATTGAGGCAGGATTTTGCCTTTGCTGGGGCCTTCCTCAATCAATACGTTGTAGAGATTGGCACCGAGCGTGATCTCGCCATCGGCAAAGCCGAGGACCACGTCGGGGGAGCCACCTTGGGCGATGCGCGCCAGGGTTTGGCGCATCAGCCGGTCGTCTCCCTTGAACCGAGACGAACCGGAGTCCAGGGCAAAGCTCAGGTCGTTGGCCAACACTTCGCCACCGACGGCGTAGGAGGTGAGCTGCGTGGACCAGATGTACTCCACTCCAGCGACCTTGCTGTAGAGCGACCAGGGCAGAAATAGGTGCGGGCCTCGGGTCTTGCTGATATCAATGCCACCCAACTGACAGCTGCCGCGCCGTGATGCGGCATCCCAATCGAAGGCGATGAAGGGGTGTGTGGGATCCACCTTGCCGCTGTTCATTAACGCCTGAAACACGAACGAGCTACGGCCGTCGACATAGGCGCTGCTGCTGGGCAAGCCAATGCCGCCGTCCCAATCCAACTGGTGAAACTGTGCACCGTCGTAGTCCGCTGCCAGTAGCAGCTGGGTGGGCAGCGTCGTTTGGTTAATGTGCAATACGTCCGCGCCCGACTCGACCTGCATGGTTCCCCATGGGCCAAAGCTGTAGGGCCGTTGCAGACAGTCCGTGAAGGTGAAACTGCTGGACGCCTGATAGTCAAACCGGCCTGCGCTGTAGTGTTGGCACCGATCCGCTGCGCAGAGGCTGGAAGTGACCCAGGTGATGTTGGTGCCCGTGTCCAGGGTGAGTTTCAAGGGTTGCTGCGGGGTGCCGACGTACAGGGATGAGTACCAGGGGGCGGCACCGTTGTTCTGGTAGGGGCCACGATCCATGGCGAGGGTAATGCCCCCGACCTGATGTTCATTGTTCATGGTGAATTCCGTTTCTGATAATGGTGTTTGACGCGGGTGTAGAAGGGCGATGGAAGCGACCGGTGAGGGTCGCAGCCATGGGCATACCGCTATTCAAGCGCAGTTACTGGCGGGCGGATGTCGGTGACCGCCGAGGGGCTCGTGTGAAAGCGCGATGCGTTGCACGTCAATCCAGCGTCTTGCCTTCGGTTTCGGGAATGAACAGCGTCAGCACCACGGTGGCCAGCATGAAGGCGTTGATGAAGGTGGTGGTGATGTTGAACGATGCGCCATAGGCCACCAGCGCACCGATCAAGGAGGGTGCCAGGATGTTGGCGATGCGCTGGGCCAGAATCGCCCAGGCGTAACCGATGGTGCGTAGCTGGGTGGGATACAGCTCGGCGATCCAGGTGCCCCAGACACCCCAGGCACCCAGGCTGAAGAAGGCCAGCGCAAAGTTGCTCAGGTACAGCATCTCCAGCGTTTGTGAATTGGCAAAACCATAGCCGGCGATCACCGAGGCGCTGATAAAACCGACGATGATCTTCTTGCGGCCATAGCGATGGGTCAACCATGACGCGGCCATGTAACCGGGGATCATGCACAGGGCTGACAGCGCGATGAACCCATAGCTCTGCGGCAGGGTCAGGCCGCGTTGTTGCAGCAACGTCGGCAGCCAGGTTTGCAGGCCCCAATAGCCCCAGGAAAACGTGAAGTTGACCAGGATTTGCAAGGTGCTGATTTTCAACAGCGCCGGGGCGAACAGCTCCCGTTGCCGGCCACGGCTGACGGGGTCCACCTGCAGCTGGCAGTCCTGCGGCACCTGCACGGCACCTCGGCTCAGGCGGGCGAGCACTGCGCGGGCTTGCGGCTGGCGCCCGACACTGGCCAGCCAGTACGGCGACTCTGGCACCCAGCGCGCCACCACCAGCGCCCATAGGCCGCCGAGGGAACTCACCGCAATGACCGTGCGCCAGCCATAGGGCATCAGCCACACCGTAGCTCCCAGCGCCAGGAGCATGCCGATGGGCCAACCCGACGCCAGGTACACCGTCAAGGCGCCCCGCTGGCGAACAGGCAACAACTCCTGGTAGTGGGCGAAGGTGACCACCATCATGCCCACAGCCGCCACGCCGGACAGCAGTCGCAACACGTACAGGGTGGTGTAGTCTGGCGCGAAGGCGCTGGCCAGCGAGATCACGCCGTAACTGGCCAGGCTCCAGATCACCGCTCCTTTGCGCCCGATGCGCTCGGCCAGCTTGCCCCAGATCAACGAGCCCAGCAGCATGCCGATGAACATGGCGCCAATCAGGTGGCCCAGGGCTAAAGCATCCAGCGCAAAGTCCTGGGCGATCAGCGGCGCGGTGTAGACAATGATCATCATCTCCCACGCCTCGATGGCGAAGACGAAGAACAACGCGAGGCAGCACTTGAGGTGCTCGCGGGTCAAGGGCACATCGTGGAAAACATCGCCCACTTGCCGGGTGGAACGTGCTTGGTGCTCGGGCATTGCAATAGCTTCGCTCATAAGGGGGAGGTCCCTGTGAGGGAGATGGCCACTCGGCCATCTCAAGGTTGAGGGGCTAGGCGTCCACGCGATTGCCGATGGGCACAGGGCCTTGGAACAGGCCAAAGGTTTTGATTTCGCTTTCAGGCGGCGGCTCGCAGCTGCCAACGCGACTGGGCGACCAGCCGAAACGTTGCTTCATGCCGGCCATGGCTTCGGCCATCTTGAATGCGGCCACGACGGGGTCGATGACCGGCACGCCCACCTCACGCTGCACTTGCTCAAAGAAGCCGAACTCAATGGTGCAGCCCAGAATAATGGCTTCTGCGCCGTCTTCTTCGACGGCCAGGGAGGCTTGTTCAATGATGCGTCGCCGGGTAAGGGCGGGATCTTTTTGAAACTCATCGACCCCCATTCCCAACGCGCGCATCGACGCGAGCCGATCCCCCGCGCCGTAGCCACGTACTCGCTCGCGCATCTGCTCCATCCATTTGTCACGCCCGACAATAATCGAGTAGCGGTTGGCCAGTTGTGCGGCCACCTGCAGGCTCGCCTGGCAGGGAGCGACGACCAGGCAGTTGCCGGAAATTTCCCGTGCGTCTTCCAGCGCCGGGTCGTAGAAGCAGCCGATCACCAAGGCATCAATGTTTTGCTGGGCGCAATCGCGGGCGATGCGGACGGTGCGCTCATAGGTCAGAGCCTCATAGGCTCGGTATTCCAGGTGTGTCGGACTGGACGTCATATCAAACGACACCACCTCAACGTGGGTCGAGGGTTGTTTGATGCCGTGCAGTAAGTCTGCAATCGGCGCATCAAAGGTGGGGCAGCCAATCGGATTGAGCCAGCGTACCGAAACCGGTACATCGTGGGGCTGGAGGGGAGGGGTTGTTGCAGTATCCATGCGGGATGTCCTCAATTTAAATGGGTTGCCAGGGCTAGAAGAACTTCACCAGCGCCATGGTCAGCTCAGTGGAGCGCGGCAAGTTGGCGCTGTGGTAGTAATCGACATTTATGTTGGCGGACAGGTAGAGCTCTTGTTGGGCAAACCCGGTGTAGGTCATGGAGGGACCAATCTTTCCCACCCGCGATGGTGCAAAGCTGGAGGCCGCACGGTTGTTGACGTGGTAGACGTGGTGCAGGCCCAGCCACAGGTCGTCGCGCACCAGGTAGCCTGCGGCGATGTCGGCGAACCAGTAGCTGATGCCACCACGTAATTGGCGCGGATCGCCGTCACCCAGGTCGGTGGCGTTGCGATTGCGTGCGGCGTAATGCACGCCGACGGGAGTGAAGGTGGCGGCGAAGTTGCCCTGCCGCCAATAGTTGGCCACGCTGAAACTGACCGCGTAACGGTTGGCAAAGGCACCGTGGCCGGCGACATTGTCGTTGCCGTTGGGGAACTCGACCATCAGCGTCGGGTTGATCCAGAACGTGGTGTAGTCCGCCGCGCCGTAGGCACTGGTGGGTTCAAGCACGTTGTAGTAGTAGGCGAAACCGAGATTGGGGGAGGCAATTCCCCATGGGCTGGTGTTCTTCGCACTTTGGGTACTGGCGTAACCCGGTACGGCGCCGACCCAGAACTGCAATTGATCGCGGGTAGTGTCGGTAAAGCCGGTTTCGGAAAAGTACGCCAGCACCGTATTGCCCCCGGCACGTACAGTGCCGTCGACGTTGCGGTTGAACACGGGAAAGGTTTCCAAGGCCCAGCGCCCAGGTAACCCTGGCTGGCCAAAGCCAATGAACTGTTCGGCGTGGGCCGAAGGGCTGTTGCCCAACGCCAGGGCCAGCGAAACCACAGCGCCGCAGCGCGATAACGGATGTTGCAACATGACGGTTCCCTCTTATTGTTGTAGGTGAACGCATGGGAAGGCCGCCGCTTGGCGGCCGGTTTGATCAGGGCATGACGCCGTACACGGCGTAGGCGGTTGGCTCGTCGAGGTAGCCATTCTTCAGGTCGTCGCGCACGGCTGCGGGGTCACGTGCGGCCGGTGGCCCGTAGCCCCCGCCGGCACCGGTGCGTACGCGCACCAGGTCGCCCGCATTCAGAGGCACACCGCTGGCCATGGCGTAGCGTTCCGGCGGGTGGTCACCACGCAGGACTTCGACGTAGTTGGGCGTGCCGTCCAGACCCTCTTGCAGGCCCCACGGCGGCACAACCGAGCGGGTGTAACCGCAGGTCAGGAAGCTGCCGTCGGCCCGCACGCGGTAGTCAATGCAAATACCGCGACCGCCCCGGAACTGCCCATGTCCGCCCGGTTCGTCGTTCAGCGCCATGCTCTCCACGTACAGGCCATAGCGGGCCTCGCAGACCTCAACCGGGCAGTTGTAGGTTTCGCCGTGCAGCCCGGAATAAACCGCGTTGTTGCCATCGCGCCCGGGCTCTGCGCCCCAGCCACCGATCTCTGGCTCCACCAGGGTAAAGACGCGGCCGGTGTCCGGATGCCGACCGCCGATAATGGTGGCGCAGACCGAGGCGAAGTTGCCGGCGGGCAGGCGGTTGGGGAACTGCTGCGCCAGGCAGCGCAGGATCAGGTCATGCACGCGGATCAGGTTCTCGAAATAGAAGCCTTCAGCCGCCGGCGACTGGGCATCGAACAGCGAGCCGGGACGCGTCAGCACGGTGAGCGGACGAAAGGTGCCGCCGTTGGTGATGCCCTGCGGTGCCGTCAGCGCCTTGAAGGCCATCTGCGCCGCCACTACGGTTCCGTCCCGGCTCAGGTTGGTCGGCCCTGCGCACTGGTCGGGGTTGTCGCGCAGGTCGATGGTCAGCGTATGGTCATGGATCTGCACGGTGACCTTGAAGAGGCTGCCATCGTCCTGCGGTTCCTCCAGAAACAGGCAGGCATTGGGCAGCTCTATCAGGGCCTTGCGCGACACCTTTTCGCCCAAGTCCATGAAGTCCTGCATGGCCAGCAGGAACAGGTCCGTGCCGTATTTGGCGGTCAGCTCACTTAGGCGCAGGGCGCCGCCTCGTACTGCGGCCACACCCGCCCACAGGTCGCCCTCCATGAAGTCCGGCATGCGTGTATTCGCACGCAGGATCTGCAATACGGAGCGGATCGGTTGGCCGCGGCTGATCAGCTTGACCGAGCACAGGCGTAGACCTTCCTGGAAGATATCGGTGGCCTGGGTCGACAGTGACCCAGGCACCATGCCGCCGACATCGTTCCAGTGCGCAATGTTGGCGGTCCAGGCCACACGGCGTCCCTCGGCGAACACCGGCATGGCCAGCACCACATCATTGAGGTGGGTCACCGCGCCGCTGTGAGGGTCGTTGCAGATGAAGACATCGCCGTCCTGGATATCGTCGGGGCCGCTATGTTGGAGCAGTATCTGTTTGACCGCCTTGTCCAGCACGCCGACAAAGGCCGGGATGCCGGCCCCGGAACTGGCGATCTCACCGTTGGCGTCGGTGATGCCGGTGCCCATGTCCAGCACCTCATAGATCACCGGGCTCATTGCCGCTTTGCGCATGGCGGCGAACATCTCGTCGGCAATGGCTTGCAGCGAGTTCTGGATAATGTCGCGGGTGAAGATGTCGAGTGTATGCATGGTGATAATCCCCTCAGCCGTTGAGCGTGATGTGCAGGTTGCCGAGGCGGTCCACGAGCACGTGGTTGTGCGGGTGAACCACGACGGTGGTGCCGGCGTCCTCAATCACGGCGGGGCCGTCAAAGCACATCTGCGGCTCCAGCAGGGCGTAGTCATAAATGGCCGCTTCGTGGATGCCCTCCGTGGCATAGTCGACGAGGCGTCGGCCCTTGCGGGCGGCATCAATGGTGCGCCCGGTGATGGGCAGAGCCTGGGGGATCAGCTTGTCGATTTGGGCGACAGCGACCAGATGGAAACCGACAATCTCCAGCGGCGCTTCGAGGCGATAGGTGTAGTGCTGTTCATAAAGCGTGTGGAAGCGCTGTGCGATATGCAGCCAGTCACTGTCCAGGCGTTCATCGAGGCCCAGCGGTACTTCCACCGAATGCTCCTGGTTCTGGTAACGCAGCTTGCAATGCACCTGAAGTTCGACCCGCTCCGGGGGCACCGCCTCGGCCGTGAACTGCTCGCGGGCGCTGGCCATCAGCTCCTCCAGGAACGCTTGGGTGTGCTCAAGGGCCTGTGACTGTGTGGCGTCAACAAAGCGATTGATGAACAAATCACGACGCAGATCCGAAAGCGTCATGCCCCATGCCGAGAACACCGAGGCCCCACGGGGGACGATGACCTTTTTAACGCCCAGTTCCTGGGCCAGGGCCACCGCATGCAGCGCGCCGCCGCCGCCAAAGGCCATCAGGGTCAGCTCGCGTGGGTCGTGGCCACGGCTCAATGACACCAGCTTCAAGGCGTTGACCATATTGTTGTTGGCCAGGCGTATCACGCCGCGTGCGATCTCATCGGCAGGCAGTTGCAGGCGTTCGCTCAGCGCGTTGAAGCCGTGGGCGACGGCCGTGAGGTCGGCGCTTACTTCGCCGCCGCAGAAGTACTGCGCATTGATACGGCCCAGCGCCAGATTGGCGTCGGTGGTGGTGATGTCGCTGCCGCCATGGCCATAGGCGGCCGGGCCGGGCACGGCGCCGGCGGACTGTGGGCCGACATGCAGTTTGTCGAAGGCGTCGACCCAGGCGATGGAACCGCCGCCATTGCCGATTTCCACCAGGTCCACCACCGGAACCATGATCGGGTAGCCGGCGTTGATTCGGTCGCGTTCGATCCAATAGTCCGTCTTGATTGCGACCTGGCCGTTACGGATCAGCGCGCATTTGGCCGTGGTGCCGCCGATGTCCAGCCCTAGCAGGTTGGGCTCGTCGATCAACCGGCCCAGTTCGGCCGCCGCCCAGAAACCACTGGCCGGCCCCGATTCGACCATGGTGATGGGGATATCGCGCGCATGGGCCACGCTGTCGACACCACAATTGGACTGCATGATATACAGCGGCGCCTGGTAGCCCTCGCTGCGCAGGCCGGCTTCCAGCTCATCCAGGTAGCGCGCGGCGATCGGTTGCACATAGGCCGAGAGGGCCGTGGTGCTGGAGCGTTCGTATTCGCGCCATTCTCGGGTGATCTGGTGCGAGGCAACCACCGAGACCTCGGGCCATAAGCGTTTTACCTCGTTCAGCACCGCTTGTTCGTGGCTGGGATTGGCATAGGCATGCAGCAGGCAGATGGCAATGGCTTGAACACCATTGGCGCGCAAGCCCTCAATCATGGCCGGCAGTTCATCCAGCGCCAACGGCTCGCGTTCGCGCCCATCGGTGCACAGGCGTCCGGCAATCTCCAGGCGCAGGTAGCGCGGAACAAACGGTGCAGGCTTGACCCACTTCAAGTTGAAATAGTCGGGCCGGTTAGCGCGTGCGATTTCCAGGATGTCGCGAAACCCCCGGGTGGTAATCAGGGCTGTTTTGACCCCACGGCGTTCGGTCAAGGCGTTGATGACCACCGTGGTGCCGTGGGCGAGAAAGTCGACCTCCGACAGGGTCACCCGAGCCTTTCGGATCACGTTCAGAATGCCCTGGGCAAAATTCGGCGGGGTGGTATCCACCTTGGCGGTACGGATCGTCTGCTGACCGGTGACGGGGTCGTTCTCGAAATACACCAAGTCGGTGAAGGTGCCCCCCACATCGGTCGCGACGCGCACAGTCTTGCGGTTTGATTGCACAGTGCATCTCCTGAAGTTTGTTGTTCTTGTCAGGCACAGGAGATGACCGCCGTCGCGACCATCCTCTGCGGATGGTCACGATGCTAGGCAGTGCAGGGGGCGAGTTACCACGGGTGGGGCGGGTAGGGGACGAGCGATTGCCCGTTGCACCTACCCGGTTGGGTAGGCTGGCGGCTTAGAGCGAGGCGTCGAGATAGCCTTGGCGCAGTGCCGCGCTGATTGCGGCTGTGCGGTTGTCCACCCCCAGCTTGGCGAACAGGTGCTTGAGGTGAAACTTCACGGTGTTTTCCGAGATGTCCAATGCGAGCGCGATGGCTTTGTTGGATTGACCGTGGGAGAGCAGGCTCAGTACCTGGCGTTCTTTTGCACTCAACACGCTGTGGGCAGGCATGGGATGCGCCCGCCAGCCACGCAACCGCTTGATCACCGAGGTGAGCATGGGCGGCGGCGTCGGATACTCCAACAACGCCGGCAGCAGGCAAGGCCCCACTTCCAGAAGCAACCCTGGCAGTCCATATTGGATGATCGGGGCCAGGGCCTGTGCGGTGTCCTTGGCATCAAGTGTTCGCACCTTGCTGCTGGCGGCCAAGGCCATCAACCTCAGGCGCCAGGCCGGCAGCAGTAGCCCTTTTGTCTCTAGCTCTGTCGCGGCACGTCGCAAGCGGGTCAGCGCCGCAGCCGAAAAACCGCTCTGCAACTGCATGCGAGCCAACGCCAGCGTGGCGGCTTCTTGGCTACGCCAGTCTTGGGCACAGTTGGCGGTGCGCTCCAGATCCATCTGCAAGAGCGCTTGGCGCGCTGTCGGCAATTGTCCGCCTTGCACCCACGCATCGATACGCCAGGCCTGCACCAACCCTGATAGACGTGGCCATTGGCGGGCATTGGCCAACTGTTCCACATGGTTCAGTTCCAATAGCGCCGCGTGCAGGCCATGGCTACGCAAGCGTGTGCGCCAGGTGACTTCAGCCGTTACGGCGACAATATCCAGCCAGCCGTCGGCATGCTCCAGCGCGGCCCAGCCGTCCTCAAGCCAAGGCGGGGTCTGCGCCCATTCACCTTGCCAATACAGATGCCTGGCCTTGAAACAGCCCACCAGCGCCCGCAGCGAACTTTCCTGGCCGAATTGCTGGGTGGCAAAGGTCAGGGCCTGCTCCAGCAACACACCGGCGGCGTCGACACGTCCAGCGAGTGCCAGGGCTTGCGCTTCGTGAATGCGGCAATAGTTTTCGCCGCGTGGGCTGGCAATGACGCGCATTTTGACGTGCGCGTCTCTGATGCTGCGCAGGCTCGCGTCCAGTTCGCCGCGCGTCAGGGCGGCCAGGGCCAGCACGCACTCCAGGGTCGCTTGTGCGAGTGTCTGGTCGAGTGGGGATGAGTGGGCGTGGACGGTCAGGGTTTTGGCATCAAGAGTGTCCAGACGATCCTGATAGGCTGCGGCGAGGGTCTGGATGACGTGAAGGTCGCGGGCTAATCGCGCGTTCCCGACGACCTTGCCGCTGGCGCGTTGCAACAATTGCGTCGACAGCGCGTGATCACCCAGCTTGGCGTGCAGATAGGCCTGGAGCAGCAGGAGATCGGGATGGTCGCTGCATGTGGCGGCATCGAACTGTTGCAGCAAACTTTGGGCGTAGCGGATGCCATGGTGCAGCACAAGCTCCCACCCACCCGCGCTGACCACCAGGTTCACTGCCAAGGGGATGTCGTCAGCCTTGAGCGCATGGTGAACGGCCTGGCTCCAATCCCTCTGGCCCGCGAGCCAGTGTGCCGCCGCACGATGAATAGACTGGCGCTGCCGGCTGTTGACACGCAGACGCAGAAAGTCACGCAGAAGGGTGTGGTAGCGGAACCATTGGCGCTCCGGATCGAGCGGAATCAGCAAGGTGTCCAGGTGCGCAAGCTGGCGCAACTGTTCGGCACTGTCATGACGACCACGCACCGCGTCTGCCAGGTCGGCATTGAAGCGTTGCAGCAGGCACGTCTGCAGCAGCAGTGATTGGCAGTCTTCGGACAGGCGGGTGAAGATGTGCGTGGTGAGGTAGTTGGCAACATCAGCCACACCACCGGAGAAGGCGCTCAAACCGTAAGTCGAGCCGTCATTACTCGTGCGCCATAAACGGGCCAGTTGCACCGCTACGGCCCAGCCTTCGGTGGCCTTATGTATCTGGCACAAGGCAGTGGCGTCCAGATCAGCGCCGAGAATGTCGCGGGCTTCCTCAAGGGACAGGGTCAACGCCTGCGCACAGACTTCGTGTACCCAGCCCTTGGCTTTCCAGCGTGACAATGGCCAGTCTGGAGGTGTGCGGCTGGCCACCACCCAGTGCAGCCAAGGCGCCGCGTGCTCCAGCAAATGGCTCAAGAGGGCGCTTACCTCGGGGCTGGCAGCGAGATGGTAGTCATCCAGAAACAGGGTGATTACACGGTTTTCCCGGGCAAGTGCCTGCAATAAAGCATTGAGTGTACGTCGGGGCTGCACGTCCAATGCCTGCGAGGCCGCAAGGTGGGGCAAGTGCGCCAGTTCAACGCCAGCCTGGTCCAAGGCCAGGATCAGGTAGGCAAGAAAGCGGTTGGGTTCGACATCAGCGTCATCCAACGACAGCCAAGCCGATACGGTATCGGGTGCTTGTTGCCGCAGTGCTGCATGCCATTGCATCAGCAGGGTGGTTTTGCCGTAGCCGGCTGGAGCCGTCAACAGCGTCAGGGGGACAAGTGCGTTCTCCTTCATGGAAGCCAGGAGTGCTTCTCGTGCAACAGACGTCGGCAGCACCTGCGGCGGCGTCAGCTTGCCCATCCAGTACCCTGCGCTTGATGAATGGGAGGGGGGCTTTTGATTCATGGTAAGCGTCACTGGTGAAGAGGCTTTGGCGCTTTTGTAGCAGCAATCCTGGGGAGGCGTTGGTTAACTGTGTTACAGCCTTTGCATTCAGTGGGCGCCATTTTTTGTCGTAGGCGTTCATGGAGAGCGAACGCCAGCATGCTGAGCTTATCGGTGTCCTGTGCGAGAACGGACACTTCGCTGGCCGCCCTAATTCTCTGGCCTGCCCTGAAGATGAATCGAGGCTGTTTTCGATAAATTTTCTCACCCTGTCGAGCACGCCCCGAATGGCCAAACCCGCTTCCTCCACGCTGGACCGGGTCAAAGTGGGGCTGGATATACCCATAGGCTGAAAAATAAATGTCGAAGCCTGTCCCTTTTTCTCACCTCGCCTGTCATTGCAGGTAAGTGAACAAAATCGAGAGCTTCCTCCCATGCCCGCAGTCCTACCCTTGCGCTTGCGCCCGTTGCTCAAACTGAGCCTGATGCTGAGCCTCAGTGCCAGCCCGCTGTTCGTCCCCACCAGCTTTGCCGAAGACAGCGCCGCCCGCCGCAGCTACCAAGTGCCGGCCGGCAGCCTGAGCGCGGCGCTGACCCGTTTTGCCGGGTTGTCGGGCGTCAACCTGTCGGTGGACCCGGCGCTGGTCAGCGGGCGCAGCAGCAGCGGTTTGTCCGGCGAGTACGGCGTGGAAGAGGGCTTCGCACGCCTGCTGCAAGGCTCCGGCCTGCAATTGCAACCCATGGGCGAACAGGCCTATATGCTGATGCCGGCGCCGGAGGGCAGCACCCTGGAACTGGCGCCGACCTCCATCCTCGGCACCACCGGCCTGTACGACGGCGACACCTACGCCGGTGGCCAAGTGGCACGCCGTGGTTCCCAAGGGTTGCTGGGCACGCGGGACTTTATGGAAACGCCGTTCAGCATGACCACCTACACCGCCGATGCGGTGAAGAACCAGCAGGCGCGCACCCTCGGTGACCTGATCAACAGCGACCCGTCGGTACGCGCTACCAACCCGGCCGGTGGGCGTTACGAGCAGTTCACCATTCGCGGTTTCAGCCTGTTCAACAGTGATGTGTCGTACAACGGCCTCTACGGCGTGCTGCCGACCTACACCATCGACATGGAAATGGCCGACCGCGTCGACATCTTCAAAGGCCCGACCCAGTTGATCAACGGCATCTCGCCGCGTGGCAGTGTGGGCGGCGGGATCAACGTGGTGCCCAAGCGCGCCACCGACAAGGACATCACCTCGTTCACCGGCAGTTGGGCCTCGGATAGCCAGGCCGGCGGCGCGGTGGACGTAGGCCGGCGTTTTGGCGAGGACAACAAGTTCGGCCTGCGCTTCAACGGCGTGAAGCAGTCCGGCGATACTGAATGGGATCACCAGAGCGTCGACCGCGAGATGGCCGTGCTGGGCCTGGATTTCCGGGGCGAGCGCTTGCGCCTGTCCACCGACATCGGCCGTACCGAGCGTGACACCGATGCACCGCAAGAGCGTGTGCAGGTCGCCGTCGCTGCGCCGGTGCCAAGCGCCAACGATGTGCGCCGCAACTACGCGCAATCCTGGAGCAAGGCCCGCACCAAGGACACCTTCGGCACGGTGAATGCCGAATATGACCTGAGTGACTCGGTGATGCTCTACGGCGGCGTGGGGGCGCGTAAAAGTAATCACGAATTTCTGCGCCATGCAGTGTCGGTGAGCAATGCGGCCGGCGCGTTCACGGTATCGCCGCGGGATTTCACCCGCGATGAAAACGTGCGCACCGCCACGGCCGGCGTGCGCAACTGGTTCCATACCGGGCCGGTAAGCCATGAGGTCAACCTGGCACTCAGCGACTTCTATATGGACTTCACCAACGGTGGCGCGCGTTATGCCAACGCATCGAGCAATCTCTACAACCCGGTGCAAACCGCGACGCCGTCCGTGGCCACGCGTCAGGATGCGAAGGTCTACACCGAAAACCGCTTCAGCGGCGTGGCCCTCTCCGACACCTTGGGCTTCTTCGAAGACCGCCTGTTGCTGACCCTCGGTGCGCGCTGGCAGCGGGTAAAAGTCGACGACTGGAGCGATGGCGTCAAAGGCAAAACCAACTACGACGAAGAAAAGCTCTCGCCCTCCGGCGGCTTGCTGTTCAAGGCCACCGACAAACTGTCGCTGTACGCCAACTACATGGAAGGCCTGAGCCAGGGCAAGATCGCGCCGTCCACGTCGCGCAACGAAGACGAGATCTTCCCGCCGTTTGTCAGTCGCCAGGTGGAAGTGGGCGCCAAGTACGACGCCGGTGCCTTCGCCGTGACGGCCGCCGTGTTTCGCATCAAGCAACCGGCCTACGAGACCAACGCTACGTCGAGGCTGTTCGGGCCTAACGGCAAGCGCGAGAACACCGGCGCCGAGCTGAGTGTATTCGGCGAACCGCTCAAGGGTGTGCGCCTGCTCGGCGGTGTGATGTACATCGACAGCAAACTCAAGGACACCACCAACGGCGCCTGGGACGGCAACCGCGCTCCGGCCACGCCCAAGTACAACGTCAACGTGGGCGCCGAATGGGACGTGCCGATGCTCGAAGGCCTGACCCTGACCAGCCGTGGCATCCATTCCAGCTCGCAGTACCTGGACCAGTCCAACGTCAAGGAAATCGATGCCTGGAATCGCATCGACGTGGGTGCACGCTACGGGTTCAAGGTCGACGACAAACACATCACCCTGCGGGCCAATGTGGAGAACGTCGCCGACAAGCGCTACTGGAGTTCGGCGGGCGCATCGGATGACAGCGAGCCGGGCCTGACCTTGTCGACCCCGCGCACTTACCTGCTGTCGGCCACTGTCGACTTCTGATACCTGTGCATCCTGTGTGGGTTGATGCCTTCCCACCTGTAGCAAGCCCGCTTGCCACAGGTGGAAACCCATCAGTTAATGAGAATGTTTTTTGATCACGCTGCCCTGATATGGAATAGTACCCGCCGTTTTCCCCAGCCTGTCCAGCTGGGGTGTTTTAACGCCGAGGTACCTGTCATGCCAATGCTGCGCTCCATCCCGATCCTTGCCGCCTGCGTCCTGGCGTTCTCCTCCAGCGTATTGAACGCTGCCCCCATCGACCTCAACGACGGCCAGCACGCAGTGCATCTGCCCGATGCGCCCAAGCGCGTGGTGGTGCTGGAGTTCTCCTTTCTCGATAGCCTCGCCGCCGTTGACGTCACGCCGGTCGGTGCCGCCGATGATGGCGACGCCAATCGCGTGCTGCCCCGCGTGCGCCAGGCCATCGGCCAGTGGAAATCCGTGGGCCTGCGCTCGCAGCCGAGCATCGAGGAAATCGCCCGGCTCAAGCCGGACCTGATCGTCGCCGACCTCAATCGCCATCAAGCGCTGTACAGCGACTTGGCCAGCATCGCGCCGACCCTGCTGTTGCCGTCCCGTGGTGAAGACTATGAGGGCAGCCTCAAGTCCGCCGAGCTGATCGGCAAGGCGCTGGGCAAGAGCCCGCAGATGCAAGCGCGCATCGCCCAGAACCGCACGAACCTGAACAAGATTGCCCAGCAGATCCCCGCCGGTGCCAGTGTGCTGTTCGGCGTCGCCCGCGAAGACAGCTTTTCCGTGCACGGCCCGGACTCCTACGCCGGCAGCGTGCTCCAGGCCATTGGCCTGAAAGTGCCGTCGGTGCGCGCCAATGCCGCCCCTACCGAATTCGTCAGCCTGGAGCAACTGCTGGCGTTGGATCCTGGTTGGTTATTGGTCGGCCATTACCGCCGCCCGAGCATCGTCGACAGCTGGAGCAAACAACCGCTGTGGCAAGTGCTCGGCGCCGTACGTAATCAACACGTGGCCGAAGTGGATGGCGACAGCTGGGCGCGCAACCGTGGGGTGCTGGCCTCGGAGCAGATCGCCGAAGACGCCCTGGCGATTCTCAAGGGCGGCAACGCCGTACTGAGCCAATAAGCATGGCGCGTAGTCTCGCGGCGGCGGGCATTGTGCTGCTCGGCGCGGTGCTGTTCTGGTTGTCGTTGTACAGTTGGTCGCCGTTCACCCTGACCGCGACGGATGCCTGGAATGGCTTGGTTCATCAAGGTGCTGTCGGCGGCAATATGGCCTATATCGTCGCCCAACTGCGTGTGCCCAGGGCGGTGTGCGCGGCGCTGGTCGGTGCCTGTCTGGGACTCGCAGGGGCATTGATGCAAGGCATCACCCGTAACCGCCTGGCCTCGCCGTCGTTATTCGGCGTGACGGCGGGCGCGGCGTTGGGGTTGGCGTTGTTCTCGACAGGTTTGGTCGCGCCGCCGTTTGCCGGTGGTGCCTTGTTGATGACCTGCCTGGGCGGTGCGCTGGCCTGGGTCACGGTGTTCAGTCTCGGTGGCGCCTGGTCGCCGGCCACGGCCCAAGGCCGCCTGGTCTTGGCCGGCGTTGCGGTGGCCGCGTTGTGCGCTGCGTTGACCCGGCTCACGGTGATTCTGGTCGAGGCCCAAGCGCAAAGCGTATTGAACTGGCTGGCCGGCTCCCTCGCCAATGTGGGCGCGGCCCAGGTGCAACTGCTGTGGCCGTGCACCTTGATCGGCGGCCTGTGGGCACTGTGGTGCGCGCCACGCCTGAACCTGATCAACCTCGGCGAAGACGCCGCCCGCTCGTTGGGCGTGGGCATCGCCAGCCTGCGCTTGCAGGTGTTTGTCGCCAGCCTGTTGCTGGTGGGCGCCAGTGTCTGCGCGGTGGGGCCGATTGGTTTTGTCGGGTTGATTGCGCCGAACATCCTGCGTCAGTTTCTCGGTAACGACTACCGCTGGCTGATCCCGCTGAGTGCGGCGCTGGGCGCGGTGATCGTGCTCGGTGCCGACCTGCTCAGCCGCGCCGTGGCCTTTCCGGTGGAAACCCCGGCCGGTGTGGTCACCGCGTTGATCGGCGCACCGTTCTTTTTATTCCTTGCCAGGCGCGCCCTATGATTCGCCCCCGTTTTCGCCTGTGGTTGCTGCTCGGCCTGTTGCTGCTGGCGACCTTCGTCAGCCTCAGCGCCGGCACGCTGTGGCTCAAGCCTGTGACCGTCCTCGACCGCCTGCTGGCCCACGACGCCCTCGACTTCGAAGTGTGGAACCACCGCCTGCCGCGCAGCCTGATCGCGATCCTCGCCGGCGCCGCCTTTGGCCTGGCCGGGGCGATTGTGCAGGGCGTGATCCGCAACCCGCTGGCCTCGCCGGAAATCCTCGGCGTGACCCAAGGTGCCGGGCTGGCGCTGACCGTGGCGATCATCAGTTGGCCGCACTTGCCGGTTGCCTGGCTGCCGCTGGTGGCCTGCCTGGGCGGTGCCGGCGGCGCTTTGTTGCTGGCGCTGTACAACACTGGCGTGAGTTTTTCCGGGGTGCGTTTTGCGCTGTCCGGGGTGGCGATTGCGGTGACCTTGTCCAGCGTCACCGAGTTTCTGATCCTGTCCCACCCGCTGGATATCAACACCGCGCTGCTCGCCCTTACCGGCAGCCTGTGGAGCCGCAACTGGCACCATGTGGCGCTGGTGCTGCCGTTTATGTTGCTGATTCCGCTGGGGCTGTGCCTGGCCAAACCGCTGAACCTGATCGCCCTCGGCGATGAAGCCGCCCACAGCCTCGGCACCGCCCTGAGCCGCACGCGCTGGCTGGCGATGGCCTGCGCGGTGCTGCTCACCAGCCTGGGCGTGGGGGTGATCGGGCCGATTGGCTTTATCGGTCTGGTCGCACCGCACATGGCGCGGCGGCTGGTGGGCGGGCATCACCAGTACCTGCTGCCGGCGGCGATGCTGATCGGTGCGCTTTTACTGGTGCTGGCCGATACGCTCGGGCGCACGTTGATCGCGCCCAGCGAAATCCCCGCCGGGGTACTTACAGCGGTGATTGGCGCACCGTATTTTCTTTGGTTGCTGGCACGGTTCAAGGGTTGATGACATGAGTATTCTCCAGGCCAGCCAGCTCGATATCGGCTACGGCGGCACACGTATCGTGCAGGGCCTTTCGTTTGCGCCACCGGCGGGCAAAGTCACCGCGCTGATCGGGCCCAACGGCTGCGGCAAGTCCACCTTGCTCAAGGCCTTTGCGCGCATTCTCAAACCCACGCAGGGTGAACTGACCCTCGACGGCCAGGCGTACAGCGCCTTGTCCGCCCGCCAGTTGGCGCGGCAGATCGCGTTTCTGCCGCAGGTATTGCCCGTGCCGGAAGGCGTCAGCGTGCGCCAGTTGGTTGCCTATGGCCGCAGTCCGCACAACTCGCTGTGGGGACGCCTCAGTGGCAGCGATCAAACCCAGGTCACCCAGGCCATGCAGCGCCTGGAACTGGACAACCTGACCGACCGCGCCCTGGCGGACCTGTCCGGCGGCCAGCGCCAACGCGCATGGCTGGCCATGGTGCTGGCGCAGAACGCGCCGGTGGTATTGCTGGATGAACCGACGACCTACCTGGACATCAGCCATCAGGTCGAACTCATGGACCTGATGTGCGAACTGGCCGCTGAAGGCAAGACCGTGATCACCGTGCTTCACGACATCAATCAGGCCTGTCGTTATGCCGAGCATGTGGCGGTGATGCACGGCGGCAGGCTGGTGGCCGCTGGCACGCCGGCGGCGGTGATCAATGCGCAGTTGATGCGTGAGGTGTTCGAGGTGCAGGTGCAGATCATCAATGAGCCGGTTTCCGGTACGCCGATGTGCGTCGTGGAAAAAAGCACCCGCACTCACGGCTGACGCGGTCAAAAAATGTGAGAGGGCGTTTGCCCCCGCTCACCACAACAGCCCATTTGCCATTGGATCTCAGTGGGCTTCGGGATTCCACACTGCCTGCTTCACCTCGATCGCCTTGGGCAGCAACCGGTTCTGGAAAAACAAATCCGCCGTTGCCTGCTGCGCCTGAATGATCCCCTCATCAATCGGCAAAATCGGCGAAGGCGGGCGGTTGTCCATATAGCGCGCAACCACGTCGGCGGGCAGGCCCATGAAGTGGGTCAGCACGTTAAGGCTGTCCTCGCGCTGGCTGCGGGTCAATGCTTCGGCGGCGGTCAACTCACCCAGCAGGTCATGCACGAACCCAGCATTGTCCCGCGCGTACTCACGCCGTGCGGTGTACACCGGCCCCGACAACCCCAGCCCTTCACCATTGGCCAGCACATGGCTCGGGCTTTGGCTCAACGCTAGGGACGAGTAGGGCTCCCAGATCGCCCAGGCATCCACGCTACCTTGCTCAAACGCGGCGCGGGCATCGGCGGGTGGCAGGTACACCGGCTGGATGTCCTTGTAGCTCAGGCCTGCTTTATTCAGCGCGCGCAGGATCAGGTTGTGGGAGCTGGAGCCTTTCTGGAAGGCGACCTTCTTGCCTTTCAGATCCGCCACCGAACGCAGTGGGCTGTCATTGCGCACCAGAATGGTTTCGGCGCTGGGCTTGGGTGGTTCGGCACCGATGTACACCAGGTCGGCGCCAGCGGCCTGGGCGAACAGCGGCGGGATGTCGCCGGTGGAGCCCACATCCAGTGCCCCCACGTTCAGCGCTTCAAGCATCTGCGGGCCGGCGGGGAATTCGATCCACTTCACGTCCGTCTGCGGGAAGCGTTTTTCCAACAGGCCATGTTCCTTGGCGAGGACCAGGGCGATGGAGCCTTTCTGGTAGCCGATGCGCAGGGCGGCGGGCGCGGCCGCCCACGCGGTCTGACTCATCAGCAGGGCCAATAACAGTGCTGGGACTTTCATGCTTGAGCCTCCTTGAAGCGATTTTTCGGGCGGGCCAGACCGAGGTTTTCGCGCAAGGTCGTGCCGCTGTATTCGGTGCGAAACAGTCCGCGTCGTTGCAGTTCAGGCACTACCCACTGGGCGAAATCTTCAAGCCCACCGGGCAGATGGGGCACCAGGATATTGAAGCCGTCCGCCGCGCCGTTTTCGAACCAGTTTTGCAGTTCATCGGCGATCTGCACCGGCGTGCCGATCAGGCTGTAATGCCCGCGCCCACCGGCAATGCGCCGGCCCAACTGCGCCAGTGTCAGTTGTTTGCGGTGGGCCAGTTCACTGAGCAATTGCTGGCGGCTGCGTTGCCCGCTGTCGGTCAATGGCAGTTCCGGCAGCGGCCCGTCCAGCGGGTAGCCGGACAGGTCGAAATTGCCCAGCATGCGCCCGAGCAATGCCACGCCGACCTCGGGTTCGACCAAGTCCTGGAAGGCCGCGAATTTTGCCTGGGCCTCGGCCTCGGTATGCCCGACCACCACAAACACGCCGGGCATGATTTTCAGCGAGTCCGGCGCACGTCCGTATTGAGGCAGGCGCCCCTTGAGGTCGGCATAAAACGCCTGGGCATTGCCCAGCGACGTCTGCGCGGTAAACACCACCTCGGCGGTTTGCGCCGCCAGATCGCGGCCGGTTTCCGACGAACCCGCCTGCACGACCACCGGCTGGCCCTGGGGCGAGCGCGCCACGTTCAACGGGCCTTTGACCCGGAAGTGTTCGCCTGCATGGTCGAGCACGTGCAGCTTCGCCGGGTCGTAGTAGTTGCCGCTGGCTTTGTCGCGCACAAAGGCGTCGTCTTCCCAGCTGTCCCACAGGCCCGTCACCACCTGATGAAACTCGCGGGCGCGGCGGTAGCGCTCGGCATGGTCCACGTGTTCATCACGGCCGAAATTCTGCGCCTCGGCAGCGGCGTCCGAGGTCACCAGGTTCCAACCCGCGCGCCCTCCCGACAGGTGATCCAGCGAAGCGAATTTGCGCGCCACGTGGTAGGGCTCGTTATAGGTGGTGGTTGCGGTGGCGATCAGGCCGATATGTTCGGTCACTGCACTCAACGCCGAGAGCAGGGTCAGCGGCTCGAAATGATCCGAGCGCGCCATATGGCTGGCGATCTCGCCGGTGGGCGTGGCAATGCTGTCGGCCACGAACAGCGCATCGAACCGGGCCGCTTCGGCCACCCGCGCCAGGTGTTTGTACTGGGCGAAATCCAGCCCTGCATTGGCCGGTACGTCCGGATGGCGCCAGGCGGCCACATGGTGCCCGGTGGCCATGAGAAAGGCGCCGAGTTTGAGTTGACGGCTCATGTCAGAAATCCTTGCGCAGTTGCACGCCGAAGTAACGTTCATCGTCACGGGGTACGGCGCGGTAGATGTAGTTGCCGCCGCTGGCCAGCAGCGGCGAGTAGGATTTGTCGGCGAGGTTTTTCGCCAGCAGCGCCACGCGCCAGCCGTTGCTGTAGTCGGCCAGGGCCACGCTGGCGTTCCAGATGCCGTAGGCGCCTTGCTTGGTGTCGAGGTTCTGGCTGATGTCGTACTGCACTTCGCTTTGCCAGCTGTAGTCGGTGCCCAGTTCGATATCCAGGCCGTTATCCAGCGGGATGGTGTAGTCGGCGCGTACGTAGCTTTTCCAGTCCGGGCTGTAGGGCAGCGGTTTGCCATTGACGTTGCAGGTGGCCGCCGCGCCCGCCGGGCAGGCGAATTCATCGATGCGTGCACGGGTGTAGGCCAGGGCACCGGAGAGCTTGAGTTGCTGGGTGGCCTGCAAGGCGTAATCCAGCTCGACGCCTTCGGTGCTGACGCTGCCGGCGTTGATCAAACGGGTCACCACTTGGCCGGCGACCGTGTCGAAAAAGTTGGCCTGGTAGTTGTCGTAGTCGCTGTGGAATACCGCCAGATTGGTGGTCAAGCGGTTGTTCCAGGCGGTGGCCTTGATCCCGGCTTCCCAGGTATTGGAGGTTTCCGGCTTGAGCGCATCGGTGTCGCGCGGCTGCATGTTGAAGAACACGTTGTAGGCCGGGCCCTTGTAGCCGCGTGAATAGGTCAGGTAACTGGTGACGTTATCGCTGATGTCGTACTGCACGCCGAGGCGGCCGGACCAGCCGTCTTCGTCTACCGAGCCGGAGCTGGAGGTGGCCGGTTGAATCCCGCTGACGGTGGTGGCCGAGGTGGACACACGGCGGTGATCGTATTTCAGATCGTCATGGGTGTAGCGCAGGCCGGCGATGCCGCGAAAGCGCGAGGTGAAGTTGAGTGTGGTTTCGCCGAACGCGGCGTAGCTGTCGCTGGTGGTGCTGTAGTCGGCGACGCCACGCTCGGTGCGGGTGGTGGTGGTGAGTGTGGTTGTAGTGAGTGCGCGCTGGTAGGTTTCTTCGTCCTTGCCGTGCATGTAGAACAGGCCGCCGACGTATTCCAGGAATTCACCCTTGGGCGAGGCCAGGCGCAGCTCTTGGGAGTATTGGTCGAAGTCCAGCTGACCCTTGTCGGCGGTGCCGGGGAACGCGGCGGTCACACTGCCGAGGCGGTCGCCGTCCTGGTACTGGGTGTTGTCCCAGCCGCGCCAGGCGGTGATCGAGGTCAGGGTGTAGTCGCCGAGGTTCCAGTCCAACTGGGCGGATAAACCTTTGTTGGTGTCCTGCACATGGCTGCGGGTGTCGGTGTTGATGTCGCGGTTGTCGCTGGACGCGCGCACCGGGCTCAAGGCGTTGCTGAAGGCCGGGCTCAGCGACTTGCTGACGACACCGTTCGGCGCGTCGTCGTGGGACTGCATGTAGTCGGCGATCAGGGTCAGCGTCATGTCGTCATTGGGGGTGAATTCCAGCTTGCCGCGAATGCCCTTGTGGTTGTAGCCGTTGACCTCCTGGCCGTTGTGCTGGTTGTCGACGTTGCCGTCGTAGCTGCCGAACAGCGTGCTGACCGAGCCCTTGAGCACGTCCGGCACCAGGCTGCCGCCGATGCCGAAGCGGGTGCGGCTTTCATTGCCGCTGTAGTAGGACTGGTCGATATAGCCGTGGGTCTCGGCGGTCGGCGCCTTGCTGGTGATATTCAGCACACCGGCCGAGGCATTCTTGCCGAACAGCGTGCCTTGGGGACCGCGCAGCACTTCGATGCGCTCCAGGTCGAGCAGGTCGAGGGTGGCCTGGCCGGGGCGCGCGTAGACCACGCCGTCGATCACCGTGGCCACGGTCGGCTCCACGCCAGGGGAGGTGGAAATGGTGCCGACGCCCCGCACAAACAGCGAGGTGTCCTTGTTCGATGCTCCCGTGCGGAAATTCAGCGACGGCACTTGTTGCGCAATGCTTGCCACGCCGTTGCGGTTGTCGCGCTCCAGTTGCTCGCCGTCCAGTACCGAGACCGCCACCGGGACTTTCTGCAGGGATTCTTCGCGCCGGGTGGCGGTGACGGTCACCGTTTTGAGGGTGGCTTGCGGCTCGTCGGCGGCAGCGGTGCCGGCCACTGGAAGCGCGGTCAGACCGGCAAGAAACAATAAGTGAGAGTGTTTGTGCATGCTGTGCCCGCTCAAAAGAAATGCCCTGGTCCGCTGCGGTTCTGCGACCGTCAGCGCCTGTGAAACTGTCGTGGGCATTCGCTTGAGCGAGTAGCAGACAGCGCGCTTTGTTAGCGCTAACATCGGCATTATTGTGAGCTCTGCTTTAGAGCGTCAAATACTTAAAAATTAGTCCTATATTCTTTTTGGTTGTTAACAGGGTTTACCCGTGAACGAAGACAAACCGCGCAAACGCCGTGGCGCCGGGCGCGTCACCTTGAATACGGTGGCGCGCCAGGCCGGGGTATCGGCGATCACCGTGTCGCGTTACTTCAACCAGCCCGAGCAGGTGTCGCCTGAACGGCGTGAACGCATTGCCCAGGTGGTTGCCGAGCTGGGTTATGTGCCCAACCTGGTGGCTGGCGGGTTGGCGTCGGCGCGTGGGCGGATCGTGGCGATGGTGATCCCGAACATCTCCGGGCCGATTTTTGCCAACACGATCCAGGGCTTCAGTGACACCCTCAGCCAGCACGGCTATCAACTGTTGCTGGCGTCGAGTTACTTCAGCGCCGAGCAGGAAGAAAGCGCGGTGCGGGCGTTTCTCGGCTGGTCGCCGGCAGCGTTGGTGCTGACCAGCCGCTTCCACAGCGCGGCCACTGAAAAGATGATCGCCGACGCGGATATCCCAGTGGTGGAAACCTGGGACTACGTGCCCGAACGCGCGCCGGTGCAGATCGGTTTTTCCCACTATCAGGTCGGCGTCACCGCCGCACGCTACCTGCATGACAAGGGCTATCGGCGCATGGCCTTTGTGCACAACAGCGTGGCGGGTGACTTCAGCGCCCAGGAGCGTGGCGAAGGCTTTGCCGCGACCCTGATCGAGCTGGGCCTGCAGCCCGAGGCGTTTGTCCCGGACGCCGACCGCGCAGCGTTCGACGCGGGCAGGCAGGCCATGGAAACCTTGATGGGCCGCGCCACACCGCCGGACGCGATTTTCTTCGCCAACGACAACCTGGCCGCCGGTGGTCTGCTGGCCGGGCAGCGTTGCGGGTTAAAGTGTGCGGTGCTGGGGTTCGGTGACTACCCGTTTGCCGAGATGCTGCTGCCGAGCCTGAGCACGATCAAACCGCCGGCCCTGGAGATCGGCGTCCTCGCGGCAACCCGCGTGCTGCAAAGCCTGGGCGTGTTGCCGCAGGCCGTACAGCGTTTGAACCTGTTGGACTGCCACTTGATCGAACGGGAAAGCGCCTGAGCTTTTCTGCCGCCCACAAGGATTTGCCCATGACCGAACCTGCCCCCAAGACCCGCCGTGCGCCCAAAGGTGAAAAACGCCGCGAAGAGCTGCTGGACGCTGCCTTGCAAGTGTTTTCCCTGGAAGGCTACAGCGGTGCGTCGATGGCCCAGGTGGCGGGCATTGTGGGGATCTCGGTGGCCGGGTTGCTGCATCATTTTCCCAGCAAGATCTCGCTGTTGATGGGCGTGTTGCAGCGGCGCGATGAGGTCAACCAGCGCATTGCCGATGAAGTGCGTGCGGAGAAATCCCTGAATGGTTTGCTCGGCAGCCTGCGGGCGATCAATCGCTCGAATGCCACGGCGCCTGGCGTGGTGCGCGCGTTTACCATCCTGAATGCCGAAAGCCTGCTGGACACCCAACCGGCGTGGGCCTGGTTCCAGGCGCGCTACGCGGCGATTCACCAACGCATGCAAGGGCAGTTTGCCGACCTGGTGGCGGCGGGGGAGGTGCGCGGTGATGTGGACATCGCCGGGCTGGTGGAGGAGATCCTGGCCATGATGGATGGCCTGCAGATCCAATGGCTGCGGTTTCCCGAGCAAGTGGACTTGGTGGCGCGCTTCGATACCTACATTGCGCGGGTCGAAGCGGCCATCCGAACCTGAGGCCAAACCTGGTCCAAATGTGGGAGGAGCAAGCCCCCTCCCACAAAAAGCACCTTCTGTTACCCGTCAGTTACCGGCAGCGCTGCCCTGGGTTGTGTCATCGCTCATGTCATAGCCATCACCGTCGCTGGTGCCGCCATCCCCTTCATTCTGATGCAGCACGCCGCCGGTTTTAACCGTCGATTCACGCAGCGTCGAATTAAGCGCCGAACGCGGCAGCGGGTTGCTGGTGGTGGTCGACAGTTCCTGGCGGAACGGGTTGACCAGCTTGGCGTTCAGGCGGATGTCCTGGGACGACGCGCCCACCGACAGGTTGAAGCTGTCAGCGTCCACCACCCATTGCTTGCTCTTGACGTCGTAGTAGGCCAGCGAGCGGTCGTTAAGCTCGATGGTCACACGCTTGCTCTCGCCCGGCTTCAGGAACACCTTCTTGTAGCCCTTGAGTTCCTTGAGCGCACGCTCGACTTTCGGGTTGTTCTGGCCCACGTACAGCTCGGCGACTTCGGCGCCTGCCACCTTGCCGGTGTTGGCTAGGTCAAACGACACCTTGATCGGCGCCCCTGCAACCGCCACCCCCGGCGTCACGCTGATGTTGCTGTAGCCGAAGGTTGTGTACGACAAGCCATAGCCGAACGGGTAGAGCGGCTTGATGCCTTTTTTCTCGTAGCCGCGATAGCCCAGGAACAGATCGTCCTTGTAGCTCATCTCGGCCAGGGTTTCCTGGTTGTCGAACTTGGGGAAAGTCGCGTAGATCGGGTTGTCTTCGATGTTGCGCTCGATGCTGATCGGCAGCTTGGCCGACGGGTTGACCTTGCCCAGCAGGATCTCCGCCAGCGCCTGGCCGCCGTTCTGCCCAGGGTAGAACGCATGCAAGGCGGCCGGTACCTGCTCGATCCAGTCGCTCATCTTCAGCCCGGTGCCGCCGTGCAGGGTGACCACGGTATTCGGGTTGACCTTGGCGATGCTCTGGATCAGTTGGCCTTGGAACTCCGGCAGGTCGAAGCTGTGGTCGAAGCCTTCACCTTCGTATTCATTGCTGTTACCCGCCGCCACCAGCACGGCGTCGTACTTGGCCAGGTCCTGAGGTGCGACCAGCGACGCCCAGCTCATCTGCACGCCCACCAGACCGCCCATGGTCGAGAGGTAGCCGTTGCGGCGCGAGTATTCGAGCTTGATGTCTACGGCTTTGCCGGCTTCCAGATTAACCTTGGCGAATACCGGAATGGTCGGCGGGATGCTGTTGTTGGGCAGCGGCTTGCCGTCACCGTTATCCAGCACTTTCTTGCCGTTGACGTAGAGGCGCACGGCACCGTCGGCGCGGACCTTGAACACTTGCTCGCCACTGACCGTCGGGGTGATCTGACCGCTGTAGCGGATCGAGGTGGCCGCCGTATCGCCGTTGACCGGCAGGCTGTCGGTGGACCAGTCCAGGTCGACATGGCGGTCGGTGCGGCTGGCCGCCGGGTCGCCGGACCAGTTGGTGTTGCTGAAGAACTCGGTCTTCACGCCCTTGACGCTGTTGCCGTCGTTGTCGGTGTGGGTCCAATTGGAGGCCGTCGGGTCCAGGGACAGGCCGTCGATAAACTCGACCTTGGCACCCGGCGCCAATTGCTGCAGGCCGCTCAGCTCGCTGATGTAGTTGGCCGCCATCACATTCGCGCTGCCGAAACCGGTGGGCGGTGCGTACTTGGCCAGGTTGCCGACCACCGCGATGGTCTTGACCTTCTTGGCATCCAGGGGCAGCAGGTTGTTCTGGTTTTTCAGCAGCACGATGCCTTCGCGCGCGGCGTTCAAGGCCACGCGGTTGCTGGTGGCGCTGTTCATGTTGTGGCTGGTCAGCGGCGCTTTGCTGTCGAACTTGTACAGGTAGATCTGCTTGAGGATGCGCCGCACCTTGTCATCGATGGTCGCGCTGCTCAGCTCGCCGCTGTCCAGGAACGGCTTGAGCACCGTGCTGTTCATCTGGTAGCCCATCATGTCCAGGTCGGTGCCGGCCTGTGCCGCCGGCAAGCCGTTGACCACGGCGTTGTAGTCACTCTGCACGAAGCCTGGGTAGCCCCATTCGGTCTTCAGGATGTCGCGCATCAAGTGTTTGTTCTGGCAGGCGAACTCGCCGTTCACCTTCTGGAACGCGCACATCATCATCGCCACCTTGCTGTTCTTCGAGGCGGACTCGAAGGGCGGCAGGGTCATCTCGCGCAGCACCCGCTCGCTGATGATCTCGTCGAGGTGGAAGCGGTTGCTTTCCTGGTCGTTGGCCGCGAAATGCTTGGCGTTGGCCCACACACCACGGGACTGGATGCCGTTGATCACCGCCGGCCCCAGGCTGGCGCCGAGGAACGGGTCTTCACCGGACAGGTACTCGAACGCACGGCCGCTGTAGGGCATGCGGTACAGGTTCACGCCGGGGCCGGTGACGAACTGATAACCGCCGCTGGCGGTGTCATAGCCCAGGGCGCGGCCCAGGTCGATGGCGCGGCGCGGGTTCCAGCTGGCGGCCAGGTTCGGGCCGGAAGGGTAGACCACGCCCTGGGCGTTGCCTTCACTGGTGTAGCGCACACCGACGCCGCCGTCGGCACCGTGGATCTGCGGGATGCCGTATTGGCTCAGCGGCTTGACGTCCCAGCCCCCGGTACCGCCGATGTAGGCGAGTTTTTCTTCCATGGTCATCTTCGCCAGGGTTTTGTCCGCAGCCTTTTCCGCACGGTTCACCCGGCCTTCGTCCAGGGCGGGGCTGGTGGCTGCATGCACCTGGGACACGGCCAGCGTCAGCAGGGCAAATGCCGACTGTGCACCGATCATTTTGCGTTTATTCATGGGTTTCTCCGACAACAGTTCAGTAAAAATAGGACGACGCTCGTCACTTTTTCGTGGGCAATAGTTCGCCTTGATCGCAATGTTTAACCGATGGCTAATTGCAATTACTTGGCGGATTTTGCAGATTCTGTAAGTTTAATAATTGTATTAGTTATTGTTATAGATGATGTCTTGGCGATATCACGAGATGGCATTTTGAACCGCGAAAACCGCATAATTAAGGCAATTCTTGCGGTTATAAGTCAAACAAAAGCTAATTTTTGCGTGAAATAAGAAATATTTCATTACGATTTTGAACTAAGGCTAAACCTACCAGTCGATTGGTTTAAGAAAATAGTTGCTGGCATGGCGAACTAGTGGCTTTGCTCGGTAGTTCTAAAAGGCCATGTTTTATACACGCTGTCATACACAACGCTTTGGTGTAGGGTCTTGAACCAATTCAAGGCGCCACTTGAGCGGTTCGCGTTTTTTTATCTGGAGAATGTTTATGAAGAAGTCCCTGCTGGGTGCCGGTTTTGTGCTGGGCGTTGCATTGAGCGGCGCGGCCGTTGCGGCTGAAGCCACCGACGCGGATGCCAAGTCCGGCACCGCCGATTCCACCGTGCTGACCCAGACCCATGACGCCAAGGCCGCGAAAAAACAGAAGGCCGAAACCACCAAAGGCGGGCGGCCGTTGAATGGCACCCAGAGCGCGCCGAAGACCTCAAACTAACGGGAAAAACGCAATCCCCTTGTGGGAGGGGACTTGCCCCCGATAGCGGTGTATCAGCCGGAGTATGCGGCAGCTGGTCCACCGCTATCGGGGGCAAGCCCCCTCCCACAGGGGTTCCCAGAGTCCTTCAGAACATAGCCCCTCAGATAGTCACCCATGCCAAGCCCCTCAACGCCCATCAACGCCTGCGACATGCACATTCCGCACACCGAACAGGTCTGCGCATGGCTGTTGCAGCACGCCGGCTTGAAAACCGTTGATCTGGAACGCGCTCGGCGCCTGTCCCAGGAGTCGGACGACGCCGAATTGCTCGGCCTGCTCACGCGGCTTGGGCTGGTCTCTGAAGTGGAACTGGCCCGCGCCTGGGCCGACCTGCTTGGCGCACCGCTGTTACTGGCGGACGCCGCGCCACCGTTGCTCGACCCGTTGCCTGCCTTGACCGAGCGCTTCATGCGCCATTATCAGGTGGTGCCCGTGGGCTGGAGCCAGGGCGGCTTGCGGGTGCTGGCGGCCAACCCGGCGCTGGTCTATCCGTTCCAGGCCATGGCCTATGCCTGCGGCGTGCCGGTGTGGCTCTCGGTGGGGCCGCGCAACGAAGTCGACAGCCTGATCGAGCGCTACTACGGCCAGGGCCGCTCGGCCATGGGCACCCTGATCGAAAACCTCGACGAGCAGGGCGGTGCGCTGGAAGACATCGAACACCTCAAGGACATGGCCTCCGAAGCGCCGGTGATTCGCCTGGTCAATCTGATCCTGCAGCGCGCGGTGGAACATCGCGCCTCGGACATTCATATCGAACCTTTCGAAAACCAGCTCAAGGTGCGCTACCGCATCGACGGCGTGCTGCACGAGGCCGAGGCGCCGCCGTCCAGCTCTTCGGCGGCGGTGATTTCGCGGGTCAAGATCATGGCGCGGCTGGACATCGCCGAACGCCGCCTGCCCCAGGACGGGCGGATCATGCTGCGTATCCAGGGCAAGGAACTGGATTTGCGCGTGTCCACGGTGCCCACCAGTTTTGGTGAATCGGTGGTGATGCGTTTGCTGGATCGCCAGACGGTGCAGTTCGATTTCCAGAGCCTGGGCTTCGACGGGCAGCGCCTGGAAACCTTCCTCGAAGTACTCGAACGCCCCCACGGCATCCTGCTGGTCACCGGCCCGACCGGCTCGGGCAAGACCACTACGCTGTACACCGCGCTGTCGCGGCTCAATACCGCCGAGCGCAAGATCATCACCGTGGAAGACCCGGTGGAGTACCAGCTCGAAGGCATCAACCAGATTCAGGTCAAGCCCGCCATCGGACTCGATTTTGCCGGCGCGCTGCGCTCGATCGTGCGCCAGGATCCGGACGTGATCATGATCGGCGAGATCCGCGACCTGGAAACCTGCCGCATCGCCATCCAGTCCTCCCTCACCGGCCACCTGGTGCTGTCCACCCTGCACACCAACAGCGCGGCGGCGAGTATCACGCGCCTGCTGGACATGGGCGTGGAGAGCTACCTGATCGCCTCGACCGTCAACGGCATCCTCGCCCAGCGCCTGGTGCGCCGCCTCGACCCGGCCACCCGCGAAGCCTTCGAAGCGCCGGCGGAATTGATTGCCGAACACGGCCTGGAGCGCTTTACCGAGCAGCGTCCGATCCTGCTCTATCGCCCTCGCGCCGACGCACCGGGCGGTGGCTACCACGGGCGCAGTGCAATCACCGAATTACTGGTGATGAACGAGGAACTGCGCAGCCTACTGATGCGCCAGGCAGACGCCGCCACGCTGGAGCAGGCCGCCCGTCGTGGTGGCCTGCGCACCTTGCATGAAGAAGGCCTGCGTCAGGCCGTGGCCGGGGTCACGTCCCTGGAAGAAGTGCTGCGCGTGACACGCGGGGAGGGCACGTGAGCCTGTTCAAATACCGCGCCCTCGACAGCCAGGGCACCCCGCACAATGGCACCCTGGAAGCCAAGGACCAGGACGCCGCCGTCGCCGCGCTGCACAAGCGCGGCTTGTTGTTATTGCACATTGATCTGGCCGGCGCCCAAGGGCTGCGCAACGCGTTTGGGCGCGGGCAGTTGAACGGCGCGGCGTTGGTCAGTTTTACCCAGCAACTGGCCACGCTGCTGGGCGCCGGGCAGCCGTTGGAGCGCTCCCTGGGCATCTTGCTCAAGCAGCCCGGCCAGCCCCAGACCCGTGCGTTGATCGAGCGCATTCGTGAACACGTCAAGGCCGGTCAGCCCTTGTCCAAAGCCCTGGAAGAGGAGGGCAGCCAGTTCTCGCCGCTGTACCTGAGCATGGTGCGTGCGGGGGAAGCGGGTGGCGCGTTGGAAAACACGTTGCGCCAGCTCAGTGATTACCTGGAACGCAGCCAACTGCTGAGGGGCGAGGTGATCAACGCGCTGATCTATCCGGCGTTCCTGGTGGTCGGCGTGCTCGGCTCCCTGGCGCTGTTGCTGGCGTATGTCGTGCCGCAGTTCGTGCCGATTTTCAAGGATCTGGGCGTTCCGATCCCGTTGATCACCGAAGTGATCCTCGGCCTGGGCCAGTTCCTCGGCGCCTATGGCCTGGCGGTGTTGGCTGGGCTGATCGTCGGCATCTGGGGGTTGCTCGCTCGCCTGCGTGATCCCCGACGGCGTGAACGCTACGACCGCCGTGTGCTGGGCATTCGCCTCATCGGCCCGCTGCTGCAACGGGTCGAAGCCGCCCGCCTGGCGCGCACCCTCGGCACCTTGCTCAGTAACGGCGTGGCCCTGCTGCAAGCCCTGGTCATTGCCCGCCAGGTCTGCACCAACCGTGCCCTGCAAGCGCAGGTCGCCCAGGCCGCCGAGTCGGTCAAGGGCGGCGGCACCCTGGCCAGTGCCTTTGGCACGCAACCACTGCTGCCGGACCTGGCCCTGCAAATGATTGAAGTCGGCGAACAGGCCGGCGAACTGGACAGCATGCTGCTCAAGGTCGCCGACGTGTTCGACGTCGAAGCCAAACGCGGCATCGACCGCCTGCTCGCCGCGCTGGTGCCGTCCCTGACCGTGGTCATGGCGGTGCTGGTGGCGGTGATCATGCTGGCGATCATGCTGCCGCTGATGAGCCTGACCAGCAATATATGAACCCCCGAGGACCCACCCCCATGCGCTCAAAACCTGCACGCCGCCAAAGCGGTTTCACCCTGTTGGAAATGCTTGCCGTCATCGTGCTGCTGGGCATCGTCGCGACCATTGTGGTGCGCCAGGTCGGCGGTAACGTCGACAAGGGCAAATACGGCGCGGGCAAAGCGCAACTGGCCAGCCTGTCGATGAAAATCGAAAGCTACGGGCTGGATGTCGGCTCACCGCCCAAGACCCTGCAGCAACTGGTCGAAAAACCCGGCAACAGCGCCGGTTGGGCCGGGCCATACGCCAAGCCGTCGGACCTCAAGGACCCGTTCGGCCATGCCTTCGGCTATCGCTTCCCCGGCGAGCACGGCGCGTTCGACCTGATCTTCTACGGCCAGGACGGCCAACCCGGCGGCGAAGGCTACAGCGCCGACCTGGGCAACTGGGAATAACCCATGGCCAGCGCCCAACGCGGCTTTACCCTGCTGGAGATGCTGGTGGTGGTCGTCTTGATCAGCATCGCGGCCGGGTTGGTCGGGTTTGGCCTGCAACAAGGTCTGCGCGCAGCGAAAGAGCGCCAGGCGGTGGGGCAGATCGTCGAGGCGCTGCGCAGCACGCGGGCGCGGGCGATTGTCAGTGGCACCACGGAAAGTACCGTTTTCGATTTGCGCAACTTGAGCGTCCAGGCGCCCGGTCGCCCGAAACAGCACTGGCCGGCCGGTTTGCAAGTGACCCTGCACACCGCCGAGCAAGCGGGCTCGGCAGTGGATTTCTATCCCGATGGCAGCTCCACCGGCGGCAACCTGCTACTGGCCAACGGCAGCCGGCGTTGGCGCATCGACATTGGCTGGCTGACCGGCAGCGTCCAGTCCAGGGCCCTGCCATGAAGCACCAGCGCGGTTTCACCCTGCTGGAAATGCTCGCCGCGCTGACGCTGATGGCGATCTGTAGCACGGTGCTGCTGGTCGCCTTTGGCCAAAGTGCACGCTCGCTGTTGCAGGTGGCCCATAGCGACCGCCTCACCCATGCGGCCTTGAGCGTGATGGATCAGGAGGGCACGGGCCCGCTGGCGAGCGGCACGCGCCAGGGCGAAATGGACGGCGTCGCCTGGCAACTGCGCATTGCCCAACAGCCGAGCCGCATCGGCCAGGCGCACCTGTTTCGCCTGGACCTGAGCGTCAGCGAAGGCCCGCGCCAGGCGCAGTTCAGCACCCTGAAACTGCGTGCTGCCGGGGCCGGTTTGTGAAGCCTCGCCAGCAGGGTTTTACCCTGCTCGAAATCATGATTGTGCTCAGCCTGCTGGGGGTGTTGCTGACGTTGGTTGGCGGCGCGTTGCTCGGTGCCAATCGCGCGGTGCTCAAGGCCCAGCGTTACACGGTCAGCCTGGACGAAATGCGTGCCGCCCAGCAGTTTTTGCGCACCGCCATCAGCGAGGCGTTACCGCTGGATGTGACCGAGGACGACAGCCAGGTCGATGGTTTTTTCACCGGCGAGCCGCAGCGCATGCAGTTTGTCGCGACCCTGCCCGGTGTGCTCGGCGGCGGCATTCAGCGTTTCACCCTGCAACTGACCGGGCCCGAGGCGCCGCGTGATTTGCAGGTGGCGTTCGCCCGGTTTGAGTCCCTGGCGCAAGTCAGCGTACCGGCCTCGCGCAGCGAGCCACAGGTGTTGCTCAGGGGCGTCGAAGACCTGCAATTGAGCTATCGCGGCCTGTCGCCCAAGGGTCAGGCCACCGGCTGGATCAGCGCGTGGCCGTGGCCCAAGCGCCTGCCCTACGCGGTGCGGATTGCCGCCCGGGTCAACGGTCCGGTGCCGTGGGTGACCCAGGTGGTGGCCTTGCGCTTGAACCTGTCCGGCGGGGCGCCCGAATGATCAGGCATCAACGCGGTGTGGCGCTGTTGCTGGTGCTGTGGGTGCTGGCCTTGCTCAGCCTGTTGCTCGGCGGATTGGCCGGCTGGGTGCAGTTGGAAACCCGCCAGGCCGCGTGGCATCGCCAGCATACCCAGGCGGTGCTGGCGGCAGAGGCGGGCGTGGCGCTGGCGATGCAAGCCGTGGCCGACCCGTCGCAGCGCAAGCAATGGATTGCCGACGGGCGTGAAATCCCGCTGGTGTTTGACGACGCGCAGTTGCACGTAAGCCTGCGCAGCGAGCGCGGCAAGTTGTACCTCAACAGCGCCGAGGTGGGCGATTTTGCTCGCCTGGCCCTGGCCTGCGGTGCCACCCAGGCCCAGGCCAAGCAATTGGCCAGGGACCTGGAGATGCGCCGCAACCAAGGCCTGGCGCCGTTTCGGGTGGTGGAAGAAGTCCGGCAGTTGCCGGGCATGACCCAGGCGCTGTACAGCGCGCTGGTGCCGGAAATCAGCCTGTGGAGTGGCCTGGACCGGCCCGACCCGGCCTTCGCCAGCCCGTTGATGCGCCACGCCCTCAACCTGCCACACGCCAGCGCGGTGGGTGCCGACCCCGGTGATGTGCTGGTGGTCAGCAGCCGCGCCCAACGCTCCGGCGGTTACCACGCCGAGCTGCAAGCCACGGTGTTATTGAGCCCCGCGCAAGGCAGCGCACAACCTTATCGAGTCCTACGTTGGCAAGAATGAATAAATACCTGGAGCCCGCCGTGCAGCGTTGGCAAGGCAGCCTGTTGCAACAGGGCTGGGACCTGTGGCTCAAGGAGCTGCGTGGCTGCCTGCCTGGCTGGTTATTGCCCCATGACATGCCCGAGCGCGTCTACCCATGGCCGCTCACTGCGCCTGTGCAAAAGCTCCCTGGCGAGGCACGCCAGGTGTTGTTGCTGGCACCAGACGCGGTGCTGGTGCAGAGCCTGCAATTGCCGGTGGCGGCCGCACGCAACCTGTCGACGGTAGTCGGCTATGAACTGGACCGCTTCACCCCGTTCGACGCCGCCCAGCTGTACTTTGTCGCCCGCCAGGAACGCCGCACAACCACCCATCTGCAGGTGACGCTGGTGGCAATCCTGCGCGAGCGCCTGGACCAGATCCTCGACGACTGCGCGGCCCTTGGCTTGCAACCCCACGCCGTAGATGTCTGCGACAGCGCCGGCGTGCCCATGGGCATCGACCTGTTGCCGGCGCCGTTGCGTCCGCGCCAGCGCCCGGCGGGCAAGGGCCTGCAACGCAGCCTGCCGTGGCTGTGCGGCGCCTTGCTGATTGCCGCCATGCTGCTGTGGCTCAACGATCGCCAGCGCGTACTCGACGCCATGCAACACAGCGTGCAGTCCCAGCGCGCCCAGGTCGCCGAAGTCCAGGCCCTGCGCCAGCAACTGCTCAATACCCGCGGCGCCGCGCAGTACTTGATCCGCCGCAAGGCCGCGCAGCCGCCCCTGGCCGCGCTGCTCAGCGAGCTGACCGCCTGCCTGCCGCCCGACACCTGGATCGACCAGTTGGAAGTCAACGACGGCGCCGACGTGTCCTTCTCCGGGCAAAGCGCCAAGGCCAGCGCGTTGATCACCCGCATCAAGAACTGCCGCAGCCTGGAAAACGCCCAGTTCGAAGGGGTGATCCAACCCGATGCGCAAACCGGCAAGGATCAGTTCTCCTTGCGCGCCCACCTGCACCAGGAGGCCGCCGATGCGCCGACAACTGACACCCCGTGAACGCCGTGGCGCCGCGTTGATCGCCCTCGCGCTGGTGCTCGGCGCCGCCTATTGGCTGTTGATCGACAGCTGGTTTGCCGGCCCGTTGCGCACCTTGGGCGAACAGGCCGAGCAACTGCGCGAACAGCAACAGCGCTACGCCGGCGTGTTGCGCCAGGGCGACAGCCTGCGCCAGCAACTCGAAGAAGCGCGCCAGGACCCGGCCAGCAGCACCAGCCTGTTGCCCGGCGATGACCCCAGCGCCGTGGCCGCCGACTTGATGCAGCGCATCGCCGACCTGATCAACAGCCGCGCCGGCCTCGGTGGCGGCTGCAGTCTGACCCAGCGCATGCCCATCACCCCTGAGCAGGACGATGCGGAGCCCTATCGCCAAGTCAAAGTCAGCCTGACCCTCAACTGCGCCATCGAGCCCTTGACCGCGATCCTGCATGAGCTGGAGTACCAGCGGCCGTTTCTGTTTGTCGATGAAATGAGCATCCGCCGCGCCCCGAACGCCCCTGCTAGTGGCGGCGCGGGCAAGCTGGTGGTGCACCTGTTGGTGCGCGGCTACCTGCAACCGGCCGCCGCCGCGCAGGTGCGCCGATGATCAGCACCTTGCGTCCCCTGGAATGGGGTTTGATCGGCGTGGCCGGGCTGTTGGGTGTGCTCATGGCCGGCATCCTCAGCAGCCTCGGCGACGCGCCGCAGTGGTTACCGCCGCCCGCGCCCGATAGCCGCGCCAATGCCTCGGCCAAGGTGCTGGTGGCCCCGAGCGCAACCCTGGACAGCCTGGCCGGTACGTGGCAGGCGCCGTTGTTCAGCCCCGACCGCAGCCCCGACCGCGCGGTGGGCCAAGGCGCTGTCTCCAGCCTGTCGAGCCTCACGCTGACCGGCATCGTCCTCGACGGTGACCTGCGCGTGGCGTTGCTCAAGCGCGCCGACGGCCCACCCTTGAAAGTCCACCAGGACCAGACCCTGCCCAACGGCTGGCGCCTGGAACACCTGACCCCCCGCGACGCCCGTTTCGTACTTGACGGCCGCAGCCAGACCTTGAGCCTGCGGGCCCTGCGTTTGCCGCCGCCGTCCAGCACACCGCCGATTACCCTTCCTCACGAGTCCACCCCTTGATCGATACTTTCCCTGGCGCCTTGCGCACCACCGCATTTTGCCTGGCCACCGCCGTCGCCCTCGGTGGCTGCGGGACATTCCCCGAGCACCTCGACCCGGACGACGCCCTGCTGCACGAAGCGATGCAGGGCACCGGCTCACAACGTCCGCCCGTGGACCCGGCCAGTGAACAGACCCCGGTCGACAACGGCCAGCCCCAGGCAAAAACGCCGCCTCAGCGCCAACTGATTCGCGGCAACCAGCAGTTCGTGCGCCAACCGGTTGCGGCGGCGTCTGCGAAGGAGGAGGGCGGCGGCGACATCGTGTTCAACTTTGCCGACCAGCCGATTGAAGCGGTGATCAACAGCGTGATGGGCGACCTGCTGCATGAGAACTACAGCATCGCCCAGGGCGTGAAGGGCAACGTCAGCTTCTCCACCTCCAAACCGGTGAACAAACAGCAGGCATTGTCGATTCTGGAAACCCTGCTGTCCTGGACCGACAACGCGATGATCAAGCAGGGCAGTCGTTATGTGATCCTGCCGGCCAACCAGGCGGTGGCGGGCAAGCTGGTGCCGGAAATGCGTGTGTCGCAACCGTCCAGCGGCCTGTCGGCGCGGCTGTTTCCACTGCGCTACATCTCTGCCACTGAAATGCAGAAACTGCTCAAGCCGTTCGCCCGGGAAAATGCATTCTTGCTGGTGGACCCGGCGCGCAATGTGCTGAGCCTGGCCGGTACCCCCGAGGAACTGGCCAACTACCAGGACACCATTGACACCTTTGACGTGGATTGGCTCAAAGGCATGTCCGTCGGCGTGTTCGGCCTGCAACGGGCCTCGGTGGCCGAGCTGATGCCCGAACTGCAAAAGATGTTCGGCCCCGACAGCGGCATGCCGTTGGCGGGCATGGTGCGATTCCTGCCGATCGAGCGCACCAACTCGGTGGTAGCGATTTCTTCGCAACCGCAATACTTGAGTGAAGTCGGCGACTGGATTCACACCATCGACGAAGGCGGCGGCAACGAGCCGCAAATGTACGTGTACGACGTGCGCAACATGAAGGCCAGCGACCTCGCCAAGTACCTGCGGCAGATCTACGGCAGCGGCGCGATCAAGGACGACACCCCGGCCAAGGTCGCCCCCGGTTTGCGCACCGCGACCTTGTCGTCGCCGGGCACCAACAGCACGTCCGGCAGCACACCGGGTGGGCTGAACACTACCCAGCCGGTGGTCGATGACGAAGCGCAGGAGCCCGAAGCCGAGGACAGCGCCGAACCGCAAACCACCGAAGGCGCCCCGGCCAAAAGCCTCGACGCCGGCACACGCATTACTGCGCAGAAAAGCAGTAACCAACTGCTGGTGCGCACCCGTCCGGTGCAGTGGAAAGAGATCGAATCGGCGATCAAACGCCTCGACAATCCGCCGCTGCAAGTGCAGATCGAGACGCGCATTCTTGAGGTCAAACTCAGCGGTGAACTGGACCTCGGCGTGCAGTGGTACCTGGGACGCCTGGCGGGTAATTCCACCAGCACCACCGTGGCCAACGCCTCCGGCAGCCAAGGTGCACTGGGCGGTGGCGGGGCCGGGTTGGGGGCGGCGGATTCGTTGTTCTATTCCTTCGTCAGCTCCAACCTGCAAGTGGCGCTGCATGCCCTGGAAACCAACGGCCGCACCCAGGTGCTGTCGGCGCCGTCGCTGGTGGTGATGAACAACCAGCCGGCGCAGATTCAGGTGGGGGACAACATTCCCATCAGCCAGACCACTGTGAATACCGGTACTTCAGACACCACGTTGAGCAGTGTTGAATATGTGCAGACCGGGGTGATTCTGGATGTGGTGCCGAGGATCAATCCGGGTGGGTTGGTGTACATGGATATTCAGCAGCAGGTCAGTGATGCACAGGACCAGGCGTCCACTGGCAGCGATACGCCGACGAACCCGCGTATCTCCACGCGCTCGGTGTCGACCCAGGTGGCGGTGCAGAGTGGGCAGACGGTGTTGTTGGGGGGGTTGATCAAGCAGGACAACGCGGAGTCGGTGAGTGCGGTGCCGTATCTGGGCAAGATTCCTGGGTTGCGGTGGTTGTTTGGGAATACCAGCACGTCCAAGGATCGGACCGAACTGATCGTTTTGATTACACCTAGGGTGATTACCAGCAGCAGCCAGGCCAGGCAGGTGACGGATGATTATCGGCAGCAGATGCAGCTGTTGAAGCCGGCTAACTGAAGGAACGTGGTCAAAAGTGTGGGAGGGGGCTTGCCCCCGATAACGGTGTGTCAGTTGATGCAGACGGTGACTGAACCACCGCTATCGGGGGCAAGCCCCCTCCCACATTTTTAACCGAGTACACCAGACACACACACACGCGGCCTGACAGCCGACCAGAATGTTGGATCTGACCGAGTACATATCCGTTGCTGCGGTAACGGCTATCTACGGATTATCCTGATGAAGTTGCGTAGAGACCTATGTTGCGATGGCAATGTCATTGGCTAGCGAAGCGGCAACATCAACGTAATCGGCGATAGCCCTGGGCACGGTATGAACCCTGCGTACTTGGTATAAAAGCTCGAAAGGCGCTCGTTCAGTGGATGAACAATCAGTGCGCTGGACCCGATGGCATTCGAGGCGCTGATGGCGCGCTCAATGGCGTCCTGCAGCAGATCGATGGCATAGCCCTGGCCTTGAGCCGCTTGAGTAATACCCATGCGCCCCAGCAGGGTTACAGGATGAACGCTTGGCGAATTGCGTTGATGGTTCTTCGGGGCGACATTCGCGCGGGCGATGGAACCACTCGAGAGCGTGTAATACCCCATGACAATCGAGGTGTCCTTGCGGCAGACGACGTAAACCACAGCTTGTTTGGCTGCCTGAGCCTTACGCGCCTGCCTTTGCAGGTAATCGTCGATCGACCGTTCACCTGAATCGAATTGATCCAGGATGTGTTCGCCGTTCAGCTTTTCGGGGGCCCTCAGCTCCACCTTTTGGGTCTTTCGAGAAGTTGATGCAGGCATTCGTTACCTCGTATCGGGTTGGCATCCATGGCCTGTTCGAATGCGTCAAATGCGACGTCGTCAAGAAGGAACAGACGCTTATCCAGGATGACTTCTTCTGCTTTTTGGCAAGCAGCCTCCAGAATGAAGCTGGTCCGATCCCGACCGGACAGGGCCGCCGCCAGATCGATCAGGTTGCGCTTTCTTTCGTCCGCTCTCATGTTGATCGGAACGGGTTTGGGTTTTTCAATAATTGCAGCCATGCTGGGTTCCCACCTTGGAAGGGTTGTTTTCAGGTCTTAGCCTCCTCGGGTGGATAGTAAGGTGCCTGTGTATCTTATGTCTATACGAGTATATCTGTTGGATATACGTTTCTGCGTGTCAGATAGACGTTCAACTGCGCTTTCAATCCGCCGAAAACGCAGCAATTCTCCATAAACTCATTGCCTGTTCCTGATTGAATTCTCCCTTCAATGCGTTGTTGATCATGCTGGATCCCAGAAAAACATTATTTAAATGAATAAAAAATATAAAAATAATAAAATTAGAGAATATTAGATTATACCAAAACAGCATTATATTTCCCCAACCCATTCCGTTATGTTTGATCGCAACAGCCTACCCCTGACCTCGGATGGTACCCAGCGTAATCAAGATTCTGCGCGCCATAACCGGGTGATCATCCCCCGCAGCAGAATCGTTGGAAGGGAGTTCAACGTATGTTGCCAATTCAACCCCCGCACTCGCCCTAACCCCAAATCGCCGCAACACGCCCAAAAAAACCGAGCACCGCGCCCCGCCGCGTGAGTGCCCGACTTCGCGAATTGGAAAGACAGGCACGCCCATGAAGCAAACGCTGAAACCCACCACCCTCCTGACACTGGCCGTCCTGGCCAACGCCGCCCACGCCCAGGACGACAGCACCCTGTCCACCGTGGTGGTCACCGGCAACCGTGGCGCCGAGCAGCGCACGGTCACCAGCAGCCCGGTGCCGATTGATGTGGTCAGCGCCAAGCAACTGCAAAGCACCGGCAAGCCCGGTTTGATGGAGGCGTTGAGCGCGGTGATCCCATCGCTCACCCTGCCGGAAAAAACCGGTTGGGACGCCAGCGGCATTGCCCGCGCTCCCAACCTGCGGGGCATGAGTGCCGCCGAAGTGCTGGTGCTGGTCAACGGCAAACGTCGCCACACCGCGGCCACGTTGAACATCAACGGCATCAACACTGGCGCCGCGCCGGCCGACCTGGACCTGATCCCCATCAGCGCCATCGACCATGTGGAAGTGCTGCGCGACGGCGCCGCCGCGCAGTACGGCTCCGACGCCATTGCCGGGGTGATCAACGTGATCCTCAAGGCCGATACCAGCGGCACGTCGGTGACCAACGCGGGCCTTGGCTACGACGGCAAAAAGCAGACCGTGCAACAAAGCCTCAACAAGGGTTTTGAAATCGGCAACGGCGGCATCGTGCAACTGGCACTGGATGCGCGCAGCCAGAACGATGACAACAAGGCCAGCGCCAACGGCTACACCTATGCCCAAGCCTATGAGCAGGCGGGGCGTTCCACCTATGGCGGCTACGGCACGCCGAAGACCAACCTGCTGACCCTGGGCTACAACGCCGAGCTGCCGATCGACGACGATTTGAGCCTGTATTCGTTCACCACCTATTCGCGGCGCAAGGCCGAGCAGGGGCAGAATTTCCGCCTGCCGACCATCACCAACACCATCACCACCGGGCCCAATGGCTACCCCGGCGGCTACACGCCGACCTGGTACATCGACGAAGACGACTTCCAGGCCGCGTTCGGCGGCAAAGGCACCGTCGGCGAGTGGGACTGGGATTTGTCCACCACTTACGGGCGCAACGAAGCGGAGCAGGGCACCACCCATAACCAGAACCCGTCGTTGGGCGAGGCCACGCCGAACAGCTTTACCTCCGGTACCTGGATCAGCACCGAGCTGACCACCAACCTCGACTTCAAGCGCGGCTTCGATATCGGCCTGCAAAAGCCGCTGGATGTGAGCTATGGCTTCGAGCATCGGCGCGATACCTATGAAGTGCAGGCCGGTGACTACGAGTCCTACGCCAACGGTGGCTACTGCGTGGCGCCGGGCAATTGCGCCTCAAGCGGGGCGCAGGTCACCAACGGCATTTCACCGGATGAAGAAAGCAGCGCCTCGCGCAACAGCCTGGCCAGCTACGTCGACGTGGGTTTCAACCCGGTGCCGGACTGGTACGTGGGCACCGCGTTTCGCTACGAGCATTACAACCAGGGCGTCGGCGCCACCCGCAGCGGCAAGTTGACCACCCGCTACGATTTCACACCGCAATTCGCGGTGCGTGCCACGGTAAGCAATGGCTTCCGTGCGCCGTCCCTGGCCAACAGCCTGTTCAGTGCGCGTTCCACCACCTATGGCGTGGTGGACGGGGTGTATCAGTCAATCAACTACGGCGTGCTGCCCACCGGTTCGGCGGCGGCCCAGGCCCTGGGCGCCCAGGATCTGAAGCCCGAGCGCTCGACCAACTTCAGCCTCGGTTTCACCCTCACGCCCACCGACCGCCTGAGCTTCACCGCCGACGCCTACGTGATCAACCTGCGTGACCGCATCACCCTGACCGGCACCTTGCTCGGCCCGGAAATTACCCAGGTGCTGCAAGGCAACGGCATCACCTCCACCTCCGGCGGCCAGTACTTTATCAACGGCGCCGACACCCGCACCAAAGGCCTCGATCTGGTCGGTAACTACAGCCAGGACCTGGGCCAATACGGCGCGCTGAAGTGGACCGCAGCGTTCAACTGGAACCAGACCAAAATCCTCAACTACAAGGAATCCACCACGATCCTGGGCACGTCCTACGACCTGATGGATCGCCAGGCGCGCAACCTGATCACCGGCGTGCAGCCCAGCACCAAGCTGATCCTGGGCGGTGACTGGAGCATCGGCCGCTTCAACCTCAACCTGGCCTTGACCCGCTACGGCGCCTACAAAGAGGTCAACGTCTCTGCCGACCGCAGCCTCGACCGGGTCTACGCGGCCAAGTGGATCACCGATCTCGACCTTGGCTACAACCTCACCAAAGACCTCAACGTGGCCATCGGCGCCAAGAACCTGTTCGACGTCTACCCCAAGAAACAAGGCGTGCCCAGCAGCACCATGGTCAGCAGCTACGGCACTTATTCGCCCTACGGATTCACCGGCGGGTACTACTACACCCGCTTGACCTATGCCTTCTGAGGCCGAGGAATACACCATGCCTATCGTCGCCAAACCCTATGACCTGATTGACCCACCCCGCGTGGTTCGCCAGGCCCGTGTCGCCACACCGATCAAAGCCCTGCACGTGGTGCCCGCCCGCCATCCGTGGCGTTGGGCCGGGTCGATCTTTGCTGCGCTGGTGCTGCTCGCCATTGCGCATTCCCTGGCCACCAACCCGCGTTGGGAGTGGGGCGTGTTCGGCCAGTGGTTCTTCTCGCCGTCGGTGCTGCGCGGGCTGGGGCAGACGTTGTTGCTGACGCTGCTGAGCACGGTGTTCAGCGTGATCCTCGGCACGGCGCTGGCCCTGGCGCGGCTGTCGGGCTCGCCGCTGCTGGCGGCACTGGCCTGGGGCTACATCTGGTTTTTCCGTTCGATGCCGGCGTTGCTGGTGCTGATCATCCTGTACAACTTTGCCTACCTGTATGACCACATCGTGCTCGGCGTGCCGTTCACGGGCGTGGTGTTTGCCGAGTGGTCGACGGTGGACGTGCTCAGCCAGTTCACCACGGCGGTCCTCGGTTTGAGCCTGATGCAGGCAGCCTACGCGGCGGAGATCATTCGCGGCGGCCTGATCGGTGTCGACGCCGGCCAGCATGAAGCGGCGGCAGCCTTGGGCTTGCCCGCATCACGACGCATCTTCCGGATCATCCTGCCCCAGGCGCTGCGTTCGATCCTGCCGTCGGGGTTCAACGAAATCATCGGCCTGGTCAAGGGCACGTCCATCGTCTACGTGCTGGCCTTGCCGGAGCTGTTCTACACCGTGCAGGTCATCTACAACCGCACCCAGGCGGTGATCCCGCTGCTGATCGTGGCTACCGTGTGGTACCTGATCATCACCACCGTGCTCACCAGCGCCCAGTATTACGTCGAGCGGCATTTCGCACGGGGCACGGCACGGGTGCTGCCGCCCACGCCGTTGCAGCGCCTGCGCGGCTGGCTCAAGGAGAAATCCCATGAGTGAAGCGCGCGCAGGACGTATCCAGATCCAGGGCGTGGGCAAGCGCTTTGGCAGCCAGCAGGTGCTCAAGGGCATCGACCTGACCATCGACCCGGGCAAGGTCACGGTGATTCTCGGGCCGTCCGGCTCGGGCAAGTCCACCTTGCTGCGCACCATCAACCACCTGGAGAAAATCGACAGCGGCCACATCACCATCGACGGTGAATACGTCGGCTATCGGCGCAAGGGCGACCTGCTGTACGAACTCAAGGAACGCGAGATTCTCAAGCGTCGCATCGACGTGGGTTTTGTGTTCCAGAACTTCAACCTGTTCCCGCACCTCACCGCCTGGGAAAACGTTGCCGAAGCGCCTTTGGCCCACAAACGCTGGAGCAAGGCCGAGGCGCCGGCCAAGGCGGTTGAGCTATTGGCCAAGGTCGGTCTGGCGGACAAGGCCGATGCCTATCCGCGCCAGCTCTCCGGCGGCCAGCAACAGCGCGTCGCCATCGCCCGCGCCCTGGCGCTGGACCCGAAGGTGCTGCTGTTCGACGAGCCCACGTCGGCCCTCGACCCCGAGCTGGTGGGTGAAGTCCTCGACGTGATCAAGGGCCTGACCCAACTGGGCGTGACCCTGGTGATCGTCACCCACGAGATCGGCTTTGCCCGCGAAGTGGCCGACCACGTGGTGTTTCTCTGCGACGGCCAATTGATCGAAGAGGGCCCGCCCGAACAGATCTTCCGCCAACCCCGACATCCCCGCACCCAGGCCTTTCTCGGCAAGGTGCTTTAGTTCAAGGAGTGACTGCCCATGTTTATCACCACTGCTCGCGTGGCCTTATTGGCGCTTGCCGTCAGTACCGCGCAAAGCGCGTTTGCCGTGCAACAGGTCGACCTCAGTCCCGACCGCGTGCGCATCCATGTGCCACGCAACGAGGCGGCTATCGCGCAGATCCCGCCGGGCTTCAAGTTCGCCCAGCCGGGCAAGTTCACCGTGGCCGTGTCCGGCGTGGCCGGGCCGCCCCTGGCGCTGCTGGCCAGCGATGACAAGACCACCATCGGCAGCGAAGCCGACACCGCGCAACTGGTGGCTGACAGCCTCGGCCTGCAACTCAACGTGGTGCAGACCAGTTGGGAGGATTGGCCCCTGGGCGTCAGCTCGGGCAAGTACGACGCGGTGATCAGTAACGTCACCGTGACCGAGGCGCGCAAGAAGCGTTTCGACTTCGCCACTTATCGCCAGGATGTGCTGGGGTTTTACGTAAAGGCCACCAGCAAGATCACCGAGATCAAACAGGCCGAGGACATCGCCGGGCTGAAGATCATCGTCGGCTCCGGCACCAATCAGGAAAAAGTCCTGCTGGCCTGGAACGAAGCAAACGAAAAGGCCGGCCTCAAGCCCGCGCTGTTGCAGTACTTCGACGACCAGGCTGCCGCGCAATTGGCGGTGCAGTCCGGACGCAGCGACGCGCTGTTCGGGCCTAACTCGGTCTACGCCTATTCGGCGGCAATCACCGGTGGCATCAAGCGTGTCGGCACGGTCAACGGTGGCTGGCCGTTGCAGGCCGATATTGCCGTGACCACGCGCAAGGACAACGGCCTGGTCAAACCGATCCACACCGCCCTGGAAGGCGCGATTGCCGGCGGCCAATACGAGCAGGTGCTGCAACGCTGGGGCCTGGACGTGGAGCGCGTCGACAAGTCGCTGATCAACCCACCGGGCCTGCCGGATTAAGGAGCAATCGACATGGGACTGACACGACGTGAAGCGCTGTCGAGCATTGCGGCGGTAGGCGGCGAAACAGCCGTCAAGGATGCACTGGCGGTATTGGGATTGGGGCCGTCATCGCACCGCCGTCCGCAACCGTTGAAGTTGAAGGAAGGCCTGGGGCAGGGCACCCGTGTGCTGGTGCTGGGCGCCGGGATCGCCGGGCTGGTCAGTGCCCTGGAGCTGAGCCGCGCCGGGTTTGACGTGCAGGTACTGGAGGCCCGCGAGCGGGTCGGCGGGCGCACCTGGACCCTGCGCCATGGCGACCGCGTGGACTACAAGAATGGTCGTACGCAAACGGCGGCGTTCGACCAGGGGCATTACTTCAACGCAGGTCCTGCACGAATCCCCAGCCAGCACCGTACGATCCTCGACTATTGCAGCGAACTGGGCGTACCCCTGGAAGTGCTGATCAACAGCAGCCATGGCGCGCAAGTGCGGCCCGATGTGCAACAGCCGGCGTTCAGCGTCGGCCAGGCGATCAACGATGCGCGCGGGCACTTGTCCGGTTTGCTGGCCAAAGCGGTGCAGCGTGATGCCCTCGATGATGTGCTGAGTGCTGAGGAGCGCACGCGGTTGCTGGCGTTTTTGCAGGTGTATGGCGACTTGTCCCAGGAATTGGCCTTCGAGGGCACGATCCGTTCAGGGCACCTTGAGTCTCCCGCACACCCGGGCGCTTTGCCCGCCAGTCGCAGCCCGTTGTCGCTGGATCAACTGCTGCACCCGGAGCTGTGGGGCGCGTTGCTGCACACCGAGTTTCCGGAGTTTTCGGCGACCATGTTCCAACCGGTCGGCGGCATGGACCGCATCACCGACGCCTTCTACCAGCGCGTGCGTGACCATGTGCAGCCAGGTGCCGTGGTCCGCCAGATCCGTCAATTGGAAGACGGCGTAGCGGTGACCTATCACGACCGGCACAGCGGCCGCGAACAGGTGGTGCGTGCCGATTATCTGATCTCGACCCTGCCGTTGCCGCTGCTGGCCAAACTCGACACTGACTTCAGCGACCCGATCAAAGCCGCGCTGCGCAGCACCCGCAGCGACCAGGCGACCAAGGTCGCGTGGCAATCCCCGCGCTTCTGGGAAACCGACTACCGCACCTACGGCGGCCTGTCGTGGATCGAGCATCCGGCGCGCCTGCTGTGGTACCCGAGTAACGACCTCAACACCCGCGAGGGCCTGCTGGTGGCGGGCTACGTGACGGGCGAGGGTGCCGATGTATTTGGTGCCAAACCCTTCGCCGAGCAGTACGCCGCGTCCAGGGAAGCCGTGGAGCTGCTGCACCCCGGCTACTCCAAACACCTGCGCCACCCACTGGCGGTGACCTGGGAACAGATCCCCTTCAGCGAGGGCCCATGGCTGCAACGCGAACACTTCCCGGCCGACGCCAGCAGCCTGCTCGAAGCCGGCCACGGCCGCGTGTATTTCGCCGGTGATGGCCTGGTGCAAAGCGGGGTGGGCATCTGGCAGGAATCGGCGGCCAACTCGGCGCGGCATGTGATCGCGCAACTGGCCGAACGCGTTACCCAACAACGACAGGTCGCGGCACTCGCCGCCTCTTAAGGAGACACACCATGAGCGACAGCATTCAACGCACCAGCGTCGGCGATTTCCCGATCTCGCAGACCGTCACCGTACCGGCGTCCGCCAGCCTGATTTTCGTCAGCGGGACCTTGCCGGACCTGGCTGATCCAACGGTTCCAGGGGGGGGTGGCAACACCGAAGCGCAGACGGTTTCGGTGTTCAACAAGCTGCGCCAGATCCTGCGCCAGCAAGACCTGGACCTGGGCGACATCGTGCAGTTGCGGGTGTTTCTGGTCGGCGCCGAAGAGACCGACGGCAAGCTGGATTTCGCCGGGTTGCAGCGCGGGTATACGCAGTTCTTCGGTACGCCGGAGCAGCCGAACAAACCGGCGCGCACGGCGTTGCAAGTCGTCGCGTTGCCCTTGCCTGGTGCGCTGGTGGAAGTCGAAGCCATCGCGGCCCGTACAGCCGATTAAAAACTGTGGGACATGGATATCTACACAAACATCAAAGGCTGAATCATCACTCTGTGGTGAGCGGGCACCTGGGGCTGCCGGTGCCGGTGAAGCGGCATACGGCGGCACGAAGTGTGGCGGCTTGAGGATTACCACCATTTCCAGCGGCCCTGTTGTTTCAGAGTCGCGATAACGCCCTTGCGTTTATGCCTGATTTCCAACATCTCTCGGCGCATTTGTCGCTGGCGTTTGCTGTTCAGGCATAGAAGCCCGATCAACGGACTTAGTAAGGCAAGGGTAAAAAGGAGGTGATCGGGGCTGTATAGAATTGTTGGCATTACGAGCAGCAAGTCGATGATGAACACACCAACCTGAAGCCACACCCATCGTGGATAACCGTGAAGGACCAAGCTCTGCGCGACGCCGAATAGCACACACGCAATCCCGCCTGTGATGAAGAACGCATCACGGGTCAGTTCATCGGATGCGTGGGCGAAGTAGGTGAGATTCATCAGCGTGGCGGTGCTGGCAATCGAAACGCACAAGGCTATTAAACCGCCAAACAACGCCAGTCTGTGACGAGCCCAAAGAGGACGAGGATCTATAAGGTAAAGGGGCTCCTGGCGGTTCTTCATTCGCTGAACTCTTCGTAGATACCGATGGCCAGCGTCTTGGTGTTTCCGGACATACCGCTGCTGGCGAGGCCCAGTGCTGCTGCAATGGAATCATTGCGATGGGTCGCGATGATTGGTTTTATCTGTGTTGCTGGAATGCGTTTTGGCGCGTTACGTGCGGCTTGCTTGAGCTTGAACTCCATCGGCCCCACATACCTCGGCGCTTCCCGCAGCACCAGCTTGATCGGCTGCACCCGGCAAATCGCCTGGAACTCACGCAATACCACCACGTTGAAATCCCCATCGATATACACCACCCCCGCACCGATCAACGCCGGGTCGGCGTCTATGGCGAAGAACAATCGCCGCAGGTCGAGGCTGTTTTCAATGTGTTGGCGTGTGGTGCGGTGGGCTGAGGGGAATCCATCCTTGAACAGGGCGACGGTCATTCCTTAACTCCTTTTTTGGGAGCTTAGAGAGTAAAGACGCCGCAACTGAGATGAATGTCGGAAGCTTCGCCATTTGCAGTCGGGCGCTTCCTGAAGCGGTTTTGACGTCTTGTAAGCCCGCTCCCGATTGAGGAAAAGTGCGCCCCACGTCACTTGCGACGTACCACAGGACAAGGAGCCAACATGGCAGTCGATATGTTTTTGAAACTGGGCGATATCAAGGGCGAATCGCGGGACCAAGCTCATCGTGACGAGATCGACATCACCAACTGGGGCTGGGGTTTGTCGCAAACCGGCTCGATGCATTCCGGTACGGGAGGCGGCTCGGGCAAGGCCGACTTTGCCAACCTGAACCTGACCAAACCCCTGGATAAATCCAGCCCCAACCTGATGATGGCCTGCGCCACCGGCAAGCATTATCCCGAAGCCAAGCTGGTGGTGCGCAAGGCCGGTGGAGCCAGCCCGGTGGAGTACCTGGTGATCACCTTGAAGGAAGTCATGGTGGTGTCCTACAGCACCCGTGCTGAAACCGCCGATGATGTGTTGTACGAAAGCATCGCGTTGAACTTCGCCACCGTCGACGTCAGCTATCAGCCGCAGAAGGCGGACGGCACCAAGGACGGCGGGGCTGTGAAGTTTGGCTGGAATATTCGGCAGAACGTCAAAGCTTGAGTAGGTGAGCCTCAGGGAGAGCGCTGTTGTTGTCGACAGCGCTGTTTCAATGGGTGCGGTAGAAAGATCACCACCATTTCCAGCGACCCTGTTGTTTCATAGTTGCGATGATGGTTTGGCGTTTGTGGCGCAGTTCGAGAGATTTGTGTCGTAGTTCGCGGCAGCGTTTGCTGTTGAGAATGAGCAGGCCGACAAGTGGGCAGAGCAGGGCCAGTGCGTACAGATAGGTGTTGGGGCGCCACAATATGGCGGGTAGGGATATCAGCAGGCAAAGTAGGTAGATCGCAACGTTTATCCAGACCCAGTGGATACGGCCGTAGAGCACTTCGTATTTGGCCAGGGCGAATACTGCGCCCAAGCTCGCGGCGCCGAAAAAGCATGTTTTGGCGACAAACTCTACGGGGTGATTAGGCAAATACGTAAGCATCACCAGGATCGTCGTCAACGCGATCGAGAAACACCCTGCCAATGCATCACCTCCAATCACGGGCATGAACCGTTTGAGGAGTTGCCAAGGATCCTCAATAAAGAGTGATGAGTAATATTGACCTTTTATCTTGCGTTGTTGGCTCACAGGTTAACTTCCTCGTAGATGCCCAACGCCAGAGTTCTTACGTTCCCAGAGACTGTGCTGCTGGTAAAACCGAGCAAGGCCGCAGCTATGTCCATTTTGTGTGCGGCAGTTGCACGCTGCATTTGAATAGCGCTGATACGTTTGGCCACATTGCCGGAGGTTTTTTCCAGCTTGAGTAACTTGGTCGTTAGTCTTGGATCTCGGATTTTAAGCAGCTCATTGTTCAATTTTGCCCGCTCTTGCCGTGTCAGGCCTCTAAGCACTTGCCTAGCTGTTTTTCCGGTTGCTTTTGTGGTCGTTGTGACGACTTTCACGGTGACTAATGCCGAGCTGGCAACGCCCATCAAAGCAATACCGTCCAACACCGCTGTTGCGGCCTCATACCACGTCTCGTTATCCAAGTAGTCATTAACCTCCGCAAAGGCTAACTCTGATGCTGTCCGTAGAGCGCCACCGATGCATTGAACTGTACTTGCAACGGCAGCAGCTTTACCGATAAACGAAATTATCGAGCTAGCACCAGCTGTAAAAGGCATCAGCGCAGCCCCACTCGCGATGACCATCCAACTCAACACTACTCCGGTGCACGCAATTGCCGTATTGATAGCTTCCGCCGCCAACCTCGACTCCCGAGGCTCATGCTCCAACATTCGCTTGAACTCCACCGGCCCCACATACCTCGGCGCTTCCCGCAGCACCAGCTTGATGGGCTGCACCCTGCAAATCGCCTGGAACTCACGCAATACCACCACGTTGAAATCCCCATCGATATACACCACCCCCGCGCCGATCAACGCCGGGTCGGCGTCTATGGCGAAGAACAATCGCCGCAGGTCGAGGCTGCTTTCAATGTGTTGGCGTGTGGTGCGGTGGGCTGACGGGAATCCATCCTTGAACAGGGCGAGGGTCATTCCTTAACTCCGGAGTGTGCGGGAGTCGAGAGGGTAATGATGTCGTGGAGAAAATTAATGTCGGACGTTTCGCCTTTTCGAGACGGCCACTTCTCGAACCGGTCTGACGGCTTGCCGCCAGGTAAAGGGAGCGCCGTTGCGACGCTCCCTCGGTGGTTTACTCACCAAACCCGACAATGGCCTTGGTTTCCAGGTATTCCTCAAACCCATGGACGCCGTATTCCCGACCATTGCCCGAGCGCTTGTAGCCACCAAACGGCGCCATCGGGTTCCACGCGGGGTAGTTCAGGTGCACTTGCCCGGCGCGAATGCGCGATGCCACGGCACGTGCCTGTGTCAGGTCCTGGGCCTGGACGTGAGCGCCCAGTCCGTAGACCGTGTCGTTGGCGATGGCGACGGCTTCATCCAGCGTTTCATAGGCGATGATGCACAGCACCGGGCCGAATATTTCTTCCTGGGCGATGCGCATGGCGCTGTCCACTTCGGAGAAAACCGTCGGCCGGGTGTAGAAACCCTTGTCGAACCCCGCCACCCGTCCAGGCCCGCCGCACACCAGTTTGGCGCCCTCGTCGAGGCCGGCGTGGATCAGGGTCTGGACGCGATTGAATTGGGCTTCGTTGGCAATCGGGCCCAGTTGCGTATCTTGCGAATTCGGGTCGCCCACGATCAGTGCATTGGCGGTGGCCGCCGCCAGGGCTTCGACTTCGGCCAGGCGGTTTCTTGGCACGATCATGCGCGTCGGCGCGCTGCACGATTGGCCGACGTTGCGAAACGCCGACATCACCCCCAGCGGCACGGCCTTGGCGAAGTCGGCGTCGGGTAGCAGCACGTTCGGGGACTTGCCGCCCAGCTCCTGGGTGACGCGCTTGACCGTAGGCGCCGCCGCCTGGGCCACCAGCGCGCCAGCGCGGTTGGAACCGGTGATTGAAATCATGTCGATATCCGCATGGGCCGCCATGGCAGCGCCCACCTCGGCACCGCTGCCGTTGACCAGGTTGAACACGCCCGGCGGCAGGCCCGCGTCATGCACCAATTGCGCAAACAGCAGGGCGCTGAGGGGCGACAGTTCGCTGGGTTTCAACACCACGGTGCAGCCGGCGGCGAGGGCGGGGGCGACTTTTGCGGTGATCTGATACAGCGGCCAGTTCCACGGTGTGATCAGGCCGCACACGCCGATGGGTTCGCGCTCGATGGCGGTGCCGCCTTCCACCGTCTGGAAGCGATAGCTGGACAGCAGGTCACGGGCGACCCGCACGTGCTCGGCCGCCAGCGGCACTTGCATCGCCCGGGCAAAACCAATGGCAGCGCCCATTTCCAGGGACAGCGCCTGGGCCAGTTGCTCTTGGCGCTCAAGGATCAGCGCGTGGATGTTCCCCAGCACCTGCGCTCTTGTTTCAGGCAGGGTCGTGGACCAACCGGCAAACGCAGCCCGTGCAGCGGCGACGGCGCGGTCGACATCCTCGGCCGACCCGCGCGCGACGTGGCCAACCACTTCCTCGGTGGCCGGGTTGACCACCGGCAGGCTGGCCGTAATGGCAGGGGGAACCCAGCGCCCGTCGATGTAAAACTGCCGGGACGTGTGCGGGTCAATGCTGTAGCTGTTCGAAGGGTGTGTGGTCATCCAACTGGCTCCCTGGAGCGGTAATAGGCACTGCGAACAGCACGGCCCTGTGTCTGGATAAGCTAACAAAAGGCACCTGCCCTAAGATGCCGTTATTCAACGCTGCAAGGGATAATCTGCTGAATCTCGCGGGCTGGCTGTGCGACCTGACCGATTGCTTGCGTGACCCGTGCAAATTGGCTGATGTCGCCGCTGGGCTCCAGCGGCACCGGCTCGCCGAAGCGTTCGGATAAGCGGGCGGCCCAGGCGCCGGCGGTAATCAACAGTTGCTCTGCGACAAACAATTGCCCGTCGGCGACTTCGGTTTTTTCCTCGATTCGCGCCCCGAGGCGCTGGGCTTGTTGAGCAACGATGGCAGCGTCGCCCGGCGTTGGGCCGAGCAGGGCTTGGGGTTGGTGCTGCGTTCGCAGTGGGACGTCAGTGATGCCGTGGCCAGCGGCAGCCTGGTGCGCGTGTTGGCGGACTGGAGCTTTGACAGCGCACCGATCCTTCTACTGGTGCCGTCGCGCAAGCTTCGCAGCCCGCGCGTACAGGCATTGATGGCGTTTCTTGAGGACGCGCTGAAGGCCTGATCCGGGCCTTATTGGACGGCGTAGACCTTGCGCACATACACCGTGCTGGTCCAGGCGCACGGCGCGCCCTTGGCCACGAATACGGTATCGCCGGTATTGACCGTGACTTCGCCACCTTCGCTGTCCTGCAGAGTGACGCTGCCTTCAAGCAGGTGCATCAATTCATGCAGTTTGTGCGGGCGGCCATGGCGGGCGTAGGGGGTCGAGTCCCAGATACCGATGCGCAACTCGGTCACGGCATCGTCGAACAGATTGAGGGCACGGCACTGTGGGGTAGGGCCGATCAGGATCTGCGGTTCCGGTGCCGCAGAAGGGTTGAGCAGGGTGTACCGGTCGAGCAGGGTCAGGCCCGGACACGCGGGGGCATCGGCCCGGTCGACCGCGCAGAACGCCCAGAGGCTGCCGGCGCTCGCCTGCACGGTCAAGCGTGTGCCACGGCCGATCACCGCGCTGGTGCCGACGTCCAGTTCCAGTGTCTGGTCAGCGCTGCTGAGCACCACATGCCCGGCGTGCACCACCAGGGTTTCGCTGTGGGGGAAGTCTTCAATCACGGCTTCGCCGCTAAATGGCACCAGGCCTGCGGACACGCCGTCGTCGCCTCGCCAGGCGAGCTGGCGGAGGTCGCCGAACGGGTCCGGCGCGCTCAGGGCACCCGTGTTGAAGGACGTGGCAACGCGGCTGCCGTCGGCGCGCGCCAACAGCAGGATCTGGGGAGATGACATCAGGAGTGCTCCGGTAGAAAAGTCAGCCGATGGCCTGGGTGATCAGGGCAAAGGGGTATACGCCCTGGCTGGCCTGGGGCGGCGTGCCTTTGGCCATCTGCGCGACGGTGTCGATGTTCTTCAGACCGGCCTGTTCGAGCCAGTCGCTGAGACCGCAGACGACGGGAATGTCGATGCGTACAAAGGCGTCCGGTACCTGGGCGAGCAGGGTGGCGATCAGGTGCTTGGCCTGATCGATGGTTTCGGCGACCACCGGGCCGATGCAGCGACCGCGCCCAAACGGTCGCAGCAGGGCGAAGCCGCGCAACTGACCGTCGCGCTCGATACCCACGGCGTGTTCTACCTGCAGGTCGCGCAGCACGTCACGCCGGTCCATCCCGCTGGCGGCCTTGGCGAGCGCGAGCAGGGCGGTGTGGTCATCAGCATTCAGTGCACGACAGCTTTCGCCCTCGGCCAGGGTTGGCCGCTCGGGCACTTGTACCTGACCCTGGTGTTGTTGCACGTGACCGAACTCGACAAAGCCTTGGCTGGCATACAGCGGCGCACCCGCGAGGGTCGCATTGAGCACCGGTGTGCGTGCCCCGCAAGCGGCAATGGCCTGTTCCATCAACCGGCGACCGATGCCCTGGCCCTGGTAGTCATTGCTGACGATCACCAGGCCAATGGTGGCGTAATCGCCCTGGGGGCAGGTGAACGCGCTGCCAATCAACCGCTCGCCGTCGATTACCACGAAGCCATCGCTGACCCGTTGCAACATCGCCCAGTCTTCCAGGCGGTGGGGCCATTTGAGTTGCACCGACAGGGCGTGGGCGGCTGGCAGGTCGGCCACGGTCATCGGGCGGTAGACATAAGCGGGGTGTGGCAGGGCGGACATGGCGAGCCTCCATAGAGCAGTGTGTGTGCGGTGTCAGGTTGCTTGTATCCCACCTGGGTTGGAGGCTGGCAAGGGGGCTGGAGATATTCGGTAGATTCCTTGGGCGGGGAGGGGGTTGGGCCACAGGTCGTACTTAATTCTTGTGGGGCGGCGGTAGTAAATGCCATGGGGTTCCGGTCATCGTGGTTGACGGGGCGATTCGAGATCAAAAGCAAGAGCGCGGCAGCTTTAGAGCCGACCGGGTTTTTAAGTCGAACTCGGTCCAAATGTGGGAGGGGGCTTGCCCCCGATAGCAGTGGTTCAGTTACAGATGCATCAACTGACACTCCCTCATCGGGGCATAGGTATCTACACAACTGCTTGCTCTTACGCTGTTGCTGTTGCTGTTGCTCTGGCTTTTGATCTTGATCTCGGGCACACCGAGCCTAAGCGAGGTGCCGAGTGTTGGGGCGAAGGCCTTTTGGTTACTTTTGTGCCTTTACAAAAGTGACACGCCGTAAGGGCGTAACCCTAAGTAGCCGTTACCGCAGAAACGGATATGTACTCGGTCAGATCCAACATCCTGGTCGGCTGTCAGGCCGCCATCGGGGGCAAGCCCCCTCCCACATTTTGATCTCCATACATCAGGCAGATAGTTCATAGCCTGCTTTGATCTGCGCTTTTGATTGTGATCTTGATCTCAGGCGCCCGTTAAACACGCTGGCCGCACGCAGGCTTGAATTCGTGGACCACACTTTCTGCCGCCCCCAACCCCCATCCCAAAGCCCCGCACCCCGCAAAGCCCCCTAAAAGCGCACAAACACAGGCCCCGCCCAAGCCTGGCACACACCGCAAACTCTGCTGAGCCCAACCCCCAAAACGGTGGTTTGTATTGAGCACAGCCTGTTTTAGACGGCATATGCTGATTTCACAGTGGTGTAATGAACCTGTGCTGCAACGAGGCCGACGCGCCGCCAGGGCAGTGAACCCTTGTCACACTCAACGAACTTCAGGACCGCACTCCATGAGCTTTCTTCGTCCCAAATTCATTACGTTCGACTGCTACGGCACGCTGACCAACTTCCATATGGGCACCATGACCCGCGAGCTGTTCGCCGACCGCATCAAACCCGAGCAGATGGACCAATTCGTCAAGGACTTCTCCGCCTACCGCCTCGACCAGGTCATGGGCGACTGGCGCCCCTATGACGAAATCCTCAAGACCGCCCTGGCCCGTACCTGCAAGCGCTGGGGCATCGACTACCGCGAAGAAGGCCAGCTGTATTACGACGCCGTACCCACCTGGGGCCCTCACGCCGATGTGCCGGCCGGTCTGTCGAAGATTGCCGACAAGATCCCCCTGGTGATTTTCTCCAATGCCAGCGACAGTCAGATCATGTCCAACGTCGACAAGCTCGGCGCGCCGTTTCACAAGGTGTTCACCGCCGAACAGGCCCAGGCCTACAAGCCACGCCTGGCGGCTTTCGAGTTCATGCTCGATAACCTCAACTGCGGTCCGGAAGACATCTTGCATGTGTCTTCGAGCTTCCGTTATGACCTGATGCCGGCCCATGACATGAAGATCAAGAACAAAGCGTTTGTTGCCCGGGGCCATGAAGTGCCGGGCAACGCGTTCTACGGCTATCAGCAGATCACCGATATCGGTGGGCTGCCGGCGCTGGTCGGCCTGTAACGCACACAAGGGGCAAGACATGGGCAGCGAATCCTATTGGCTCGACACCGCACCGGCGTTTACCGGCGCCCAGTTGGGTGACTTACCCAAGCAGGTCGATGTGGCTGTGGTCGGCGGCGGTTTCACCGGCCTTGCGGCAGCGCGGGCGTTGGCGCTCAAGGGCGCCAGCGTGGTGGTGCTGGACGCCGGACGGGTGATCGGCGAGGCCTCGGGGCGCAACGGTGGGCAGTGCAACACCGGCGTGGCCCAGGATTATGCCGGGCTGCACGCCAGCCTCGGTGCGGCCAAGGCGCGAGCCTATTACCAGGCCTACGAAAGTGCGGTGCAGAGCGTGGTATCGCTGGTCGAGCAGGAAGGAATCGCCTGCGACCTGGTGCGCAACGGCAAGCTCAAGCTGGCGGCCAAGCCTATGCATTACGAAGGCCTGGCCCGCACCTGTGAGCTGATCCGCCGCGAGGTGGATGCCGAGGTCGAACTGCTCAATGCCGAACAGACCCGTGCTGAAGTCAGGTCGATGCAGTTCCATGGCGGCTTGCTGCAACGCAACGGCGTGCAGATGCATGTCGGTCGCTTCGGTGTCGGCTTGGCCGAAGCGGCGGCGCGGCGTGGGGCGATGATCCACGAGCACACCGAAGTCAGGGACTGGAAAGCCCAGGCCGGCGGTTATCAGGTCAACACCGCCAAGGGCTCGCTGCACGCCGGGCAAGTCCTGCTGGCGACCGGCGCCTGCCAGCACGGCGACCTGGGTTGGTACCGCCGGCGCATCGTGCCGGTAGGCAGTTTTGTCATCGCTACCGAAGTCTTGCCCCAGACGCTCATCGACCAGTTGCTGCCGCAACACCGGGCGTATGTGACCAGCCGCATGATCGGCAACTACTTTCGCCTGACCCCGGACAACCGCCTGCTGTTTGGCGGGCGTGCGCGGTTTGCGATGTCCGACAGCGTCTCCGACGCCAAGAGCGGCAAGGTGCTGCAAGCGGCGATGTTGAACATGTTCCCGCAGTTGGCGCACGTGAAGATCGACTACTGCTGGGGTGGCCTGGTGGACATGACGTCCGACCGCCTGCCCCGTGCCGGCCAGCATGGCGGCGTGTTCCATTCCATGGGCTACAGCGGCCATGGCGTGCAGATGTCGGTGCACATGGGCCAGGTGATGGCCGAGGTCATGGCCGGCAATGCCGCCGCCAACCCGTGGCGCGAACTGGAATGGCCGGCGATTCCCGGGCATTTCGGCAAGCCCTGGTTTTTGCCCTTTGTGGGCGCCTACTACCGCTTCCAGGACTATTTGCACTGAGTTGCCGTTGTTGCGTCACCGTCGTTTGCGTTTCCAGGACGCTCCGGACATCCGTGAGCACTCGATTCTTCCGATTATCGACAGGTAGCCTTGCTATGACTGACAACAAAAACACCCCCGACCTCATTTCCGGCCAGGACAGCCTGCGGATTTTCGAAGGTCTCAATCGTGGCATGTCGCGCCGCAACGCCCTGCAGATGCTCGGCGTGGCCGGTGTGGCCGCCGCCGGGGCGGGTAGCCTGTTCGGTGCCGCCGGCAAGCTGTTTGCCGATGAAGCCGCGGTGGACGGCAAGGGCAAGCCGGGCGGCAAGATCCGCGTGGCGGGTATGTCCAGTTCCACCGCCGACACCCTCGACCCGGCCAAGGGCGCGCTGTCCACCGACTACGTGCGCCATTTCATGTTCTACAACGGCCTGACCCGCTTCGATAAACACCTGGTGCCGCAACTGGAGCTGGCCGAGCGCATCGACAATGTCGACGCCACCCAGTGGACCATCACCCTGCGCAAGGACGTGACCTTCCACAACGGCAAGCCACTCACCGCCGCCGACGTGGTGTTCTCCCTGAGCCGCCAGAAAGACCCGATCACCGGTTCCAAAGTCATGGCCCTGCTGGAGCAGTTCACCGAGATCAAGGCCAGCGGGCCCAACGAAGTGCAGATCCGCCTCAGTGCACCCAACGCCGAGTTGCCGTCGATCCTCGCCGTGTCGCACCTGCTGATCGTTCCCGAAGGCACCACCGACTTCAACAAAGGCATCGGCACCGGGCCGTTCACGGTCGGCGAGTTCAAGCCGGGCGTGCGTTCGATTGCGGTGCGCAACAAGAACTACTGGAAACCGGGTCTGCCGTACCTCGACGAGATCGAATTCATCGCCATCGGCGACGAGCCGTCGCGGGTCAACGCGCTGCTGTCCGGCGACGTGCACATGATCAACGAGGTCAACCCGCGCTCCACCACGCGCATCAAGGCCAGTGCCAAACACCGCGTCGTCGATGCGCCGTCGGGCAACTACACTGACTTGATCATCCGCCAGGACCAGATGCCCGGCAAAAGCCCGGAATTCACCCAGGCCATGAAACTGCTGCTGGACCGTGAACAGGTCAAGTCCGCAGTGTTCCGTGGCTTTGCGGTGGTGGGTAATGACCAGCCGATTGCGCCGGGTTCGCGTTACTTCAACACCGACCTGCCGCAGACGGTCTACGACCCGGAAAAGGCCAAGTTCCTGCTGAAAAAAGCCGGTATGGAAAGCATCACCATGCCGCTGATGGCGTCGCCCGCCGCGACCGGTTCGGTGGACATCGCCGTGTTGTTGCAGCAATCGGCGAAACAGGCCGGGCTCAAGCTCGACGTGAACCGCCTGCCCAGCGATGGCTACTGGTCCAACCACTGGATGAAGCACCCGTTGAGCTTCGGCAACATCAACCCACGGCCCAACGCCGACGTGATGTTCTCGCAGTTCTTCCAGTCCAAGGCGCCGTGGAACGAGTCCGGCTGGCAGAACGATCAGTTCGACCAATTGCTGATGCTGGCACGCGGCGAAACCGACGACGCCAAGCGCGCCAGGATGTACGCCGACATGCAGACCCTGGTGCATGACCACGCGGGTATCGGCATCCCGGTGTTCATCAGCAACATCGATGGCGTGGACCAGCGTATCAAGGGCTACGACAGCAATCCGCTGGGCGGCTTCATGGGCTACATGTTCGCCGAGCAGGTGTGGTTGGACGCTTGAGGAGGGCGGTGCGATGAACAGCAATACACTGTGGTTGATCGGCCGGCGCCTGGGCGCCGGGGTCGTGACCTTGTTGATCGTGTCCATGGTCGTGTTCGCGATCACGGCGGTACTGCCAGGGGACGCGGCGCAACAAGCCCTGGGCCAGTTCGCCACCCCGGAACAGGTGGCGGCGCTGCGCCTGCAACTGGGGTTGGACCAGCCCGGTGTGTTGCGTTACCTGCACTGGTTGATGAGCCTGCTCACCGGCGACATGGGCGTGTCGGTATCCAACGCCATGCCGGTGGGTGAACTGATGGCGGGCCGGGTGCCCAACACCTTGATGCTGGCGGGCGCCACGGCGCTGGTCTCGGTGCCGGTGGCACTGATACTCGGCATCGGTTCGGCGATGGGCCGGGGCGGGCGCATCGACAGTTGCCTGAGCTTCGTCACCCTGGCGATGGTCGCGGTGCCTGAATTTCTGGTGGCAACCCTGGCGGTCCTGATTTTCGCGGTCAACCTCGGTTGGCTGTCGGCACTCTCGTATGCCAGTGACATCAGCTCACCGCTGCAATTCATGCGCACCTATGCCTTGCCGGTGATGACGCTGTGCTGCGTGATCATCGCGCAAATGGCGCGCATGACCCGCGCTGCGGTGATCGACCAACTCGACAGCCCCTACGTGGAAATGGCCCGCCTCAAAGGCGTCAGTCCGATACGTATCGTGCTGCGCCATGCCTTGCCCAATGCCATCGGGCCGATTGCCAATGCCATCGCCCTGAGCCTGTCTTACCTGTTGGGCGGTGTGGTGATCGTCGAAACCATCTTTAACTACCCCGGCATCGCCAGCTTGATGGTCGATGCTGTAACCAACCGCGACATGGCGCTGGTGCAGGCGTGCACCATGTTGTTTTGCGCGGCCTACCTGGGCCTGGTGCTGCTCGCCGACCTGTGCGCGATCCTGTCCAATCCGAGGCTGAGAAACCAATGAATCCGCTCATTGCGAAGTCCAAGCCCCTTTCCTCTGCCCTGGCGCTCGCCAAGGTCTCCAGTGGCCCGTCGTGGCTGGGGCTGGTGGGCGGCATGGTGTGCGTCACCTGGCTGCTGGTGGCACTGCTGGGTCCGTGGCTTGCCCCCCATCCGGTGGGTGAGGTGGTGTCCGATAACATCTTTGAAGGCTTCAGCCTGGCGCACCCGTTCGGCACCGATTACCTGGGCCGCGACATGCTCAGCCGGGTGATGGTGGGCGCGCGGTTCACCGTCGGGCTGGCACTGGTGGCGGCATTGCTGGCCAGCACCTTGGGCACCGGATGTGCGCTGTTGTCAGTGGTCTCGCCCAAGTGGCTGGACGAAATCATCAGCCGCATCATGGACGCCTTTATCTCGATCCCCAGCAAAATGCTGGCGCTGATCATGGTCTCGGCCTTTGGTTCATCGGTAACGCTGCTGATCTGTACGGCCGTGATCAGTTATATCCCCGGCTCGTTCCGCGTCGCCCGCAGCATGGCGGTCAACATCGAGGCCCTGGAGTATGTGCAGGTCGCGCGTACCCGTGGCGAGAGCCGGTTGTATGTGGCGTGCATGGAGATCCTGCCGAATATGCTCAACCCGGTATTGACTGACCTGGGCCTGCGTTTCGGCTACATCGTGCTGTTGCTCAGCGGCATGAGTTTCCTCGGCCTGGGCGTGCAACCGCCCGATGCCGACCTCGGCTCCCTGGTGCGGGAAAACATCGGCGGCCTCAGCCAGGGCGCGCTGGCCATCATCATTCCGGCGCTGGCCATCGGCACGCTGACCATCGGCGTGAATCTGCTGATCGACTATCTGTCGTCCCGACATAGTCGACGCTCGGGAGGCCATTGAAATGACCGAATTGATTCGCGTCGAAGACCTGCGCGTGGTCGCCTGTGGCGAGCGCGGCGAGGTGGAAATCGTCAAGGGCGTGAGCTTTGCCCTGCAAAAAGGTGAAGTGCTGGCGCTGATTGGCGAGTCTGGCTCGGGCAAGACCACCATCGCCCTGGCGTTGCTGGGGTATGCGCGGCGTGGCTGCCGGTTGTCCGGCGGAGTGGTGCAGGTCGGTGAACACGACATGCTCGCCCTCAGCGAAAAACAGCTGCAAGGCCTGCGCGGCAATCGCGTGTCCTATATCGCGCAAAGCGCGGCAGCGGCCTTTAACCCAGCGAAAAAGCTCATCGACCAAGTGGTGGAGGGCGCCCTGATCCACGGCCTCGGCACCCGCGCCGACTTGCAGGCCAAGGCCATCGGCCTGTTCCACGACCTTGCGCTGCCGGATCCCGAACACATCGGCCAGCGCTACCCGCACCAGGTCTCCGGCGGGCAACTGCAACGGGTGATGGCCGCGATGGCGCTGATCAGCGACCCGCTGCTGGTGGTGCTCGACGAGCCGACCACGGCGCTGGACGTGACCACCCAGATCGACGTGCTGCGCGCCTTCAAGCGCGTGGTGCGCGAGCGCGGCGCCACGGCGGTGTATGTGTCCCACGACCTGGCGGTGGTGGCGCAGATGGCCGACCAGATCGTGGTGCTCAACGGCGGCCAGATCCTCGAACAGAGCGCCACCGCGCCGCTGCTCCAGGCCCCGGCACACGCCTACACCCGCAGCCTGCTGGCGGCGGCGCGGCCCGACACGACGATTCGTCCGCCTTGCGGGGTGGCTGAAGACGCGCCTTTGCTGACCATCAGCGGCCTCACCGCTGGCTACGGCAACAAGAACCTGCACGGCATGCCGGCGATCCGCGTGCTCGAAGACATCGACCTCACCGTGCGCCGTGGCCAGGCTATCGGTGTGATCGGCGAGTCGGGCTCGGGCAAGTCGACCCTGGCGCGGGTGGTCGCCGGGCTGTTGACCCCGGCCCTCGGCGGTCTGACCTTTGACGGACAACCCCTGGGCGCCAGCCTGTCCGCACGCACCCCGGAGCAATTTCGGCGGATCCAGATGGTGTTCCAGAACGCCGACACCGCGCTCAACCCGATGCACAGTGTGGCAACCATCCTCAGCCGACCGCTGAAGATGTACTTCGGCCTCAAAGGCGCCGCGTTGCAGGCGCGCATCGGCGAACTGCTCGACCTGGTGCGCCTGCCGCGGGACCTGGCCGAGCGGCGCCCCAACGAACTGTCCGGCGGGCAAAAACAGCGGGTCAACCTGGCCCGGGCGCTGGCGGCCAAACCGGATCTGATCCTGTGCGATGAAGTCACCTCGGCCCTCGACACCGTGGTCGGCGCGGCGATCCTCGAACTGCTGCGCGACCTGCGCCAGCAACTGGGCGTGTCCTACCTGTTTATCAGCCACGACATCTCCACCGTGCGGGCGCTGTGCGACGACATTGTGGTGATGTACAGCGGCCACAAAGTGCAGGCCGGCAGCCGCCAGTCGTTTGCCGAGGCACCGTTCCATCCCTACACCGACCTGTTGATCCACTCGGTGCCCGAGTTGCGCCAGGGTTGGCTGGAAAACTGTGGCACGACGTGCAGCGAGCTGCCGCCGATCGGCGCGCGGGCCAACGTGCCGGAACTGTGTACCTTCCTCAACCGCTGCCCGGTGCGGATCGACGGCCTGTGCAACCGCACCGCGCCGAACCGTCGCCACCTGGACAACGGCAGTGAAATCCTCTGCCACCACGACAGCGCCCACTTGCTGAACACCCAGCAGGGCGTCACGACCATGACCTTGGGAGCTTATGCATGAACGGGCGTTTTGTGAGGCTGGCCGAACAGGGCCGGCCGACGGTCAGCCTGACCGTGGATGGTGCACCCATCGAAGCGTTGCAGGGCGATACCCTAATGGTCGCGCTGCTGACCCGGGGCACGGCCTTGCGCCAGTCCGAATTCGACAGCGGCCGCCGCGCCGGCTTCTGCCTGATGGGCGCGTGCCAGGACTGCTGGGTGTGGACCCGCTCGGGCGAACGCCTGCGTGCCTGTTCCAACGAAGTCCGTGACGGGCTGGACATTGTCACCACACAACCGGAGGCGACATGGCCACTGCACGGGTAGTCATTGTGGGTGCCGGACCTGCCGGCGTGCGTTGCGCCGAAACCCTGCTGGCCGCCGGTATCCGCCCGATTGTCATTGATGAAAACCGCCGCGACGGCGGGCAGATCTACCGTCGCCAGCCCCAGGGCTTCACCCGCGACTACGCCACCTTGTACGGCAGCGAAGCGGCCAAGGCGCAGGACCTGCACCAGAGTTTCGACCGCCTGCGCGACGCCATCGACTACCGCCCCGACACCCTGGTGTGGAACCTCACGCCGGGGCAATTGTGCTGCGTCAGCCAGGGCCGCCACAGCACCGTGGACTACGACGCGCTGATCCTCTGCACCGGCGCCACCGACCGCTTGATGCCCATCGATGGCTGGCAACTGGCGGGCACCTACAGCCTCGGCGGCGCGCAGATCGCGCTGAAAAACCAGGCCGTGTCCATCGGTCACCGCGTGGTGTTCATGGGCAGCGGGCCGCTGCTGTATCTGGTGGCCAGCCAGTATGTGAAAGCCGGTGCCACGGTGGCGGCGGTGCTGGATACCGCGCCGATAAGCCTGCGGATCAAGGCCTTGCCCAAGCTGCTGGCGCGGCCGGGATTGCTGTTCACCGGGATCAAATTGTTGGCGCAACTGTATCGGGCCAAGGTCGCGGTGCACGTGGGAATCAAGCCGCTGCAGGTGCTGGGCGATGCCGCCAATGGCGTGATGGGCGTGCGCTTCAGCACCGGCAACGGGCGGACCGAAACCGTGCAGGCCGATGCCGTGGCGCTGGGGTATCACCTGCGCCCGGAAACCCAGTTGGGCGACCTGGCCGGCTGCGCCATGGCTTTTGATCAGGCGTCGAGCCAGTGGTGGCTGGCCACCGACGCCGCCGGGCGCACCTCGGTGAAAGGCGTGTATGCGGCCGGCGACGGCTCGAAAATCCGTGGCGCCGACGCCGCCGAGCACGCCGGACGCCTGGTGGCGTTGGCGCTGTTGGAGGATTTACAGCAACCGGTGGATAAGGTGCTGCGTGAGCAACAACAGCTGGCCCTGGCGGTGATGGACCAATTCCGTCTCGGCCTGGCCCAGGCGTTCCCGTGGCCCAGCGAACAGGCCAAGGCACTGCCGGACAGCGCCATTGTGTGCCGCTGCGAAATGATCAGCGCCGGAGAGTTGCGGCGTACCGTGAACGAAAAGGGCGCCTGCGAAGTCAACCGTGCCAAGGCCTTTAGCCGGGTCGGCATGGGCCGCTGCCAGGGCCGTTATTGTTCCCAGGCGGGCGCCGAAGTGATCGCGGCAGCGGCAGGCGTGCAGGTGCAGGACGTCGGCCGCCAGCGCGGCCAGGCGCCGGTCAAACCGCTGTCGATGCTGATCACCGAGGAGGTATCGCTATGAGTGTGCAAAAAGCCGATGTGGTGATTGTCGGCGGCGGCCTGATGGGCTCGGCGACCGCGTTTTTCCTGCGCCGTCGCGGGCAGTCGGTGATCCTGCTGGAGCGCGACCAGATCGGCCAGTACGCCAGCGGCGTCAACTTCGGCAACGTGCGCCGCCAAGGGCGTTTCCTCGGGCAACTGGCCTTGGCCAACCGCTCCTGGGCGTTGTGGAAACGCCTGCCGGAACTGATCGACGATGACCTGGAATTCATCCCCAGCGGGCATATGCGCGTGTGTTATCGCGAAGACGAAATCGCCGAGCTGCAAGCCTATGCCGCCGCGCCGGAAGCTGAACAGCTGGACCTGAAGATCTATCGCGGCGCCGAGTTGCGTCAGCGCTTCGGTTTCCTGGGCCCGGACGTGAAGGGCGGCTCCTACGCGCCCCACGACGGCCATGCCAACCCGCGCCTGGCGGCACCAGCCTTTGCCCGCGCTGCCATTCGCCTGGGCGCCCGGATTGAAGAGCGCACCGAAGTCGCCGAGGTACAAAAACTCGGCGCAGATTTCCATATCTCCACCACCGACGGCCGCCAGTTCCAGGCCGCGCAACTGCTGATCACGGCTGGCGCCTGGGGCCAGAAACTCTCGGCACAGTTCGGCGAACCGGTGCCCCTGGACACCCACGGCCCGCAGATGGCGGTGACCGAACCGGTGCCCTACGCCTTGCCCACAGTGATCGGCGTGTACACCAAGATCCCCGAGGAAGTGATCTACTTCCGCCAGATTCCACGCGGCAATATCGTCATCGGCGGTGGTTATCGCAGTAAACCGGACATGCAAAACCGCCGCGCCTATGTGGAGCCGCGCAGTATCCTCAACCAGATCAGCCAGATGCGCCGCTTGCTGCCGGGCGTTGGCAACCTGAATATCATCCGCGTGTGGAGCGGCATCGAAGGCTACCTGCCGGACTCGCTGCCGGTGATGGGCCCCAGCGGCACCGTCGACGGGCTGTTCTATGCTTTTGGTTTTTGCGGCCATGGCTTCCAGCTCGGCCCCGGCGTCGGTGATGTGATGGCCGAACTGCTCGCCACCGGCAGTACCAGCACGCCGATTGCGCCGTTTTCCATCAGCCGTTTTGCCTTACCTGCCGAACAACGGAGCCAGGCCTCATGAAACCCCGCGTACTGGACATCCTGAAAACACTCATGGCCTTCGACACGGTGTCGTCCGAGTCGAACATGGCCCTCATCGAGTATGTGCGCGACCTGCTGCTGACCAAAGGCATCGAGTCGCTGATCGTCAAGGACGAGAGCGGCAAGAAGGCCAACCTGTTTGCCAGCACCGGGCCCAAGAACCAGCCTGGCGTGTTGCTCTCCGGGCACACCGACGTGGTGCCGGCGGCGGGGCAGGCGTGGACCTTTCCCGCGTTCGCCGCCACCGTGCAGGACGGGCGCATCTACGGGCGCGGCAGTTGTGACATGAAGGGTTTTATCGCGCTGGCCATCGACACCATGCTCGATGCTGCCGAGCATCCCTTGAACCGCCCGCTGCAACTGGCCTTGTCCCATGACGAGGAGATCGGCTGCGTTGGCGTGCGGCGCTTGCTCGATGTGCTGCATCTGGCGCCGGTGCGACCGTTTCTGTGTGTGATCGGCGAGCCGACCAATATGCAGTTCGTGCTCGGGCACAAGGGCAAGGGTTCCTACCGCACCTACTGCCGTGGCCTGGAGGCGCATTCGTCGCTGGCGCCGCGTTCGGTCAATGCCATCCATGTGGCCTGCGACTTTATCGCCGCCCTGCGCGACAGCCAGCAGCAACTGCAACGCCATGGCGCCCAGGATACCGACTACGACGTGCCCTACAGCACCGTGCACGTGGGACAGATCGTCGGCGGTAAAGCGCTGAATATCGTGCCTAACCTGTGCACCCTGGATTTCGAAGTGCGCAACTTGCCCGCCGATGACCTGGATCAGTTTCTGGAGCAGATGCGCGAGCGCGCCGAAGTCATCGTGCGGGAGGCGCAGAAGCTGTCCAGCGTGGCGGCCATCGAGATTGAAACCGTCAACGTCTACCCAGGCCTGGATACCCATCCGAGTGTCGAGGCGGTGCGTTTTCTCAAGCAATTCGCCGCGCCGGACACCGGCACGTCCAAGGTCTCGTTCGGCACCGAGGGTGGCCTGTTCAAGCAGCGCCTGGACGTGCCGGTGGTGGTCTGCGGGCCGGGCTCCATCGAGCAGGCGCACAAGCCCGATGAGTTTATCGAAATCAGCCAGATGGACGCCGGCGAGCGCTTTTTGCAAGGTTTGCTCGGCTCGTTGAAGGCCTAGCAGAGCCTGCCGTCCTGGGCGTAATTTCAGCACGGCACGCTGCTGTATCCGCGCTTTCGGCATCCTCGCCCGTGGCACCTCCCTAGACTGGAGCGTGTCTCGGATCAGGATCTCGACCATGCTCACCACCCGCTTGCAAGACCCCAGCCTGTTGGCTGAACTCGCCTATGTGGACGGCCAGTGGATCGCCGCCGACAGCGGTGCCACCCTGGACATCCACGACCCCGCCACCGGCCACCTGCTGGCACGGGTGCCCGCCATGGACGCGGTGGACACCCACCGCGCCATCGCCGCCGCCGAACGGGCCTGGCCCGCCTGGCGCGCACGCACGGCCGCCGAACGGGCGGCGCTGCTGGAGCGCTGGTACCAGGCGATGCTCGACAACCTCGACGACCTTGCGCTGATCATGACCTGGGAACAGGGCAAGCCGCTCAACGAAGCCAAGGGCGAAGTGCGCTACGGCGCCGGGTTCGTCAAATGGTTCGCCGAGGAAGCGCGCCGGGTCTACGGCGAAACCATGCCGGCGCCCGGCGGCGATCGCCGTCTGCTGACGTTGAAGCAACCGGTGGGCGTGTGCGCCGCCATCACCCCGTGGAATTTCCCCAACGCGATGATCACCCGCAAGTGCGCCCCGGCGTTGGCCGCCGGGTGCCCGATCATCGTCAAACCCTCGGACCTCACACCGCTTTCGGCGCTGGCCCTGGCGGTACTGGCCGAGCGCGTGGGCATCCCCGCTGGCGTCTTCAATGTGATCACCGGGCTGCCCGCCGGCATCGGCGAGGCCCTGACCGGCAGCCCGGTGGTGCGCAAGATTTCCTTCACCGGCTCCACCGCCGTCGGCCGCTTGCTGATGCGCCAGAGCGCCGAGCACATCAAGCGCCTGAGCCTGGAGCTGGGCGGCAACGCCCCCTTTGTGGTGTTCGATGACGCCGACCTGGAACAGGCGGTTGCCGGGGGGATGATCAGCAAATTCCGCAACGCCGGGCAAACCTGCGTGTGCGCCAACCGCATCCTGGTGCAGGACGGTATCTACGCGCGTTTCGCCGCGCGCCTGGTGGAAGAGGTGGGCAAGCTCAAAGTCGGCAATGGGCTGGAAGACGGCGTGACCATCGGCCCGTTGATCAACCCGGCGGCGGTGAACAAAGTGGCGCGGCACATCGACGATGCCCTGAGCCAGGGCGCGACCCTGCTGTGCGGCGCGATCCCCACGGGCGACAGCCAGTTCGTGCAACCCACGGTACTCGGCAACTGCCACGCCGAGATGCTGCTGGCCAATGAAGAAACCTTCGGCCCGGTGGCGCCGCTGATGCGCTTTACCGACGAGGCCGAGGCGCTGGCCCTGGCGAATGCCACGCCCTATGGCCTCGGCGCCTACTATTTCACCCAGGACATGCAGCGCTCGTGGCGGTTCGGTGAGGCACTGGAGTTCGGCATGGTCGGGCTCAACACCGGGATCATTTCCATGGAAGTTGCGCCGTTCGGTGGCATCAAACAGTCGGGGCTGGGGCGTGAAGGCAGCAAATACGGGCTGGATGAGTACCTTGAGGTCAAGGCTTTCCACATTGGCGGGTTGAACTGAAAGGGGTATGCAGCATGACTAAAGCATTCAGAATCGCCGCGATTGCCGGCGACGGGATTGGCAAGGAAGTGTTGCCCGAAGGGCTGCGGGTATTGGAGCAAGCCGCCAGAATCTGGGACTTGAACCTGAGCATCGACGTGCTCGACTGGGCCCACTGTGATTACTACCTGGAACACGGGCAGATGATGCCCGATGACTGGTTCGAACAGCTCAAGGGCTTCGATGCGATCTACTTCGGCGCGGTGGGCTGGCCGGATAAAGTCCCGGACCACATCTCGCTATGGGGCTCGCTGCTCAAGTTCCGCCGCGACTTCGACCAGTACGTCAACATCCGCCCGGTGCGGCTGTTCCCCGGCGTGCCGTGCCCGCTGGCCGGGCGTGAACCGGGGGACATCGACTTCGTGGTGATCCGTGAGAACACCGAGGGCGAGTATTCGTCGGTGGGCGGCAAGATGTTTGAAGGCACCGACCATGAATTCGTACTGCAGGAATCGGTGTTCACCCGGCGCGGCGTGGACCGCATCCTCAAGTTCGCCTTCGACCTGGCCCAGACCCGCCCGCGTAAAAAACTGACGGCGGCGACCAAGTCCAACGGGATTTCCATCAGCATGCCGTATTGGGACGAACGCACGGCGTTGATGGCGGCGAACTATCCCGAGGTGAGCTGGGACAAGCAGCACATCGACATTCTGTGTGCGCGGTTTGTGCTGCAGCCGGACCGGTTTGATGTGGTAGTGGCGTCGAATCTGTTTGGCGACATCCTGTCCGATTTAGGCCCTGCGTGTGCGGGGACGATCGGGATCGCGCCGTCGGCGAACCTGGATCCGGAGCGCCGGTTTCCGTCGTTGTTCGAGCCGGTGCATGGGTCGGCGCCGGATATCTATGGGCAGGGCATTGCGAATCCGATTGCGATGATCTGGTCGGGGGCGTTGATGCTGGATTTTCTGGGGAATGGCGATGCGCGGTATCGGGCGGCGCATGATGGGATTTTGCGGGCGATCGAAGAGGTGATTGCTTCCGGGGTGGTTACGCCGGATCTGGGGGGCGTTGGCTCGACTCGGGAGGTTGGGGTTGCGATTGCCGGGGGGCTGGTTGAATGAATACATATCCGTTGTTTGGGTAACGGCCAACCCGGCGTCCTCGGTTAAAAATGTGGGAGGGGGCAAGCCCCCTCCCACATTTGAATCTCCATTTTCAGGAAGATGTGATTCGGCTCTGGCTTGTGATCTGCTTTTGATTCTGACCTCAGGCGCCCCGTCAAAAAACACGCTGGCCGCTAGCTAAATAACGGATCAATACCCCCGTACCCGATCCACCTCACCCAACATATCCTGCCCCCGTTGATGACGCCGAATATCCTCCAGCAACCCCCCAAACGCACTCGCCGGCTGGGTCATCGCGGCAATATGCGGCGTCAGCACAATCTGCGGATGATCCCAGAACAGATGCTCGGCCGGCGCCGGTTCCTCTTGCAGCACATCCAGCACCGCACCACTCAATTGCCCACTCCCCAGCGCCTCCAGCAAATCCGCTTCGACCAGATGCCCTCCACGGCCCATGTTGATCAGCGCCGCACCTCGGGGTAGTTGCTCAAACAGGCGGCGATCCAGAATCCCTCGGGTCTGCTCCGTCAACGGCAGCACACACAACAAAATATCGCACTGGCCCAGAAACGCCGGCAACTGCGCCTCGCCCGCGTAACATTCCACACCCGCCAGATGATGAACGCTGCGCGCCCACCCCGACAGCGCAAACCCCAGTGGCGCCAACGTCGCCAGAATCTGCTGCGCCTGCGCCCCCAGCCCCATCACCCCCACGCGCCGGTTCGCCGCCGGCTGCAACAGGTGCCCCTGCCAGCAACGCGCAACCTGCTGCTGACGGTAACGCAGCATGTCCCGGTGCACACTGAGCACCGCCCAGCTGGCGTATTCGCACATGCCACGGGTGATGCCTGGATCCAGCAGGCGCACCACCGGGAGTTCCGGCGGCAGGCGGGACAGGTCGAGTTGATCGACCCCGGCCGACAACGCAAACAACACCTTCAGGTTGGGCAGCAATTGCGCCACATCGTCCGGCGCTTGCCAGGCGGCGAGGTATTCGATGTCTGCGGGGTTGCCGATGTCGGGCCAGGCGCGCCACTCAATGTCGGGGGCGTGTTCGGCGAACAGTGCCTGCCAGTGTTTACCGCGCACCGGGTCGGCTTTGTAGAGCAAGGCCATGGGGAGTTCCTGCTGGATAAAGGAGACGCTCATGATCGCCCAAAGCCCGGCGCAGGATCTGTTGAAAGGCCAGGGCAAAACAGTGGATCCGCATTTCTCACGGGCCAAGTTCGGCGTAGTTGGTTGCCCGCACGCCGTACTCTGAACAGCATCGCAATCACCTTCCGGTTGCCGCACTCACGATGGGAAAAGCCATGAACAGCAAAGTCGACGAAACCCCTCATTTGCTCCGTCAGCGCGAGCAATTCGTGCCCCGTGGGCTGGTTACCGCGCACCCGCTGGTGATCGACCGCGCCCAGGGCGCCGAGTTGTGGGACGTGGATGGCAAGCGCTATCTGGATTTCGTCGGTGGCATCGGTGTGCTCAACATCGGGCATAACCACCCCAAGGTGGTGGAGGCGGTGCAGGCGCAGTTGCAGAAAGTCTCCCACGCGTGTTTTCAGGTGGTGGCGTACAAGCCTTATCTCGACCTGGCCCAGCGCCTGTGCGAAATGATCGGTGGGCAGGAGGCCTATAAGGCGGCGTTTTTCACCTCCGGCGCCGAAGCGGTGGAAAACGCGGTGAAGATCGCCCGCGCCCATACCAATCGCTCGGCGGTGATTGCCTTTCGTGGCGGTTTCCACGGCCGCACGTTGCTGGGCACTACGCTCACCGGCATGAGCCAACCTTACAAGCAGAACTTCGGGCCGTTCGCGCCGGAGGTGTTCCACACGCCGTACCCGAATGCCTATCGCGGCGTGACCAGCGAGCTGGCGCTCAACGCCCTGCACGAGTTGTTCGCCACCCAGGTGGCGCCGGAGCGCGTCGCGGCGATCATTATCGAACCGGTGCAGGGCGATGGCGGCTTCCTCACCGCGCCGCCCGAGTTTCTCCAGGCCTTGCGCGCACTGGCCGACAAGCACGGCATTGTGCTGATCCTGGATGAGATCCAGACCGGTTTCGGCCGCACCGGCAGTTGGTTCGGTTTCCAGCACGCCGGTATCCAGCCGGACCTGGTCACCGTGGCCAAGAGCCTGGCCGGTGGCTTGCCGTTGTCCGGCGTGGTCGGCAAGGCGCAGATCATGGACGCACCGCTGCCCGGCGGGCTGGGCGGCACTTACGGCGGCAACGCCCTGGCCTGTGCGGCGGCATTGGCAGTGATCGATGCCTTCGAGCATGAGCAATTGCTGGCCCGTAGCCAAGTGTTGGGTGAACGCCTGCGCCAGGGCCTGCTTGGTTTGCAGGCGCGCTACCCGCGCATCGGCGACGTACGCGGCACCGGTTTTATGCTGGCAATGGAGTTGATCAAGGATGACCCGGCGCGCACCCCGGATGCCGACCTCAACCAGCGCGTGATCGATGAAGCCCGCGCCGGTGGTTTGCTGGTGATCAAATGCGGTGTGTACCGCAACGTACTGCGCTTCCTCGCGCCGTTGGTGGCCACCGAGGCCCAGATCGACGAAGCCCTGGAAATCCTCGACGGCGCGTTGGCACGGGTCTTGAACTGAGCCTGTGCCTGTTCAGGGTGAACTGCATCATTGGAGGCTTGACCCCACATGGGACTGACAGATTATCGAGCGTTGCTGATCGATTGCGATGAAGTGCTGGTGGACCGCGATTCGGGGGTGTGGGCGGCGCTGCAACCGCTGCTCGACAGCCGTGGCGGGCAGTCGTCCAGGGAGCAGGTGCTGACCGAGTATGGCGCGGTGGTCGCAGCCTTGTACCCGCGCTTCGCGGAGTTGGGCTTCAGTGGCGTGCTGTGTTTTGCCCACCGTCAACTCGCCGAACGCTGGGGTGTGCACGCCAGTTGGGAGGAGGGCATGACGTTCGCCCGTTCGGCGGGCAATTGGTCACTGTTCGAGGACGCGCCAGGGGCTATGCTCTACTTGCGCAAGTTCTACCGCTTGCGGGTGCGTGGCGACCGCGATGCCGAGGATCGTGGCGTGTTGTGCGAGCGGCTGGGCATTGCACCGGAAGATTTCATTTCCCTGGCTGATGACCCGCAATGGCTCAACGAACAGGCAGCAGAGATGCAACCGGTGCTGCATGTGACGGGCCCGTCGGTCGGCGCAGAGGGTGCGCTGGACCGCTGTTTGATCGGCCGCCAGCGGGCCCGGCAGCCTTCGCCGTGCGCGGCGGAGTATTGCATCAACAGCATGGCGGATCTGGTGGCGCAGCATCAGCTGTCTTTACGGCGCTGATTTTGCTAGAAGATTGCTTACAAACGGCAGTCAAGAGGTAGGCAATGGAAGGGCAAGTCAAGCTGGACCGTATCGACATCAGTATTCTGGTCGAACTGCAAAAGGACGGCCGGATGACCAACGTCAGCCTCGCCGACGCCGTGGGCCTGTCGGCCAGCCCGTGCCTGCAACGGGTCAAGCGGCTGGAGTCGGCGGGGTATATTTCCAGCTACAAGGCGCACTTGAACCTGGCCAAAATCACCGACTCGGTCACGGTGTTCACCGAGATCACCCTCAGCGACCACAAACGCGAAGACTTCGCCAAGTTCGAATCCAATATCCGCCTGGTGGACGAAGTGCTCGAATGCCATTTGATCAGCGGCGGCTACGATTACCTGGTGCGCTTTATGACCCGCAGCATCCAGCACTATCAGGAAGTGGTGGAAAGCCTGTTGGACAAGAACATCGGCATCTCCAAGTACTTCAGCTACATCGTGATCAAGTCGCCGGTGCTCAAGGATGGCGTGCCGCTGCGCAAGTTGCTGCGGCACTGAGTCCGGTTACTCCTGCAAATCCAACGCCTGTTGCTTGAGCTGGCGTTGGCGTTCGAAGGGCAACTGTTCATCATCCCGTAGGTTGGGTTGGGTTGGGTTGGGTGCAGCAGGAATCAGGTAGGGCTGCGCCAGTGCGGATGCGCATGTTCATCAATCATCCAATGCGGCTGGCCGGGGGTGATACGCACGCCGCCGACCCAGCGCTCTTGCGTGGCGTGGTCGGGCCAATACGCTTGGCCATGGAGCACGTCCTGGCCCAATGCGGTCAGCGCCAACAGGCGCTGCGGCCAGGGTTTTTGTGGGTCGGTCTCGGTCAGCAACGGGTGCTCTGTATCAATCAGCGGCCGCATCAACGCATGAAACATCATGTCCCCCAGGAACGGCAGCTGCTCGCGCTTGGCCATCAACTCGGCGAACACCCGGCCAAACGGCGTGGGTCCGGCTTCGGCGAGGTAGGTGAGGGCCAGGCGCTCGGTCAGTGATAGACCGTCGTGTGTTCCCGGCAATTCCTGCAGCTGGCGCAACAGCGCCGGGGCCAGCAAGGGCAGGGCGGTGTGCTTGCCGTGGGCCAACTCGGCCCATGCTATTGGAGAACTGTCGCAATAGGCCGACCAGGCCTGTTTGGCCAAGTGCACTGCGTCGTCTGCGATTGGCTTGCGCTGTGGCCAAAGCCAGGCGAGCACATCAGGCGCCAGCTGGCCGATGCCGATAAAGCGCTCGACGCCGGGGATGCGGTCCACTTCGATCAACTCCAGCTTGCGCGGCGCCCGCTCAAGGCCGGCCAGTGCGCGGATCAGGAACAGTTGGTCATACGCATCCGCCTCGCACCACAACACGCTGTGTTCGGCGCTGGCCAGGGTGTCGAGGTGGTTGTACTCATCGTCGACGCGGCGCGCGGCATCGGCGGGGGCGATGCTGAACGACTGGCTGATAAACGTACTGCGCATGGCACGGAATGCCTGGCTCGGCAGGTCACGCACCGGGCCCATGCACAGCGGGTCGCTGAGCATCTGGAACCGGCCCTTGAACCCCGCCACTTGCAGGCTATGGGCGATGTCATTGCCGCAGCGCCAGTGGGTGGTGCGGGCTTCATCGCTGGCGTCGAAACCAGGGTGGCGGGCGGCGAAGTCGAGGGCGTCGATATGGGCCTTGAGCTTGGGCCAACTGCTGAAGCCGAGCTGTTTGGCGATCTGCCATTGAGCCTTGGACAAAGTCGCAGTCGGGTCCTGGGCTTTGAGGCGCGCCAACAGCTCCTTGGCGCGCTTGCGCTGCTGCTCAAGGTTGAGACGGCCATCGGTGTTGGAAGATAACGGGCGTTGCGGCATACGATCTCCTTGCACAAACCTTTTCCGCTTTCAGGTTGGGAGTCGTAGAAGTGTGATATTCAGTCAAGGATCCTGGGCGCAGCCCTTTCCGCGGAAGGTGGCGTAGACAGCGCCAGGCACGGAATATAGGCAGCGAGGCAGTGGATTGCAAGCCGTTCAACCGAGTAAAGAGTGCATGACTGACACCCCTTTGATACAGACCCGCGGCCTGACGCGCATGGACGAGCGCCGCCAGGTGGCGTTGCTGCAGCCCACGGATTTCACCCTCAAGCGCGCCGACCGCGTGTCTATCACCGGTTCATCCGGTTCTGGAAAAAGCGTGTTCCTGCGTGCGCTGGCCTTGCTCGACACGCCGAGTTCCGGGCAAGTGCTGTGGAACAACCAGCCGATCGCCAACGCGCAGATCCCCCATTACCGCAGCCATATCAGCTACCTGTCCCAGCGCCCTGCGCTGCTTGAAGGCACGGTGGAGGACAACCTGCGTTTCCCGTTCAGCCTTAAGACCCTGCGCCAACGCCAGTTCGACCGGAATGCGGTGACGACCTTGCTGGGGCATGCCGGCAAGGCGGCGGATTTTTTGAGCAAGAACGCGTTGGACCTGTCGGGCGGTGAGTCTCAAGTGGTCTCGCTGATCCGCACCCTGCAACTCAATCCTGAAGTGCTGTTGCTCGACGAACCCACCGCCGCCCTCGACCCTGCGTCATCGCGCGATGTGGAAGCGTTGATCGATGCCTGGTTCGCCGGCGACAAGGCCCGTGCCTATATCTGGGTGTCCCACGATCTGGAACAGGCCCGGCGCATGAGCGACATCCACCTGCACATGAGTGCCGGTGTCCTCAGCGGAGCGGCCCAGCCATGAACTATCAAAACCTTACCGCGCTGGACATGGGCATCGCCGCGTCGCTGATCCTGATCAACGGCGCGTTGTCGTTGCTGCTGCGCCTGGGCCTTGGGCGCCAACTGTTGTGGGCGGCCGTGCGCACCGTGGTGCAATTGCTGGCCATCGGTTATCTGCTGGGCTGGGTGTTCGAGTTCGCCTATTGGTACGTGGTGCTGCCCTTGATGTGTGCGATGACCTTGATCGCGGGGTTGTCGGCGGCGGGGCGTGGGCGCAGGACTTACCGTGGGCAAAAGGTCGACAGCATCCTGTCGGTGTGGGGCAGTTCGTGGCTGGTGACAGCGGTGGGCCTGTTTGCGGTGATCCGCATTCACCCCTGGTACGAGCCGCAATACGCGATCCCGATCCTGGGCATGATCCTCGGCAACACCCTGACAGGCGTGTCCCTGGGCATCGAACGCATGACCCAGGAACTCACTTCGGGCCGCAACACCATCGAAATGATTCTGGCCCTCGGCGGCTCACGCTGGGAAGCCGCCCAGGAAGCCATCCGCCAAGCTGTGCGCGCCGGCATGATCCCGACGCTGAACCAGATGACCGTGGTCGGCATCGTCAGCCTGCCCGGCATGATGACCGGCCAGGTACTGGCGGGGGAAAGTCCGGTGGACGCGGTGCGGTATCAGATCGTGATCATGTTTTTGATCGCCGCATCGTCGGCGTTGGGCACGGTAGGGGCGGTGCTGCTCACCTACCGACGGTTGTTTTCGGTGAGTCATCGGTTTTTGCGCGATCGGCTTGAAGAGCGTGCGTGATTGTTTCGCCAGGTGAAATACTGGATTGTAGTTCCTGGTGATTCCAACGATCAGCGCAGCGGCGGACGATGCTGGTCGTCGATACCCCACTTTTTGGAGCCGTTCATGTCCCCGTCCGCGATCAAACTCTATGGTTTCCCGCTGTCCGGCCACTCCCACCGGGCTGAGCTGATGCTCTCCCTGTTGGGCCTGCCTACGGAATTTATCCTGGTTGACCTCAAGCAAGGCGCGCACAAATCCGCCGAGTTCACTACGACGATCAACCGCTTCGGCCAGGTGCCGGCGATTGACGACAACGGCACCGTGCTCGCCGATTCCAATGCAATTTTGGTTTACCTCGCCACGAAATACGGCAATGGCCAATGGCTGCCGAGTGATCCGGCAGGGCAGGCGCGGGTTCAGCGTTGGCTGTCGGCGGCTGCCGGGCAACTGCATGCAGGGCCCGCGACGGCGCGGTTGGCCACGGTGTTTGGCGCTGACGTGGATGCGGCGGCGGCCATCAGCCGTGCCCATGCCTTGTTGGTATTGCTGGAGCAGCAACTGAGTGAAACCCGCTTCCTGGCCGGCGAGCAACCGAGCATTGCCGATATTGCGTTCTATACCTACGTCGCCCACGCGCCGGAAGGTAATGTGTCCCTGGCCGACTACCCTGAAGTGCGTGGCTGGCTCGCGCGCATTGAGGCACTCGAGGGTTTTGTCGGCATGCCGCGTACGGCGGTGGGGTTGCAAGCGGCATGATATGAACCCCTGTGGCGAGCGAGCTACTGTGGTGAGCGAGCTACTGTGGTGAGCGAGCTACTGTGGTGAGCGAGCTTGCTCGCGCTGGAGTGCGCAGCGCTCCCGGCTTTTCAGTTCCACTGCGCAACCCAACGGGAGCAAGCTCCCCCGCCACAAAAAACTACAGGAGCCCCCGATGGACCGATTTCACGAAATGCAGGTGTTCCTGGCCGTGGCCGAGGAGGAGGGCTTCGCCGCCGCCGCTCGCCGCCTCAATACCTCGCCACCCAGCGTAACCCGTGCGATCGCGGCCATGGAGCAACGCATCGGCACCCAACTGCTGGCGCGCACCACGCGCAGCCTGCACCTGACCGAAGCCGGCCAGCGCTACCTGGAAGATTGTCGACGCATCCTCGCCGAGCTGGACGAAGCCGAGGAAGCGGCGGCGGGCAGTTATTCCATCCCCTGCGGTCAGCTGACAGTGACCGCACCGGTGCTGTTTGGCGAGCTGTATGTGGCGCCGGCGCTGGGTGACTATCTCGACCGCTTTCCCCATGTGAACATCAATGCCTTGTTGGTGGACCGCGTGGTGAACATGACGGACGAGGGCGTCGACGTGGCCGTGCGCATCGGCCATCTGCATGAGCCGGCGCAGCAGGCGATCCGGGTGGGCGAGTTGCGCCGTGTGGTGTGCGCGTCGCCCGGCTATCTCGACGAGCACGGTCGGCCCGAACACCCCGACCAATTGCGTGGGGCCAGGATCATTTCCTTATCCTCTGGCGGCCAATCGGTAAGCGAGTGGGCGTTTGTCCAGGGCGACCAGACGCTGACGGTGCCCATCGAACCGCGCCTGGTCGTCTCGGCGAACAACGCGGCGATCAGCCTGGCGCGCCTGGGTTGGGGCATGACTCGTGTGCTGTCGTACCAAGTCGCGGCGGCAGTGGCGGCCGGTGAATTGGAGATTGTGCTGGAGGCCTATGAACCGGCACCGCTGCCGATCCAGTTGGTGTTCCAGAACAGCGGCCGTGTCCCGGCCAAGGTCAGCACCTTTGTGGATTTTCTCAGCCAGCGCCTGGGCCAGGACGCGGCGCTCCAGCGGCGCGGCTGATGGAGCGTTATCGCGATATGCAGCTGTTCGCGGCCTTGGCCGGTCAACCGAGCCTGGCCTCGGCGGCGCGCCGTGCGTGTGTCTCCGGCCCGACCCTGGTGCGCGCAATCGCCCGGTTGGAAACGCGACTGCACGTGACGTTGCTGCAACGCAGCACCCAAGGCGTGAGCCTGACCGACGCCGGCAGCGCCTACCTGGCCGACTGCCAGCGCCTGCTGGCCAGTGTGGACGCCGCCGAAGCCTCGGCCAAGGGGTTGCACGTGCAGGCCCAGGGCACTCTGCGGGTATTTTTGCCGTTATTGTTCAGCCGTTACCTGATGGCACCGGTATTGGCCGACTACCTGGAGCGTTACCCCAACGTGCGCGTAGTGGCGCGTTATCACGACTACGACCCCAACCTGCACGAAGATGGCCTGGACGTGGCGATCCTGGTGGGCGCGCTGCCCAGTTCTGCGCTGATTGCGCGGCCGCTCGGGCACGTGCGGCAAATCCTCTGCGCCAGCCCCGATTACCTCACCGCCCACGGCGAACCCCGGCACCCGAGCGAGCTCAAGCAGCATCAGTTGATCGCCAGTGCCGATCAGGTGCGGTGGGAGTTTCCCGGCTATTTGCTCAAGGCCCGTGCGCGGTTGGGTTGCTCCACGGTGCAAGGCGCGATCAACGCAGCCGTGCAGGGTGCCGGTGTGGTGCGTTGCCTGAGCTATCCGCTGCACGAGCCGCTGCACAGCGGGCAATTGCGCCGGATCCTGCCGGCCTTTGAAGGGCCGCCGCTGCCGGTCAACGTGGTGTATCGCGAGGGCCGCAATGCGCCGATGCGCGTGCGCAGTTTTGTCGACCATTGTGTGGCGGCGTTGCGCGGTCATCCGGCATTTCAGCTGGCGTAACAGTGGATTGCCTGGCGTGGGTATTCTCTCGCCGCCGTGCAGCGCGCAGCATCGACACATCCCATTGGAGGTGCTCGCCATGAACCCTATCGAACAGTCCCCCTGGCATGCCGGTGAACGGCAGATGCAGGAAAGCGCCGGCGTGGCCGAACGCATGGCCGTGGTTGGCCCCAAAGTGATTCGCGATCATTTGCCGGAGCAGCATCGCGACTTTTATCCCTGGTTGCCGTACCTGCTGCTCGGCGTAGTGGATGAGCAGGGCCTTCCTTGGGCGACGCTGGTGGAAGGCGCGCCGGGGTTCGCCCACTCGCCCGACCCGCACGACTTGCAGGTCGACAGCCTGCCGTCTGCCAGTGATCCCGCCCGCACGGCCTTGCACCTCGGCGCTGCGGTGGGTGTGCTGGGCATCGACCTCAACACCCGCCGCCGCAACCGCATGAACGGCCGCATCGGCGCCCTGGATCACGCGGGGTTTTCGGTAGACGTGGTGCACACCTTCGGCAACTGCCCCAAGTACATCCAATTGCGGCCCGTGGAGGGCGTCGCACGCAAAGCCGGTACCGTGGCCGAACGCACTGCCATCCTGGACCTTGACGCACAAACGATGATTCGCCAAGCCGACACCTTCTTCGTCGCCAGCTATGTGGACGCGGATGGCGAACGCTCGGTGGACGTGTCCCATCGCGGCGGCAACACCGGCTTTGTGCACGTCGATGGCAATGTCCTGACCATCCCGGACTTTGCCGGCAACCTGTTCTTCAACACCCTGGGCAATCTGGCAGCCAACCCGGTGGCAGGGCTGCTGTTCATCGACTTTGAATCGGGGGACGTGTTGCAGATTGCCGGGCGTACCGCGCTGATACTCGATGGCCCCGAAGTGGCGGCGTTTGAAGGTGCGCAGCGGTTGTGGACGGTGACCGTGGAGCATGCGGTGTGGCGCCCGGCGGCCTTGGCGTTGCGCTGGGCGTTTGCGGGTTTTTCGCCGTTCAGTCTGGCTGTGGGGAAAGAGTAGGCCGGGTGGTGCTGTAGGCCGCTTCAGGGAACAGCTGGTTGGTCATTTCAATGATCTTGCTCTGCGCATAGCGAGCTTGCTCTATGTGGTGAGCGGGCTTGCCCCGCGCTGGGCTGCGCAGCGGCCCTAACACCATTCGCCACAAAGTCTCGGGTGAGCGGGGTTGTTGAGTAATGGGGCCGCTGCGCAGCCCGGCGCAGGGCAAGCCTGCTCGCCACCAGGATGTTGCTCGCGTCTGGGAAGTCATAGTGAGCTTGCTCTATGTGGTGAGCGGGCTTGCCCCGCGCTGGGCTGCGCAGCAGCCCCAATACCATTCGCCACAAAGTCTCGGGTGAGCGGGGTTGTTGAGTAATGGGGCCGCTGCGCAGCCCGACGCAGGGCAAGCCTGCTCACTACAAGGAAGTTGCTCGCGTCTGGGAAGTCGTAGTGAGCTTGCTCTATGTGGTGAGCGGGCTTGCCCCGCGCTGGGCTGCGCAGCGGCCCCAACATCATTCGCCACAAAGTCTCGGGTGAGCGGGGTTGTTGAGTAATGGGGCCGCTGCGCAGCCCGGCGCAGGGCAAGCCTGCTCGCCACCAGGATGTTGCTCGCGTCTGGGAAGTCATAGTGAGCTTGCTCTATGTGGTGAGCGGGCTTGCCCCGCGCTGGGCTGCGCAGCAGCCCCAATACCATTCGCCACAAAGTCTCGGGTGAGCGGGGTTGTTGAGTAATGGGGCCGCTGCGCAGCCCGACGCAGGGCAAGCCTGCTCACTACAAGGAAGTTGCTCGCGTCTGGGAAGTCGTAGTGAGCTTGCTCTATGTGGTGAGCGGGCTTGCCCCGCGCTGGGCTGCGCAGCGGCCCCAACATCATTCGCCACAAAGTCTCGGGTGAGCGGGGTTGTTGAGTAATGGGGCCGCTGCGCAGCCCGGCGCAGGGCAAGCCTGCTCACTACAAGGATGTTGCCCATAGGCATTGCTCTAGCGCTGCGTCGTCAGCACTGCCCCATCCCCCCACGCCCCACCCAGCGCGGTGTACAGGTTCACCTGCGCCACCAACTGTGCCAGCCGATCCACGATCAGTGCCTGTTGCGCGCTGAACAGCGAGCGCTGGGCGTCGAGGAAGGTCAGGTTGCTGTCCACGCCGCTGCGATAGCGGTGTTGGGCCAAATCGTAATACGCCTGGTTGGCGGCGACGAAATCCCGTTGTGCATTGAGCTGGTCGGTATAGGTCTGCCGGGCCGCCAGGCCGTCGGCGACTTCCTGGAAGGCGGTCTGGATGGATTTTTCGTACTGCGCCACCGTGATGTCCTTTTGCAGTTTGGCGTAGTCGAGGCTGGCGCGCAGGCTGCCGGCGTTGAAGATTGGCAGGTTGATTTGCGGCTGGAACGTCCAACTGCCAGAGCCGCCCTTGAACAGCCCCGACAGTTCGGTGCTGGTGCTGCCGGCGTTGGCGGTAAGGCTCACCGACGGGAAGAACGCGGCGCGGGCGGCGCCGATATTGGCATTGGCGGCGCGCAGTTGGTACTCGGCCTGGAGGATGTCCGGGCGGCGTTGCAGCAGATCCGAGGGCAACCCGGCGGGCACGCTGGCCACCAGGTCATCCGCCAGTGGACGGGATGGCAACGCTTGATCCACCGGGCCACCCACCAGCAGCGCCAGGTTGTTGAGGTCTTGCGCCACCTGGCGCTCATACCGGGCCACGCTGGCGCGGGTGCTTTCGACGCTGGTGCGCGCTTGCACCACGTCCAGGGCTGACGCTTTACCCGCGGTTTTACTCCGGCTGGTCAGGTGCAGGCTGTGGTCGTTGGCCGTCAGGGTTTGCCGGGCCAGGGCCAGCAGTTCCTGGTCGGCGCGCCAGGTCAGGTAGGCATTGGCGACGTTGGCCACCAGGCTCAATTGCGCGCTGCGCCGCGCCTCTTCGGTGCCCAGGTACGTGAGCATTGCCTGCTCGCTGAGGCTGCGCACGCGGCCGAAAAAATCCAGCTCATAGGCGCTGATGCCAAGGGTGGCGGAATAGGTGGAGGTGATCGCCGACTTACCGGTGCCATTCACCTCCCCAGGCACACGCTGGCGGGTGCCGGCACCGGTGGCGGACACCGCCGGGAACAGGTCGGCACGCTGGATACGGTACTGCGCCTGGAAGGCCTCGACGTTCAACGCGGCCACCCGCAGATCACGGTTGTTGACCAATGCTTCGCGGATCAGCTGTTGCAGCGCCGGGTCATGGAACAGTTGCTGCCAGTCCGAGGAGGGCGCCAGCGTGCCGGCCTGCGCCAGCGCATACACGCCGGCCTGCGGATATTGTTCAGGCGTCGGCGCCACGGGCCGCTGGTACTCAGGGATCAGCGAGCAGCCAGCGAGCACGAAGGCCATGCCGGCGAGAGAGAGTGTTTTCATCAAGCGCCCACCATCCACTTCGCCAACCCATGTCGGCCACTCACACCCAGCTTGGCGGCGGCGCGCTTGAGGTAGGTCTCGATGGAGCTGTTTTTCACGCTGAGCTTTTCCGCCATCTGCGGCACGGTGCCGCCGGTCAACAGGCCGAGGCACACTTCCTGCTCACGGGCCGACAGGGTGATGTCTCCAAGGGACAGGCGCTTGTAGAACTCGCGTTGCAATTGCGATTGCTCAAGCAGCGTATAGCTCGGCTCCGCCTGGGCCTGTGGCGCCTGGCGCAGCACGTTGGCGTGGCGTTCGATCAGTGGCAGCAGGGTGTCGGACAGGCACTTGAGAAACGACAATTGGGCCAAGGAAAACCCGCGCTCGCTCGGCGGCCGGTAGAACGAAATCACACAGCGCCGGTTGCCCTGGCGCGACACCAGGTTGCACTGGTGCGAGGTGCCGCGAGGGTGGGCACTGTTGGGTTTGGCGCTCATCTGGATCAGCAATGGGTCCTGCATGCTGAGCATTTGCTGCAGCAGCGGGTGGTCGTCCAACGGGCGTACGGCCAGAGGCGCAGGCAAGTCCTGCTTCTGGCCAGCGCTGCCAAGGAGCTTGATATCGAGCACGCGGTCGCGCAGCTCGTCGAGGGTCCATTCACTGAGGTCCACCAAGTGGATCGGTATCCATTTGCTGACCAGATGCAGCATATGGTCGGCAAACGCCTCATGGCCGCTGTGTGCAATCAATTCACCCATTTCAGCGTAGAAATTCGGGCTCTGTGTGTTACCCATGCTGCGCTTCAAACTCATAGCCATCTCATCCTTGATGTCGAAAACCGTCAACGAACTCCCTGGGCCTCTGGGGGGCGATCCGTTCCTCATGAACGAGAGTCGGCACTCGAGATTTTATTTAGCCAGGGGATTTGTCCTACGTATGTAGCGGAAACGAGGGACACAAGCTGCCATAAAAACCACGTCATTAATTCGACGTTTCTGAAAGCTGTTTCCGGTCAAGAAAAACGCAGCGCAAATCTGATGACCGATTAAGTTAATGATTTATATAGAAAATAGTTATTTTAAAGGGCCGTTGTAAAAAACCAGCAGCGACCAGATGTAGTCGATGTCCTACAACTCTTTAATCGTTTCAGCAGTGAACCTTCAGCCAACCCGGATCCATCCATTTGAATGTCCGGGTTTCGGGTGACAGACAGCCCCCGACCCCCATGCTCAAATCCGGCAATTTCGCCGTCATGGGGCTCCCTGCGCGGCCAGCGCCTGACACCCATGAGAAGGATCTTATGCAGCAATTTCCCAACCTGCCGGCCAGCTTCCCCCTCACCTCGGCCCAACAGGACATCTGGCTCGATCAACTGCGGATGGGCGACTCACCGCTCTACAACATCGGCGGTTATGTCGACTTCGAAGGTGCGGTGGTGCCCGAGTTGATCCAGCGCGCCGTCGAGCAGTTGGTGGCCCGGCACGACGCGCTACGCACTCAACTGCACAGTGATGACCACGGCCTGCCTCGACAAACCTTCGCCCCTGCGTTGGTGACCGAAGTGGCACAGCACGATTTCTGCGCACTGCCCGACCCGCATGCAGCGAGCCAGGCCTTGATGCAGGCGCACATGGCACGGCCGTATCCGCGGGAGGGCGCGCCGCTGTTCCATTTTTTCCTGGTCAAGCTTGCCGACAACCACTACCGGCTCGGCACCCAGGCCCATCATGTGATCCTCGACGGCTGGGGTTTTGGACAGATGCTGCAATCGTTGGCGCACCTGTATACCGCTCTTGAACAAGGCTACCCACCCGAGCCACCGGCGCTGTCCTATATCGACTTTATCGACGCCGACCAGCGCTACCGCGACTCAACACGCTTCGCCCGCGATCGCGCCTACTGGCTGGATAAATACCAGGTACTGCCGGAGCCTTTGTTCCCGTCGAAGTACGTCGCCAACACGCCCAGCAACACCCTGGCGCAACCCTTTCCCATCGCCCTGCTCAAGCGCATGGAACAGCTGGCCAGCCGTTACCAGGCCTCGGCGTTCCATGTGCTGCTGGCGGCGATGTATGTGTATTTCACCCGCACCGCCCAGCGCCCCGATTGGGTGGTGGGGCTGCCGATCCTGAACCGTTCCAACGCGCGTTTTCGCGCCACCGTGGGCTTGTTTGCCCAGGTCAGCGCAGTGCGTTTGCAGTTCGATGAACACCTGCCGTTCTGTGCCTTGGTGCGCGGCGTGCGCGACCAGCTCAAGCAGGATTTCCGTCACCAGCGTTTCCCGTTGAGCGAGATGAACCGCGAGCTGGGCCTGCACCGTGCCGATCGCGCCCAACTGTTCGACCTGTCGGTGTCCTTCGAGCAGGACGCCCATGAACTGCGCTACGGCGCCACCCAGGCCCGGGCGATCAAGGTGTCCAACCACCATGAAGCGCTGCCGCTCGCCTTCCACCTGCGCAGCAACCGCCACCAGGACACCGCAAGTCTGCATTGCGTCTACAACGAAGCGTACTTCCAGCACGACGAGGTGTTCGCCTTGACCCAGCGCTTTACCTGGTTGCTGGAGCAGGGGCTGGATAACCCCGAGTTGCCAGCCGGCGCGTTCTGCATGGTCACGCCCGCCGAACAGGCCCGACTGCAGCAGTGGAACGCCACTGAACAAGCGCACGCGCAGCCACACACCCTGCACGCCCGCATCGAAGCCCAGGCCGTGCGCACGCCGGACGCTGTGGCCGCGATTTACCAGGGCCACCCGTTGACCTACGCCCAACTCAATCAAAAAGCCAATGGCTTGGCCCATCAACTGATCGAGCTGGGTGTGCAACCCGATGACCGTGTGGCCGTCCTGGCGCGGCGCGGGCTGGACACGCTGGTGGGCCTGCTGGGGATTCTCAAAGCTGGCGCCTGCTACGTGCCGGTCGACCCGGCCCATCCCGCCGAACGCTTGAGCTATCTGCTGCAAGACAGCGCGCCGGTGGTGGTGCTGACCCAGCATGATTTGCTGCAGCGCCTGCCTGCCCAGGCGGCGCCAGTGATCGAGCTGGACCGACTGACGCGCCAGTTCGGTGCCAACCCGCACGTGGCGGTCAAGCCGTCGAACCTCGCCTATGTGATCTACACCTCGGGCTCCACCGGTTTGCCCAAAGGCGTGATGGTCGAACACCACAGCGTCTGCAACTTGGTGGACTGGCACTGCCAGGCCTTCAACCTGCACGCGGGCAGCCACACCGCCAGCGTTGCAGGCTTTGGTTTTGACGCGATGGCCTGGGAAGTCTGGCCGGCGTTGTGCGTGGGCGCCACCTTGCACCTGCCACCGGCCCATGACGGCGCGGAGGACATCGACGCGCTGCTCGGTTGGTGGCGTGCGCAGCCGCTGGATGTGTGCTTCCTGCCGACACCGGTGGCTGAATACGCCTTCAGCCAGCGGCTGGAGCACCCGACCTTGCGCACCTTGCTGATCGGCGGTGACCGTCTGCGCAGCTTCTCGCGTGCGCAGACTTTCGATGTGATCAACAACTACGGTCCCACCGAGGCCACCGTGGTTGCCACCTTCGGCCGCGTCGAGGCAGGCCAGCCGTTGCATATCGGTGCGCCCGTCGCCAACGCGGCGATCTACCTGCTGGATGAGCGGCAGCGCGCTGTTCCCATCGGCGTGGCGGGGGAGGTGTACGTCGGCGGTAAAGGCGTGGCGCGCGGCTACCTGAATCGCCCGGAACTGAGCGCCGAACGTTTTCTCGACAACCCGTTTGCGCCGGGCCGGATGTACCGCACCGGCGACCTCGCGCGCTGGTTGCCTGACGGCAACCTTGAATATCTGGGCCGCAATGACGACCAGGTGAAAATCCGTGGCATGCGCATCGAGCTGGGGGAAATCGAATCGGCGCTGGCCACCCATGCGGATGTTCAGGAAGCCGTGGTGCAATCTCGCGACGGGCAATTGCTCGCCTGGTTTATCCCACGCCAGCCCGTGGACATCGAAACCCTGCGCGCCCACCTGCACGCCTCATTGCCTGACTACATGCTGCCGGCGGCCTACATGCCCCTGGAGGCGTGGCCCCTGACCGCCAACGGCAAACTCGACCGCAAGGCATTGCCGGCGCCGACCCAGGTGGCGTTCGTCACTCGCCGGTTCGAAGCGCCGCGAGCCGGTGTGGAAACCGTCCTCGCCCAACTCTGGGCCGAGCTGTTGCAGGTGCAGCAAGTGGGCCGTCACGACCATTTCTTTGAACTGGGCGGGCACTCGTTGCTTGCCGTGCAATTAGTGCAGCGCATGCGCCAGGCCGGGTTGCGCGCCGATGTGCAGGTGCTGTTCGGCCAGCCGACGTTGGCGGCGCTGGCGGCGGTGAGTGAAGGCAGCGACGTGGAGGTGCCGGCCAATCGCGTCCCCGCTGATTGTCGCCATATCACCCCGGAGTTGCTGGCGCTGGCCGAGCTCGATCAAGCCAGCATTGATCGTATCAATGCCGGTATTCCCGGCGGTGCGGCCAACGTCCAGGAAATCTACCCCCTGGCGCCGTTACAGGAAGGTTTGCTCTACCACCACCTCACCGACGAGCATGACCCGTACCAGCAACAGGCACAGTTCAGCTTTGCGCGGCGCGACCAACTGGACGCCTTTGCCCTGGCCCTGCAACAGGTAATCGACCGCCACGACATCCTGCGTACCAGCCTGGCCTGGGATGCCCTGGAGCAGCCGATGCAAGTGGTGTGGCGTGCGGCCCGCCTGCGTGTGGAACCTTGGCGTGACGGTGACAGCCCGTTGGATTTGCGCCAGGCACCGTTGATGGCGCTGGACTATGCCGAAGCGCCCACGGGTTGGGTGGCCCGGCTGCGCTTTCATCACCTGGTCAACGATGCGACGTCCACCACGATTCTGATGCAGGAAATCCGCGCCCACCTGCTCGGCCAACAGGCGCAATTGCCGGCACCGGTGCCGTATCGCAATGTGGTGGCGCAGTCCCGCTCACCGGCGCGCCAGGCGGCCCATGAGGCGTTTTTTCGTGCGCAACTGGGCGATGTGGATGAGCCCACGTTTGCCTTCGGCGTGCAGGAGCGCCAGGCCAATCGGGCGGATACCGAAGAAGCGCAGCGTGCTCTGAGTGACGACCTCAACCGGCGCTTGCGTGCCCAGGCCCGTGGTCTGGGCGTCAGCGCCGCCAGCCTGTTCCACTTGGCCTGGGCCCAGGTGCTCAGCCGCGTTGCGGGCCGTGCTGACGGGGTGTTCGGCACCGTGTTGCTCGGCCGTTTGCAGGCGGGCGAGGGCGCCGATCGCGCCTTGGGTATGTTCATCAATACCTTGCCGTTACGCCTGCACCTGGCCGGGCAAAACGTCGCGGATGCGTTGCGTGACACCCATCACCAACTCAGCGCCTTGCTCGCCCATGAGCAAGCGTCGCTGGCCTTGGCCCAGCGTTGCAGCGGCGCGGCGCCGCTGTTCAACAGCCTGCTCAATTACCGTCATACCGATACCGAGCGCGACCTCGTGCTGGTGCCGGGCATTGCCCTGGTCAGTGCCGAAGACATTCTCAGCTACCCGCTGATGCTCAGCGTGGACGATACCGCCGGCGGTTTTAACCTCAAGGCCAAAGCCCCGCGCACGGTGGGCGCCGAACGTACCCTGGACTACCTGGAAACCACGCTGATCAACCTGGCCGAGGCACTGGAGCGCACGCCGCAAGCGCCTTTACGTGACGTGCAGGTGCTGCCCGCCCGCGAAGTGCAGACACTGCTGCTGGACTTCAACGCCACCGCCACCGACTACCCTGAAACCCTCACCGTCCAGGCGCTGTTCGAAGCCCACGCGCGGCATATTCCCCACGCGGTGGCGGTGCAGGCCGGTGAGCTGCAACTGACTTATCGCGAACTCAACGAGCGCGCCAACCGCCTGGCCTTCCACCTGCGCGAGCGTGGCGTGCAGCCAGATTCGCGCGTGGCGCTGTGCGTCGAGCGCGGCCTGGACCTGGTAGTGGGGTTGCTCGCGATCCTCAAGGCTGGCGGCGCCTATGTGCCGCTGGACCCCGGCTACCCCCGCGAACGCCTGGCCTACATGCTTCAGGACAGCCAACCGGTGGCGCTGCTGGTGCACGCGGCCACCCGCGACTTGCCCGGTGAAGTCGCCATCCCGGTGATCGATTTTGACCACTGCGCCTGGAGCCACGCGCCGGACGGCAACCCCTCGGTGCCAGGGCTGAGCGTCGCCAACCTAGCCTACGTGATGTACACCTCCGGCTCCACCGGCACGCCCAAGGGCGTGATGATCGAACATCGTGGCCTGGGCAACCTGATGCACTGGGGCTCGCAGTTGTGCCCCAATGCCGAGGGCGGCGCGCTGTTGCAACGGGCGCCGTTCAGCTTTGACGGCTCGGTCTGGGAGTTGTTCTGGCCGCTGGCCAATGGCATGCGCCTGGTTCTGGCGCGGCCCGATGGTCATCGCGAGCCGGCTTACCTGGCGCAGGTGATTCGCGAGCAACAGATCACCGTGATCAAATTCGTACCGGCAATGTTGCAGCAGTTCCTTGAACTGGAAGAGTCCGCGCTGTGCACCAGCCTCACCGATGTGCTGTGCGGCGGCGGCGAACTCACCGAAGCCCTGGCCCGTGGCGTGCAGGCGCGTTTGCCCAAGGTGCGCCTGCATAACGTCTACGGCCCCACCGAAGCCACGGTGGACAGCAGCGCCTGGACCCTGGAACCCGGCGCACCGGTCCCGGCGCTGCAATTGCCCATCGGCCGGGCGATCAACAATACGCGCCTGTATGTGCTGGACGAACACGACGCGCCGGTGCCCATGGGCGTCAGCGGCCAGTTGCATATCGGCGGCGTCGGCGTGGCCCGTGGGTATCTGGGGTTGGAGCAGATGACGGCCGAACGCTTTATCGACAGCCCGTTTGTGCCGGGGGATCGGCTGTACCGCACCGGCGACCTGGTGCGTTACCAGCCGGACGGCAACCTGGAATTCCTTGGGCGTAACGACTTCCAGGTCAAGCTGCGCGGCGTGCGTCTGGAACTGGGCGAAATCGAATCGTGCCTGCTGGCGCATCCAGCGTTGCGTGAGGTGGCGGTGCTGATTCGCGATGAGCGACTGGTCGCTTACTTCACCCTGCGCGGACCGGCGCCGAGCCTGGAAGACTTGCGCGTTCATGTACTGCAGCAGTTACCGGAATACATGGTACCGGCGGCCTTCGTGGCGCTTGAAGAACTCCCCCTCAACCCCGCCGGCAAACTCGACCGCAAGGCGTTGCCAGAACCGGGTTTGGAAGCGGTGCTCAGCCGCGCCTATGAAGCGCCCCAGGGCGAAGTGGAAACCCTGATGGCCGGCATCTGGGCGCAGGTGCTCAAGCTGGAACGGGTAGGGCGCCACGACCACTTCTTCGAACTGGGCGGGCACTCGCTGCTGGCGGTGAACCTGGTCGCGCGCCTGCGCAAGGCCGGGCTGGAGGTGGATGCGCGCAGCCTGTTCAGTCAGCCGACGCTGGCGCAACTGGCCGCCAGAACTGTGGCGCAGGTGCAGCGGGTGGAGGTGGCGCAGACGGCGATTCCGCAGCTTGATCGGCGGCGGCGGATATGAAAGGCAATCAATGTGGGTTTGCAAACTCCCGCAATGATCGCCCGCTTCTAATCCACTCCTGATTTATTCGCTACGGGGTTGTAAATCATCCTTCGAGTACCTTTTTCGACGATAAAGCACGAGCGAGCCAGACGTTAGGGACTGGTATGGACGACTGATAAGAATATATAGGCCGTTTGTCGGATATTTTTGTTGGTTCCCTCGGTACAGCTCTGAATCTTTAAACCCCCCTCGGGGGTAGGAAAGATTTTTAGTGCGAATCTGCGGTTCGTAAGTTGTTAATTCTATAAGTGTTCACATCTTCCCATCCTTGGTTGGTTGGAGGCCGACGTTGCTCGCAAGTATTTAACTTCTGAAATTAGTGAGGGAAACTTCCTAAATTCGGTAGTTAATTTTCCTACGAGGAATTTTTTATCTTTTGGGCTTTTCTCCATGCGTGTACTAGATTGTTTTTGTCACTTTTCGGGAAGTGGCTGAGAACAACTTGTGTGAAAGGAGAGATGAAGTGATGGCAAAATTTTTGAGGAGTCTACGTCGCATTGGTATATGTGTGATTGTCGATGCTGGTTTCCCGGAAGGATAGAATGGTCCCGTTTCCCTGAGGTGTGTAATGAATCGCTACTCATTCGTTAAGCCTGTGTTGCTGGCGTCACTATTCGTTAAAGAACAATTAAAAGAGCCCGTTGCGCTGTTTTGGTCGGTGTTGTCTCCGGTGGTTACTTACTATTTAATAACTTATTCGAGAGGGGCGAATAACGACGCGCCCAATGACTATTTGTCCAGTGCCTCGTGGTTCTATTCCTTCGTCGCTTCAAGTGTTGCCTTGTTTGGATTGGCGTTTTATATCGTTGGTCGCAGGGAAAGTGGGTTTTTGAGGTCTTTTGTCTATACGGATGATAATAAAGTTATTTTTCTTTTTGGGCATTATTTAGCCTATTCTATAATATCGCTCGTATATTGTTGTGTTTTTTATTTGCTGACCCGCAGCTATAATGGTGCGGTCGAGGTAGAAGAGCTTCTTGGCATCCTTGGGCGGTTCTATATTTGTTTTTTATTGTTTTCGATACCGGCTCTCTTATTGACTCTTGTTCCCTTGGGTTTTCAAAATTCAAGCACGGTTTTTTCCATTGCGTCGCTTACAATGTTAGCGCTTGGAATCGTCAGCATTGGGACGTCCAGCCCTGTTCTCGAAAGAGTAAGCTTTATTAATCCTATGTGGTGGGCTAACCATATTATGTTGGTAGGTGTCGCTGAGTGCTGGTTCATAGCGTTGGTTATTGGTGTTTCGTTTTTTGTTACGCTTTGGATTGTGTTTCGGTTTTTAACTATTAACCCTGTATGGAGTCGTTATTGATGAAGCGGCTTGTTGTGAATTCGCTTGAGGTCAGGTGTGCGCGGAAAACTTTGTTTGAAGATGCCGCGCTGACCGTTGAGGCTGGGTCAATATGCGGGTTGTTAGGTGCTAACGGGTCTGGTAAGACAACGTTCTTTGATGTGGTGTGTGGCTTGAAAAAAATCGAAGCGGGTGAAGTCGTTCGGTCTTTTTCGAAGTTACTTTACTTGTCACAAGTGATTAGTACGCCACCTGTGTTTCGTATGTTTGATGTTTTCAGGATGACAATGCTTTTTTGCTCTGACAGTAAGCTTGATAAACAACATGCGCTGGAGAAAATTGAGAAGTGGAGTCCTGGGATAGCAGATCGGTATTGCGAAATATGGACAAAAAAATCATCTCTGTGCAGTTATGGGGAAAAACGCTGGTTTTTTACGTTGTCTCTTCTTAGCGCCAACGCTGATCTGGTTATCTTGGATGAGCCTACCGCGGGTGTTGATCCTGAGTTTCGTCATCATATTTGGAAGTGTCTGGAGGGCGCCGCCGAGGAAGGAGTCGCCGTACTGGTCTCGTCGCATAATGTCGATGAGATCGTTGCTCACTGCGATGATTTCTACATGGTCAGTCAGCGGCGGTTCAATCGTTTCACTGATGCCCAAGGTTTTATGCGGGCGTACGGCGCTAAGAGTCTGGACGAGGCTTTTATTTATGCAGCGAGTCTACGTCTGTAGCAGGCAACTGCGGATACAGAATCAGCTGCAAATACCCCTTGGAATAACGCTTACCCCCAAGCGGCAACTGCCCGGCCTCGCGCATTTCGCTGGTGCTGTCGACCCGCATCAGCACGCCCACCGAGCCGTGCTGGCGCGCCTCGGCGAGCCAGGCCTGTACTTGATCCAGATCGACTTTACGTTGGCCTGCATCGGCGAACTGCAAGCCGTAGCGCAGTTCGCCTTCGGTGCCATACAGCGCCACATCGGTGCGTTGCAGGCGCCAGGCCAGGGCGCTGGCGCTGCCCAGTTCGTTGCTCAGCAGGGCGTGGGTGTGTTGCAACGCGTCCAGGTGTTCCAGCACGAACTGGTCGGGCATTTCGTTATCGGCGATCTGCGCCGGCATGCTCGCTGGCAGCAGGATCACCAGCACGCCGATGCCCACGGCCGGCAGCGCCCATAGCGTGAGCGGGCGCACGGCTTGCAGCAGGTTGGTGAGGATCCACACCAGTAACACGATGAAGGCCAGGGACAGGCTGAACATCTCGGCGAGGCTGTTGCCGTACAGCGGCCGGGCGATTTGCAGGTAGAGCAGGCCGAGCATGGCCGCCATGCCGATCACCAGGTTGAGCAGACCATTGAGCCTGAGCGCGCGTGGGTGGTCGTTGCGCAGCAGGTCGCTCAAGGTGTGTCCCATCAGCAATGCCAGGGGCAACAGGCACGGCATGATGTAGGTCGGCAGCTTGCCGTTGCTCAGGCTGAAAAAGCCCAGGGGCAGCAGCAGCCACAAGGCCAGGAAACCGATAGCCGGCTGGCGTATTTGCTGCCAGGCCTGGCGCAGGGTGCTGGGAAGCAGCCCGGCCCAGGGCAGGCACGACACGGCGATGATCGGCAGGAAGAACCACCAGGGCCGCACGTGTTGCGCGTTGTCGGCGCTGAAGCGGCGAATATGTTCATTCCAGAAAAAGAAGCGCCAGAAGTCCGGTTCCTGGCTATGGATTGCCAGGACCCAGGGTAGGCACACCAGCACCGCCACGCCCACCGCCAGCGGGCCATAACGCAGCAGCTCACAAAGGCGCCGTTGCCAGAGCATATAGGGCACGGCAATCAATACGGGCAGCGCCCACGCCAGGAAACCCTTGGTCATGAAGCCCATGGCACAGGCAAATCCCAACACCGCCCAGGCCGTCAGGCGTCCACGCAGGTTGCTGCTGTCGAGGGCAAACCACAGCGCAACCAGGCTCAGGTTGACCCAGAGGGTGAATTGCGGATCCAGATTGGAATATCCCGCTTGCCCCGCCACCAAGCCAAAACTCAGGTAAAGCAGGGCACAGGCGACGCTTTTACGCGGGTCGTTCCACAGGCGGCGAGCGATCAGGTAGGCCAGCATCACGCTCAAGCCGCTGGCCAGGGCTGAGGCGATGCGTACGCCGAACAGGTTCTGGCCGAACACCGCTTGACCAAGGGCAATCAGCCAATACCCGGCGGCGGGTTTTTCGAAATAGCGCACGCCCATGAAGTGCGGCGCCACCCAGTTACCGGACTGCAGCATTTCCTGGCTGATCTGGGCGTAGCGGGTTTCATCCGGGGTCCACAGGCCGTGCAGGCCCAAGGGCAATAGATAGAACGCGGCGAAGGCAAGCAACAGCAGATACAGGGGATTTGAACGGGTCATGAAAACGTCGCTCCTTGACGTTTAAAGCCAGGGGTTTTAAGTAATGAGGTCATGGTGCAAACAGTCACAGCGGTCACTAAGTAACAGGAGAGAGTCATGGGGGGCTTAATTCAAAGGCGCAACTAAACATGCCAGAACAGGGCTGTCTTGTTGCTGAACACAGGCAATCACTTCAGAGATGGTTGAGCGCAGCCGACCAGTCCGGATTGTTCATGATGCCCAGGGTCTTGAATTTACCGTTCGGCAACACTTGTACGAACAGGGCGCTGCCGTACTCGGGAAATGCCGCACGGGGGAAGCCCTGGGATTTTTCGAAGTCGGCGATGCAGCCGCTGTGCGTTACAAATACCAGGTTGCGCCCCGGCTGCTTGTGGCTGAGCAATTCCTCACCCATGGCTGCGCCGCAGACGGCTTGCTGTCCGGAGGTCAGCTCGTTTTTACCGAACATGAAGCGCAAGGTCTGGGCGGTACGAATGGCCGGGCTGGCGAGTACGTCACTACCGTCCATGCCCAACCATTTAAAGGCGCTGCCGAGTTTTTCTGCCTGTTGGCTGCCGTTGATTGTCAGGCCTTCGACCGGCCCCAGGCACGGGTTGGTCGAGCGGTCGCAGCGCTCTTCATGACGCACCAGCACGATCACGTCGCCGTCGCGCCACAGCGGCATGACCTGGGAGGTCAGCAGGCGGTTGCCCACGCCGAGATCCCGTGGCGAAGCCGGCCAGAGCAGGCTGCAAGCGAGCAGCGCAGTGATCACGGCAATACCAAGCCACAGACGTTGCAGGCGCTTGAAAAAAGCCCGGGGCGAGCGTGGTTTGGTCAGGGTAATGTCTACCACTTCATTCACCTTGGACACTGTTGGCAATGTTGTATTAATTAGGCGCAACTTGTTGGCGAATAGCCGCAGTGAAGCAGGAGGCTGTCACAGGGCTGCTGTCTTTTCGCTGAACATGCGGCGGTTAAAAGTTGTCAGGCGTGGCCACTGATCAAGTAGCCGACGCGTGGCGCATAACCGGCAATTTAGAGGGCTGCGAGTGGGCAACCGGTGAAATCCATGTGAAAAATTTGCGTGGCCCAATGGCGCAGCCGTTATTCTCGATGGCCGCCCATCAATCGAGTGCTCCCATGTTGCAGGTGCAAGGTGTCTTCAAAAGCTACACGACTCCTCAAGGCCCATTGGCGGTGCTGGCCGGTGTTGATTTGCACCTGGCCCCACGCAGCAGCCTGGCGTTGATGGGCGAGTCGGGCAGCGGCAAGAGCACCTTGTTGCATCTGGTGGCGGGGCTTGATCGGCTGGATCGCGGCAGTATCCAGGTGGGTGAGCAGCGTCTCGACCAGATGAGCGAGCCGCAACTGGCCCACTGGCGGCGCACTGAAATCGGCCTGGTGTTCCAGCAGTTCAACCTCATCGGCAGTTTGCGCGTTGACGACAACCTGGCGTTCCAGGCCCGCCTGGCGGGGCGCTTTGATCCGCGCTGGCAGGCGCAGTTGGTCGAACGCCTGGGCCTGGGCGACTTGCTCAAGCGCTATCCGGAACAGCTCTCGGGCGGCCAGCAACAGCGGGTCGCGGTAGGTCGGGCCTTGGCGTCACGGCCGGGTTTGCTGCTGGCTGACGAACCCACCGGCAACCTCGACGAAGCCACCAGCGACGAGGTGCTGCAACTGCTGCTGGACCTGTTGCGTGACAGCCCCACCAGCCTGTTGATGGTCACGCACAGCCCACGCATTGCGGCGCGGCTGGACCAGCAGGTGGTGTTGCATCACGGCCGCGTCCTGCCGGCGGATGCGCGCTGACATGGCGGTGTTTTATTGGACACTGCGCGCGTTGCTCAGCCATTGGCGGCGCCATCCGGTGCAGTTCTTCAGCGTGCTTACCGGCTTGTGGCTGGCCACTGCACTCTTGACCGGCGTGCAGGCCCTCAATACTCAGGCGCGCGACAGTTATGCCCGCGCCAGCCAGTTGATCGGCGGCGAACCCCAGGCCAGCCTCAGTGCGCCGGACGCGGCCAGTTTTCCGCAAGCGCTGTTCGCCCAATTGCGCCGCGCCGGTTGGCCGGTGTCGCCGGTGGTGCAGGGGCGTTTGCAGCTCAAGGGGCATGAGGACGTGCGCCTGCAATTGATGGGCATTGATCCGCTGTCGTTGCCCGGCAGCGGTGCGGTAGCGGGGCAGCGCTTGAGCCAGGCGCAGATGCTTGCCTTCTTTGAACCGCCGGGGCGGACCTGGATCGCGCCGCAAACCTTGCAGGCCCTGGGGCTGCTCGAAGGGCAGCAACCCCTGGCGCAGAACGGGCAACGCCTGCCGCCCCTGCAAGCGCAGCCGGACATGGCGCCCGGCCTGTTACTCACCGATATCGGCTTTGCTCAACCCCTGCTGGAAATGCCTGGGCAACTATCACGACTGCTGTTGGACAAGGCCTTCGCCGCCGGGCATCCCACGCCACCCGCCGGGCTGCAACTCAGGCAGGGCGAGGACAACAACCTGGCGCGCCTTACCGAAAGCTTTCACTTGAACCTGGATGCGCTGGGCTTCCTGTCCTTTGTGGTGGGGCTGTTTATCGTGCACGCGGCCATCGGCCTGGCCCTGGAGCAACGACGCGCACTGTTGCGCACCTTGCGTGCCTGCGGGGTCAGTGCGCGTTTGTTGATCCTCGGGCTTGCGGTGGAGTTGGGCGCGTTGTCGCTGCTGGGCGGTGTGCTGGGCGTTGCCAGCGGCTACCTGCTGGCCAGCCTGCTGCTGCCGGATGTGGCTGCCAGCCTGAGGGGGTTATATGGCGCTGAAGTACCGGGACAGTTAAGCCTGAGCCCGTGGTGGTGGTTGGCGGGGCTCGGCTTGAGCCTGTTGGGCGCCTTGCTTGCCGGCGCCAGCAGCGTGTGGCGGGCGGCGCGCCTGCCGTTGCTGGCGCTGGCCAACGCCCAGGCCTGGCACGAAGCCCATGGCCGTTGGTTACGGCGCCAGGGCTGGATCGCAGCAACCGCGTTGCTGATCGCGCTGTTGGCGCTTTGGCTGGGCGACAGCCTGGCGTCTGGTTTTATATTGATGGCGGCGTTACTGCTCGGCGCTGCCCTGGGCTTGCCGGTGCTGCTCAACGGGCTGCTCAAGGCCGTGCTGGGGCGCAGCCGTTCGGTACTGGGCCAATGGTTTCTCGCCGATTGTCGCCAACAATTGCCGGCCTTGAGCCTGGCGTTGATGGCGTTGCTGCTGGCCCTGGCCGCGAACATCGGCGCGGGTTCCATGACGTCAGGCTTTCGCCACACCTTCAATCATTGGCTGGAGCAACGCCTGACGGCCGAGCTGTACCTCAACCCACAAACCCCGGCCCAGGCGGATCAGCTCAGCACCTGGCTGGCGCACCAATCGCTGGTACAGAGGGTGTTGCCGACCTGGCAGGTCGCGGTGCAAGTGCAGGGTTGGCCGGCGGATGTGTTCGGGGTGGTCGATGATCCGACCTATCGTCAGCATTGGCCGTTGTTGGAGGCTGTCGCTGAGCCCTGGGACCAACTGCTGGGTGACGACACTTTGATGCTCAGCGAGCAGTTGGCGCGCAGGTTGTCAGTCAGGCTCGGGGATTCGATCAATATCCCCACGCCGCAAGGTGCCTGGTCGCCCAAGGTGGTGGGGATCTACGCCGATTACGGTAATCCCAAGGGGCATATCCTGGTCAATTCCGCGCACCTGCTGGCGCACTGGCCGACCCTCTCGCCGGCGCGTTTCAACCTGCGCGTCGCGCCGCCCGATGTGGCGCCATTGGTGCGCGAAGTGCAGCGCGAATTTGCCCTGGACGACAGCCGTATCGTCGATCAACAGCAACTCAAGGGCTGGTCAAGCCAGGTGTTCGAACGTACCTTCGCCGCGACCGCCGCCCTCAACAGCCTGACCCTGGGCGTGGCCGGCGTGGCGCTGTTCATCAGCCTGCTGACCCAGAGCCAGAGCCGCCTCGGCCAAATCGCTCCGCTGTGGGCGCTGGGCGTGACACGGCGACAATTGATGCTGCTGAACCTGGGCCAGACCTGGCTGCTGGCGGTGCTCACCCTGATGCTGGCGTTGCCGCTGGGGGTGCTGCTGGCGTGGTGCCTGGACGCGGTGATCAACGTACAGGCCTTTGGCTGGCGGCTACCATTGCAGGTGTTCCCGTGGCAGCTCGCACAATTACTCGGGCTGGCGATGCTGGCCACATTGTTAGCATCGGCCTGGCCGCTGTGGCAGTTGTACCGCAGCCGCCCGGCGGATTTGCTTCGGACCTTTGCCCATGAAGATTAAGGCGTTGATCTGCACGTTATGGCTGCTGGCGGCCTGTGACAAAGTCCCCGCACCCCAGGAGAGCTTCGCAGGCCTGGGCAGCGATGCAGCGGACTTTGCCCAAGTGGTGCCCGGCAAGGCGTTCAGCTTTCCCGAGGACCACGGCCCCCATGACGGCTTTCGCATCGAGTGGTGGTACGTTACCGCCAACCTCAAGGATGCCGAGGGCAATGTGTTCGGCGTGCAATGGACGCTGTTTCGCAACGCGTTGAAAGCCGGGTCGACCCAGGCCGGCTGGCAGGATTCGACGGTGTGGCTCGGCCATGCCGCCGTCACCTCTGCCAACCGTCATTACGCCGCCGAACGTCTAGCCCGTGGCGGCGTTGGCCAGGCCGGTGCCCAGGCCGCGCCGTTTACTGCGTGGATCGACGATTGGAACTTTGCCAGCCGTCCTGGCGCAGTCGGTGCATTGGCGGATATGCAACTCAAGGCCAGCGATGCGCACTTCGCCTACGACCTGCGCCTCACCGCCAGTCGGCCGCTGGTGTTGCAAGGCGACAACGGCTACAGCCGCAAATCCGACCAGGGCCAGGCGTCGTATTACTACAGTCAGCCGTTCTTCACTGCCGAAGGCAGTGTGCGCATTGACGGTAACACCTATCAAGTCACCGGCCCGGCCTGGCTCGACCGCGAATGGAGCAGCCAACCCCTGAGCGCCAACCAGACCGGTTGGGACTGGTTCTCCCTGCACCTGGATCGGGGCGCGCAACTGATGCTGTTTCGCGTACGCCAGAAGGACGGCGGCGGTTATCTCACCGGCACCTGGATCGACGCCCAGGGACGTACCGAAACGTTGCACAACGCCGATATCCAACTCGCCCCGCTGGAAAGCACGGCCATTGATGGGCGCAACATTCCTACGCGCTGGTCGCTGAAAATTCCTCGCAAACAGCTGGATATCACCACCGAAGCCGTCAACCCGAATGCCTGGATGAACCTGGGGATTCCGTATTGGGAAGGGCCGGTGCGGTTTGAGGGCGGGGTGGGGTATCTGGAGATGACGGGGTATTAAGGCGGATTCGAGGTCCCACATTGGATCTCCATGCTTCAGATAGAGCTCAGGCTGCCCGTCCTTCACTCCGGCGCCAACGCCAGTTGCAACGGCAAGCGCGCCATGCTCGTGCTCTTCAACGAGCCCAGGTACAACCAGTCGCCATACTCCCGCGCGGTGGTAATCGGTGAGTAGTTGCCTGCGCTGCCATCCTGCAAATTGGCGATCACCTTGCCGTTGGTATCCAACCCCAGCACAAAGGCTTTGCGCTCGATGGGCTTGGGCACGACCATCAGTGCACGCACCATCACTTTGCGCAGCAGCGGGTAGCCGGCAAAGCTGTCCAGCAATGGATTGCGCGGTGAATAGAGCGCCACCCAGAAGCGGTCCTGGCCGTTGAAACTCAGGTTGTCCGGCAGGCCTGGCAGGTTGTCGATAAACAGGTCGTGGCTGCCGGCGCGTTCGCCTTTGAGCCAGTAGCGGCTGATGCGATAGGCGCCGGTTTCATTCACCAGTACGTAGCGTTCGTCCGGGCCCAGGGCGACGCCGTTGGCAAATTGCAGTTGGTCGAGCAACACCTCGGTGCGGCCATTGCTGAAGTCGTAACGCAGCAGCCGACCATCACCGCCATGCTCGATCACGGCTTCGCCATCCTGGCCATACCCCCAGCGGCTCGATGCGTCGCTGAAATAGGCATAGCGGCCACTGGCGTCCACGATGACGTCATCGGTAAAACCGAAGGGCACGCCATCGGCGCCGGTGCTCAGGGAGGTGAGTTGGCGGTTGGCATCCAGTGCGAGCAGACCCTTCACGCCATCGGCAATGATCAAGCGCCCATCCGGGTGCAGCGCCAGCCCCAGCGGGCGTCCGCCCGTATTTGCGAGTACCTCAAGGTTGCGGCTGTCGGGGGAGGTGCGGATGATGCGCCCATCCTGCAGGCCGCTGATGAGAAAACCCTGGGCATCCAACAGCAACGCCTCCGGCCCGGCGATGTCCTGGGCGCCGATTTTCTGCACGCCCTTGAGGCGTTGGTTCTCGGCGAAAGGGCCTTCTTTCATCGATGGCGCGTTGGGCGGCGCCCAGTTCACCGGTTGTACCTTGGTCGGCATCAGCAGCAAAAAGGCGACCACCGCCAGCAGCAACACACACAGCAGATGGCGCAGTTTTTTTGGACGGGTACTCATGACGATTCCTGATTGTCGTTGGGGCTCATAGCGGTTTTGGGTGGTGACTGAGCTTAGCCCGGCTTCAGGATCGCGCTAGTTCACTGCCCGTTTCACATCAGTGGATCCCAGCGTTGTGACCAGTCACCTTCGGCCTTGACCACATCGCGCAGTAACGCCAATGCCTGCTGCAACACCGCCGAATCCCGCGCCCTTGAATACACCAGGAAGGTCGGGAAGCTGAACTCCGGCGCCTTGGACACACGCTGCATCACACCGCTGTCCAAGTAGCTTTGCACTACCCGCGTGCGGAAATAGCCAGCGCCGCCATTTTCGAGGATGTACTGCAAGGCCAACGGCCCCAGGTTGAAGCTCACCGCAGCCCGGGCCTTGTCGGGCAGGGCGGCGTCGTGTTGCTGGCGAAAGCCCGGCCCCCAGTCGATGTAGACGTACGGCGCCGGCTTGCTGACCAATTGCACCAGGATCAGTTTTTCTTCCAGTACCTGTTCCACCTGCAACCCCGGCCAGTATTGCGGCTGGAACACCAGCGCCGCGTCGAGCACGCCCAGTTCCAGCTGGCGCAACAGGTAGTCGCCTTCACGCACTTCGGTGCGCAGCGCGTGGCCGGGAATGTGTTCGCGCAGCGCCTTGGCCCACCCGAGCATCAACGGGTTGCACAGGCTGACCTCACCGCCGATGTGCAGCACATTGCGATAGCCATCGGGCAACGGCAGGTCACGCCGCGCGGCTTCCCAGGTTTGCAGCAACTGGTTGGCATACACCACGAAGGCCTCGCCGTCGGCGGTCAGGCGTGCGCCGGCGCGGTTGCGGATAAACAGCGTACTGCCCAGTTGGCTTTCCAGGCTTTTGACCCGTGCGGTGATGGCGGTCTGGGTGACGTGAAGTTTCTCAGCGGCCGCCGCCAGGCTGCCGCAACGGGTGATTTCGAGAAAGGTGCGTGCCAGTTCGATGTCCATGAAGACCCCTGGGGATGAATGGGGGCATTGTAGAACTGATCACGCAGAAGCGGGGATTGGCAGGCGGCTCCATCGGCGCGCTACTCCCAACCGTCTGGGTCAAGACAGCGAGTTGAGCGTGGCGGCTGTCTGCCATACGCCAGGAAGTCGCCCACCCAGCGGTTGATGCAGCCGCCGGCGTCCGGTCTTGCGGGATCCTTGAGGCGCAGTAGTTCGACCTGGGATGCAGCTGTCGTGCTGTGTTCAGCGTTGAGCAGCACCATGCGTGCGACACGCTCTGGATACAGCGCACTGTAACGGCTGCCCAACCGCGTGCCATCGGCGTTACCCAGATAGAGCAGTTGTGCGTCCCCCAGTTGGGCACGTACGAACTCCATGTCCCGTGCGGCGTGTTCTACGCCGTTCTGTTGGCTGAGGTCACGAGGGCTGAGCTCGATGACGTCATAACGGTTGACCAGCTTGCGATACGCTTGTGTGGCATAGGATTCCCAGCGGGTGGCCAGGTGAATCACGAAGGTGCTCTGGTTGTTGGGCGCGGTATCGCCGGCCTGGGTGAACACCACTCCCTCGCGGCTCAACGGCTCGCGGGCGCCGACGCGGGTCAGGTGCAGGCGCAGGGTGCCTTGCCGAGGCGCGGCGTAGTTGCGCGGTACGGTCACGACGCCGCACTGGGTGCGTGACACCACGTTGGGGTCCAGCCGTTCGAGGGCGGGGAGGGGGCAGTCCAGCAGCCAATCGATGGCGGTGGGTTGGATCAGTGATGCGGTATGGCCAATGTTTACCATCAAGCACAGACAGCCACACGCGAGGTGTTTTGCAATCGTCATCAAGAGGTCCTGGGCAGCCGTGTGATAACGGCTTTTTTACCAAGGACCTTGGTTCGAGGAATGTAGGGGAAGAACGTGGGTTGCGTAGGAAACTGGAGTTTTGTTTATCGGATATCGGTTTTCCAACCGCCACCCAGTGCCTTGTACAACGCAATGCTGGCCTGCAGGCGCGCCAGGCGCAGTTGCACGTTCAGGTCCTGGGCAGCGTACAGCGTGCGTTGGGTTTCGAGCACCGTGAGCAAGTCCTCGGCGCCGGCCTGGTAGCGGCTTTCGGCGATCTGGAAGGCAGCCTGGGCCTGCTGCAATTCATCCGTTTGCCAATGACGCTGCTGGTCCAGCCGCGTGATGCTGCTGAGGGTTTTTTCCACATCGGCAAAACCGTTGATGATCGCACCGCGGTAGGCGTACAGCAGCTCATCCTGGCGTGCTCGGGCCTTGTCGCGCTCGGCACTTAAACGGCCGTTGTTGAAGATCGGCCCCACCAGGCCGGCCGTCAGCGTGTAGTAGGGGCTGCGCAGGATGTCCACGGCCTTGTAGGCGTCGGAGCCCAGTGTGGCGCCGAGGGTCAGGGCTGGCAGCATGGCCGCTCGGGCCACGGTGACATTCGCCTGCGCGGCTGCCAGCTCGGCCTCGGCCTTGGCAATATCGGGTCGGCGGCTGAGCAACTGGCTGGGCATGCCGGCGTCGATGGTTGGCCACGTCATGGCCTGGAAGGGCTCTGCACCCAGGTCCAGGTTTTGCACCGGCTGGCCGAGAAGCGCCGCGAGGGTGATCTGGGCGTCTTCGGCCAGTTGCTGAATCAAGGGCAATTGGCGCCGCTGGCTGGCTACCAGGCTTTTCTGTTGGGCCAGTTCCAGCGCCGTGGCGGAGCCGGCGTCGTAGCGGGTCTGCACCAGGTCGAGCACGTTGCGGGCATTGGCCAGGTTCAGCTCGGCGATCTGCTGGCGCTGGCGCGCGGCCAGGGTTTGCGCGTAGCGGTCGGCCACGTTGCTGAGCAAGGTCAGTTCCACGGTGGCCTGGTCGAATTCGCTGGCCCGCAGCCCTTGCAGCGCGCTGTCGCGGGCGGCAGCACGTCCACCCCAGAAATCCACTTCGTAACTGGCCGCCAGGCTGGTGCCGAAATTGTCCACCGCGTCATCGCTCGGCGAAGCGTCCAGGTCCGGCCCGCCCTGGCCGTGCAGCAATTTCTGATGGCTGGTGGTGAGGTCGAACTTTACCTCGGGCAACAGCGGCGCCCCGGCGATCACCGCGCTGGCCTGGGCCTGGCGCACGCGGGCCATGGCGGCGGCCACGTCGACGCTGTCACGCCGGGCCTGCTCGACCAGCCGGTTCAACTGCGGGCTGCCGAATTGCGTCCACCAGCGCTGGTTGGTGGCCTGGGCCGCGTCGCGCTCGGCGAATTGCCAGGCGGCCGGTGGCGCAATGCCGCTGTCCACCGAGGGCGGATCGCCGGCGCAGGCATTGAGCAGCAGGCACAGGCTGAGCAGGGACAGCTGCGAGGGGATGGATCGTTTATTCACTGGTCAATGCCTTAACCGGATCGAGCCGGGCAGCTTTACGGGCCGGCATAAAGCCGAATACGACGCCGGTGACCAGCGCGCAACCAAGTGCGCCCAGCACCGCCACCAGGGAAAATTGCACCGCCACCTTGGCCAGCACCAATACGCCGCCCACCAGCAGCGCCAGGGCAATGCCGCACAGGCCGCCGACCACCGAAAGCATCACCGCCTCGGTCAGGAACTGGCGCAGGATGTCGCGTTGGCGTGCACCGGTGGCCATGCGGATGCCGATTTCACGGGTGCGCTCGCGCACGGTCATCAGCATGATGTTCATCACGCCGATGCCGCCCACCAGCAAGGAAATCGCCGCAATCGAGCCAAGCATCAGCGACAGGGTGTTCTGGGTCCGGGCCTCGGCCTGGATCATTGCGGCGTTGTTGGTCAACTCGTAGTCGTGTGTGCCGTTGTGCAGCTTCTGCATCAGTTGGTCGATGGCCACTTCGGCGTCGTGGACCCTGCCCGCGTCGGCGGCGGCGATCACCACGTATTCGGGGTCGTAGCTGCCAAACAAACGCACGCTGGCGGCGGTGTAGGGGATGGCGATGCGGTCGTCACTGTCCTTGTCGCCGGAGGCGGCGCCTTTTTCCGCCAGCACGCCGATCACCTGGAAAGGTACGTTCTCGATCAAGATGTATTGCCCGATCGGATTGACCTGGCCCTTGAACAGCTTTTCGCGGATACGGTGGCCGATCACGGCGACCGTGGCCCCGCTGCGCTCGTCGGCGGTGGTGAAGTAACTGCCCTCGACCACCGGCCAGTTGAAAATGTCCGGAAAATTGGTGTCGTTGCCGCCCACATACGCCATGTAATCGACGTTGCCATAGCGCACACCCGCCTTGCTGCCATTGACCGGCATGATGCGCTTGACCTGCGGCAGCGCGGCCAGTGCCTGGACGTCATTGAGGGTGACCACGCCCAGTGGCGCGCGTGGGTTGGGCGACGCGCCGCTCAGATAGAGAATGTTGGAACCGAACGCGCCCATCTGCGCCATGACCTGGCGCTTGCTGCCTTCGCCGACGGCGAGCATCACCACCACGGATGCCACGCCGATGATGATCCCCAGCAAGGTCAGTGCGGTGCGGAAACGGTTTATCCACATCACGCGCCAGGCGGCTTGCACAGCGTCCAGCACTTCGGCTCTCCACGCGCCGTTATGCTCGGCGCCGTCGATCAGGCGTTGACGCAGGTCCACGGCTTGCAGGGCGCCGTTGGCGGCGGGCGGGGCGGTAGCATTGTCGTCGGCCGAGTCGCTGATGATCAGGCCATCACGGATCTCGATGATGCGGTTGGCCCGTGCTGCGACTTCGCGGTCGTGGGTGATCAGGATCACCACGTGGCCCTGGCTGGCCAGCTCGTCCAGCAGGGTCATTACCTCGGCGCCGCTATGGCTGTCGAGGGCGCCAGTGGGTTCGTCGGCGAGAATGATGTGGCCGCCGTTCATCAGCGCGCGGGCGATGGACACCCGCTGCTGCTGGCCGCCGGACAGTTGATGGGGACGGTTGCCGGTACGCTCGGCCAGGCCCAGGCGGGTCAGCAGTGCGTTGGCTCGGGCGTGGCGCTCGGCCGCGCTGATACCGGCGTAGATCGCCGGCATCTCGACGTTCTCCTGGGCCGAACCCGAGGGGATCAAGTGATAGCCCTGAAACACAAAACCAAAGGCTTCGCGGCGCAGCCAGGCCAGTTCGTCACTGTCCAGGTGAGCCACGTTTTCCCCGGCGAACAGGTAGTCCCCCACCGTGGGGCTATCGAGGCAGCCGAGGATGTTCATCAGCGTGGACTTGCCGGAGCCGGAAGCGCCGACGATGGCGACGAATTCCCCGGCATGGATCGACAGGTCGATGCCGCGCAACACGTCCACCTGCGGGCTGTCGCCACCGCCGTAGGACTTGCGGATGTTCTTGAGTTCGATCAGGGGCGTGGTCACCTCAACCCCCACTGCCAGCAGCCGGGCCGATCAACAGGTGGTCGCCTTCGCTCAGGCCGCCGAGCACCTGGACCCGCAGACGATCACTGATGCCCAGTTGCACCTCGCGTTCCTCGATGCGGCCGTTCTCCATCACCACGCGGGCGATCTGCTTATCGGCGTTGCTGGTGCCCAGCAGGGCGGCAACCGGCGCGGTGAGGGCGTCCTTGACCTGTCCTGCGACAAAAAACACCTGGGTGGTCATTTCGGCCATCAATGCGTTGTCGCCGTTGTCCACATCCAGCAGTACGGTGTACAGCACCACGCGGCCGGTGCCGCTTTTGCTGGAGCTGTTGGGACTGCCGCTGCCCTGGGTTTCGTTCAAGGGTTTGGGCGGGATCGGCAGGATCTGCCGCACGGTGCTCGCCCAGCGGCGGTTGCCGCCGCTCAGTGTGGTGAAGTAGGCCGTCATGCCGGGTTTGACGTGGCCGATATCGGCCTCCGAGACTTCGGCCCACACGGTCATCGGCGACAACTTGGCGATGCGCAGGATCAACGGCGTCTGCTGCTGGGCATTGAGGGTCTGGCCGACCCGTGCGTCGACTGCGACCACGGTGCCGGTCATCGGCGCGTAGATGCGTGTATAGCCCAGCTCCGCCTCATCGCTGCGCAGGCTGGCCTGGGCCTGGAGGATCTGCGCCTGGAACATATCGACGCGGGCCTGGGTGGCGCTCAGTTCGGCCTTGGCGGTTTGCACATCTTCCTCGCGGGTGGCGTTGCCCGCGACCAGGCGCTGCTGGCGCTGGTACTTCTGGCGCGCCAGTTCGTGCAGGGCCTTCTGTTCCTGCAACTGCGCCTTGAGGTTTTCGATGGCGTAGCGGCTGGCATCGAGCTTGGCTTTTTGCGTCGAGGGATCGATCTCTACCAGCAATTGGCCTTCCTGCACCTGATCGCCGGCTTCAACGTGGATCTTGCGGATTTGCCCGGACGCCTGGGCGCCCACGTCCACGTAACGACGCGGCTGCAAGGTGCCCAGGGCCGTCACGCTGTTTTCGATATTGCCGCGGGTCACGGTGACGGTGGTCAGTGTGTCACGGCCGGGCGGCAGGACCTGCCAGGCGGCGACGGCGATGACGGGAATCAGGCACGCCACAACTAGCAGGGCGCGTCGGGCAGGTCGAGGGCGTTTCATGCTTAGGTTCCAGCCAGGAAAGTTCGGAGCGCAGTTGCGCAGAGCTGACAGTTAAACGAGAGAAACACGTGGGGATTTAGGCTGTTACACACCGTGAAACACGTCTGCCGGGTAAAAAAAACGACCGATGGCGCAAGACTTGTTTAAAAGTAGATGAGAATTACTATAAATTGCACGCACCCAAACTGCCATTACGCAGTGGGTTGTCATTTTTCAGGTACTCAAGGAACGGATATCGCCCTTCTGCGGCGGTCGGGAGTCATGTTGGAAAACTACTATCGCGAGCTGGTGTGTTTCCTCAACGCCAAGCTGGGCAACCGTCAGGTGGCCGAAGATGTGGTGCATGACGCTTACGTTCGGGTACTGGAACGATCTAGCGCCGTCCCCATCGACCAGCCCCGCGCGTTTTTGTACCGCACCGCGCTGAACCTGGTGATCGACGGCCATCGGCGCAATGTGCTGCGCCAGTACGAACCGCTGGAAATACTCGACAGCGAAGAACGCTTTTCCCCCGGTTCCCCCCACGCCAGCCACGACCAGGACCAGCGCCTGGAGCTGCTTGAGCGTGCCCTGGCCGAGTTGCCGAAAGCCTGTCGCGACAGCTTCCTGCTGCGCAAGCTCGACGGCATGACCCACCTGCAGATTGCCGAGCGCCTGGGTATTTCCCGCGCCCTTGTGGAAAAACATATCGTCAACGCCATGAAGCACTGCCGGGTGCGGATGCGCGAGTGGGAAGCACACTGATCGCTGATCAGTTAAATTTTATTTCACTGTCCTCGTTTCCTATCAACACATGACCTGTTGTACAGGTCTTGAAGGTATTCCTGCCCCATCGCCAAGGGGCTTATCCAGAGGACACTGGAATGACACAGGCAATTGCTTCGCCCGCGGTTCACGACCTTATCGGTATCGGTTTTGGCCCATCGAACCTGGCGCTGGCCATCGCCCTGCAGGAACGAGAGAAAACCCAGGGCAAACTGGACGCGCTGTTTCTCGACAAGCAGGCCGATTACCGCTGGCACGGCAATACCCTGGTAACCCAGAGCGAACTGCAGATTTCGTTCCTCAAGGACCTGGTGACCCTGCGCAACCCCACCAGCCCTTACTCGTTCGTCAATTACCTGAAGGCCCACGACCGCCTGGTCGACTTCATCAACCTGGGCACCTTTTACCCGTGCCGCATGGAGTACAACGACTACCTGCGCTGGGTCGCGGCGCAGTTCCAGGGCCAGGGCCGTTATGGCGAGGAAGTGCTCGCGATCGAACCGATCCTGCATCAGCAGCAGGTTGAAGCACTGCGCGTGATTTCCCGCGACGCCCACGGCGAGCAGCATGTGCGCACCACGCGCTCGGTCGTGGTCAGCGCCGGTGGTACGCCACGGGTGCCGGAGGCGTTCAAGGGGCTCAGGGACGACCATCGCGTATTCCATCACTCCCAGTACCTGGCACGCATGGCGCAACAACCCTGTGTGGACAGCAAGGCGATGCGCATCGCGATCATCGGCGGTGGCCAGAGCGCGGCCGAAGCCTTTATCGACCTCAATGACAGCTACCCGTCGGTGCAGGTCGACATGATCCTGCGCGGTTCGGCGCTCAAGCCCGCCGATGACAGCCCGTTCGTCAACGAGGTGTTCTCGCCGGCCTTTACCGACCTGGTGTTCCAACAAGTGGGGGCCGAGCGCGAGCGTCTTGTCGCCGAGTACCAGAACACCAATTACTCGGTGGTGGACCTGGACCTGATCGAGCGTATCTACGGAATTCTCTACCGCCAGAAAGTCTCCGGCATCGCGCGTCACGCCTTCCGCACCATGACCGTGGTGGAAAAAGCGCTGGCCGGTCCGCTGGGTATCGAATTGACCCTGCGCAACTCTGCCACCGGTGACATCACCGTCAATCATTACGACGCCGTGGTGCTGGCCACCGGCTACGAGCGCCAGATGCACCGCGAACTGCTGGCACCTCTGGAAGCGTATATGGGCGATTTCGAAGTGGCCCGCGACTACCGCATCGTCACCGACGAGCGCTGCAAGGCTGGTATCTATATCCAGGGCTTCAGCCAGGCCAGCCATGGTTTGAGCGACACCTTGCTGTCGATTCTGCCGATTCGTGCCGATGAAATTGCCGCATCGTTGTACGAAAACGACCGCAGCCGAGGCAAGGGGCGTTCGGTGAAGGACCTGCTGCTGGCCACCGCCAGCTGACAGGCTGCACTTGTGACTCGGAGGGTCGCCTGATACTGTACAAAAAACCAGTATCGGTAGCCCTCCATGCAGTTGATCGAAAAACTCAGCATCCTCGCCGACGCCGCCAAGTACGACGCTTCGTGCGCCAGCAGTGGCGCGCCCAAGCGCAGTTCGGAGGGCAAGGCGGGGCTGGGCTCCACTGATGGCATGGGCATCTGCCACAGCTATACTCCCGACGGCCGCTGCGTGTCGCTGCTCAAGGTGCTGCTCACCAACTTCTGTCTCTACGACTGCCAATACTGCGTCAATCGCCGCTCCAGCGACGTACCCCGCGCGCGTTTCAGCCCGGAGGAGGTGGTCACCCTGACCCTGGACTTCTACAAGCGCAATTGCGTCAGCGGGCTGTTCCTCAGCTCCGGCATCATCCGTTCGTCCGACTACACCATGGAGCAACTGGTGCGGGTGGCGAAACTGCTGCGTGAAGAGCATGACTTTCGCGGCTATATCCACCTCAAGACCATCCCCGACGCCGACCCGGCGCTTATCGCCGAGGCCGGGCGCTATGCCGACCGGCTGAGCGTGAACATCGAACTGCCCACCGAGGCCAGCCTGAACACCCTGGCGCCGGAAAAACAGATCGTCACGATCAAGCAGGCCATGCAGACCATCTACACCGGCGAGCAGACGGTGCTCAACGAACCCCGCGCCCCGCGTTTCGCCCCGGCCGGGCAGAGCACGCAGATGATCGTCGGCGCCGACGACACCGATGACAGCACCATCCTTCACGGCGCCGAGGCGCTGTATGGCAACTTCAAGCTGCGCCGTGTGTATTACTCGGCGTTCAGCCCCATCCCCAACAGCCCGAAAAGCGTGCCCCTCGCCGCGCCGCCCTTGATGCGCGAGCACCGTTTGTACCAGGCGGATTTCCTGCTGCGCAGCTACGGCTTCAGTGCCAATGAATTATTTGAAGGCCCCGGCCATCTGGCGCTGGATATCGACCCCAAGCTGGCCTGGGCCCTGGAGCATCGCGAGGTGTTTCCCCTCGACCTCAATCGCGCCGAACCGACCCTGATCGCACGCATCCCCGGCATCGGCCTGCGCACCACGCAACGCCTGGTGGACCTGCGCCGTGAACGCAAGATCCGCTTCGAAGACCTGGCGCGCATGCGCTGTGTGCTGGCCAAGGCCAAGCCGTTTTTCATCACCAGCGACTACCACCCGCAGCAAGCCGACAGCACCAGCGTGCTGCTGCGCGAACAACTGCGTGACCGCCCGCAACCGCAACAGATGGGGTTGTGGGGATGATCAGCCTGGAATGCGACAACCTGTTCAGCACCTGGCGCGAGCAAGCCCGCTGGCTGCTCAGCCATCAGGTCGACCCCAGCCAGGTGAGCTGGGGCGAGGCCGAAGTGGCGGACCTGTTCGCCACTGACGAAGCGATCCCTGAAGGTCTCGGCCCTTACCAGGCGCGCATTCCCAAGGCGCTGATCGAGCTGCTGGAGTCGGCGGCCTGCTATCACGGAGACCAGCGCTGGAGCCTGCTGTATGAAGTGCTATGGCGCGTCAGCCATGGCGACCGCACGGCGATGCTGGCGGGGGACAAGCTGGGCAGCGAATTGCAGCGGCGTATCAAGCAGGTCAGCCGTGAAGCCCACCACCTGCATGCGTTTGTGCGGTTCATTGCGTTGCCTGCAGAGGCGGGCCCTGAGTTGCCGGAATATGTGGCCTGGCATGAGCCGGCCCACGACATTTTGAAATCGGCCAGCCAGCACTTTGTCGGGCGTATGGGGCGACATCGGTGGATGATCGCCACCCCGCTGGATGGGGTGTATTACGACGGTGAACAGCTGATTCATCAGCGCGAGTGCCCCGAGGCATGGCAGCAGTTGGCGCAGAATGTCGAAGACCCGCACAGCGCTATGTGGCTGACCTACTACAGCCACATTTTCAATCCGGCGCGGTTGAACCCCAAGGTGATGGAAGGGCACTTGCCGAGTCGGTTCTGGAAGAACTTGCCCGAGGGCAAGTTGATACCGGGGTTGATCAGCGAGGCGCGTACGGGCAAACAGAAGGATGGGCAGGCGAAGTTGGTTGGCACTAAGCCGGGAAAACGGATTTCGAGCAGGCACGTTTGAAAGTGGGGAATGGGTATCTACACAATTTCCAGTGGATGCTGAATCTATGGCCAATGGGCTGTTGTGGTGAGCGGGACACGCCCGCTCGCCACAGAGTTATGTATCAGCCTTCAAGAGTTGTGTAGATACCCATGGCCATCGGGGGCAAGCCCCCTCCCACATGGGATCTCCGGTGTTTGGGGGAGTGGGGTCAGGTCAGTTCGGTCGCGGTGTTTTTAACCACCGCCAACTCCGGGTGCGCCACCAACTTATCGATGTGCAACTCATCATTGTTCAACCAGGTCTCCGTCAGCACCCGGTAATGCTCCATGTCCCGGCAACGCATGCGCAGGCTGTAGTCAAACGGCCCGCTGATCAATTGGCATTCGAACACCTGGGGACAGGCCTTGACGCAGGCTTCGAAGGCCTTTTGCGCCGAGCGCCCGCTTTGGTTGGACAAGGCCACCAGCACCAGCAACGACAGCCCTGGCGAGACCATCTGCACATCGATGATCGCCCCATACCCACGGATCACCCCGCGGCGCTCCAGCTTGCGCACTCGCTCCAGGCAGGGTCTGGGGGTGAGGTGCACCAGTGACGAGAGCTTTTCGTAGGTGATGCGCCCCTGATGGCGCAGCACTTCGATGATTGCTTCATCGATGCGGTCCAGCGCGGGGGAGGTATGGGGTCCGTTGGCCTTGGTATCCATGGGTTTCACTTCAAACGATTGGAAAGAAATTGCTGCAAGCGCTCGCTCTTGGGGTGATCGAGGATCTCGGCGCCGCCGTGTTCCTCGACCCGGCCCTGGTGCAGGAACAGCACTTGGCTGGACACCTGGCGGGCAAAGCCCATCTCGTGGGTGACCATCAGCATGGTACGACCTTCCTCGGCCAACGTCTGTATGACTTTGAGGACTTCTCCTACGAGCTCAGGGTCGAGTGCGGACGTTGGCTCATCGAACAGAATGATTTCAGGCTCCATCGCCAACGCCCGCGCAATCGCCACGCGCTGTTGCTGGCCACCGGACAGGAACGCCGGGTATTGATCCGCGACGCGGCCGGGCAGACCGACCTTGTCCAGGTACATCCGTGCGCGCTTTTCTGCTTCAGCCGCACTGACGCCCAACACCCGGCGGGGCGCCATGGTGATGTTTTCCAGCACGGTCATGTGGCTCCACAGGTTGAAGTGCTGGAACACCATGGCCAGGCGCGTGCGCAGGTTTTGCAATTGCGCTTGATGCGGCGCACGGGTGCCGGCGCGGCCTTGCTGCATTTCGATGCTGATGCCGTCCAGGGTGATCACCCCGGCGTCGGGCTGTTCCAGAAAGTTGATGCAACGCAGCATCGTACTTTTGCCGGAACCACTGGCGCCAATCAGGCTGATTACATCGCCTTGGCGGGCGTTGAGCGAAACCCCTTTGAGCACTTCGTGCTCGCCGTAGCGTTTATGAATGCCTTCAACTTGCAGCTTGATCGCAGCGGTTGCGGTGTTGGCAGTGGGTTCGTCAACAGGATAAGTGGCCAGGGCCTGCGCGGACTGATTCATGGGTTAGCCTCGGGTAGGAACAAGAAAACGCATCCAGCGACGTTCGGCCAGTCGAAACAGGCCCACCAGTGCAAAGGACAGCAACATGTACAGCAGCGCGGCGATGCCGAAGGCCTGGAACGTCAGGAACGTCTCGGCATTGGCATCGCGGGCCACTTTGAGGATATCGGCGACGGTGGCGGTGAACGCCAGCGACGTGGCGTGCAGCATCAGGATCATTTCATTGCTGTAGGCCGGCAACGCACGGCGCAACGCGGCAGGCACCACCACAAACAGGTTCAAGCGCCAGCCGTGCAGGCCATAGGCGCGGGCAGCTTCGATCTCGCCGTGGGGGATATTGCGGATGGCTCCGGCGAAAATTTCCACGGTGTAGGCGCAGGTGTTCAGCACAAAGGCCAGCAAAGTGCAGTTCAGCGCGTTGCGGAAAAACTGATTGAGCAGTGCGTTGTCCTGTACCACGTCCAGGCTGTACAGCCCGGTGTAGCAAATCAGCAGTTGGATATACAGCGGCGTGCCGCGAAACAGGTAGGTGTAGACCTCCACCGGCCAGCGCAGCCAGAAGTGCTCCGAGACCCGAGCCAAAGCCAGGGGAATCGACAGAACGAAACCCACCACCACCGAAATGATGAACAGCCAAAGCGTCATGGCCACGCCGGACAAGCCCGCGCCATCACTGAACAAGTAGGCCAGGCCGTATTGCTGGAACAGTTCGATCATCGCGCCATCCCCTTGATGCCGAGGTTGTAGCGCCGTTCGAGGCGCTTGAAGATGCGGTTGGAGAGGGTGGTGATCACCAGGTAGACCAGGCCGGCGAGGATCAGGAAGTACAGCGGCTCGTTGGTGGTCTTGCCGGCGTTTTGCGCGGCCTTGACCAGGTCCGACAGGCCAATGATCGACACCAGCGCCGTGGACTTGAGCAGCACCAGCCAGTTATTGCCCAGGCCCGGCAGCGCGAAGCGCATCAACTGCGGGAACAGCACCAGGTGAAACCGCTGCCAGCGGCTCAGGCCGTAGGCGGTGGCAGCTTCCAGTTGGCCGACGGGCACACTGAGGATCGCGCCACGGAAGTTCTCGGTGAAATACGCGCCGTAGATAAACCCAAGGGTAATCACCCCGGCGGTAAACGGGTCGATTTCAAAATAGGCCCAGCCAAAGCTTTCGGTCAGGTCGTTGAGCCACAGTTGCAGGCTGTAGAAAATCAGCAGGATCAGCACCAGGTCCGGCACGCTGCGGATCAACGTGGTGTACAGCGTGGCCGGCACCCGCAGCCAGTTGGCGCTGGACAGCTTGGCACCGGCGGCGAGCAGGCCGAGGGTGAGGCTCAGGGCCAGCGCGAGGAACGCCAGTTTGAGCGTCATCCAGGCACCCTGGGCCAGCATGGGGCCGTAGCCTTGCAGGTTGAGGAGGTCGTTCATGGGAGAAATCTCTGAAGGCGCAGATATTCCCCTGCGGGCCCGGCTTGTGTAGGAGGGGGCAAGCCCCCTCCCACATGAGTCCTCTACCACAGGGGGCTCGGCGTTGGCTTACTCGTGGTAGATGTCTTGATCGCCGAAGTATTTTTTCTGGATCTGCGCGTAGGTGCCATCGGCCTGGACGGCGGCGATGCCCTTGTTGATCAGCGCGCGCAATTCCTGGTCGTTCTTGCGCAGGCCCATGGCAATGTCCAGCGGCAAGGTCGGGTCCTTGAAGGCCGGGCCGGTCTTGAAGTCGGCGCCTTCGGGCTTGGACAGGAAGTTGAGCTGGGCTTCGAGTTTGTCGGTCAGGGTGGCATCGAGGCGACCGTTTTGCAGGTCGGCGTAGTTCTGTTCCTGGGACTGGTAGGCCTTGACCTGTGCCCCGAGCTTGGCCAGGTGCGCACGGGCATAGGCTTCCTGCAACGAGCCTTGCAACACGCCGACCTGCTTGCCTTTCAACGATTCGGGTGTGTCGCCGAAGTCGGCGCTTTTACGGGTGATCACCGACGTGGGGCTGAGGAACAGGCGGTCGCTGAAATCGATGACTTTCTCACGGGCCGGGGTCACGGCCATGGACGACATGATGGCGTCGAACTTGCGTGCGCGCAGGGCCGGGATCATGCCGTCGAATTCGTTGTGCACCCAGGTGCATTTCACGTCGAGCTTGGCGCAGATGGCGTTGCCCAATTCGATATCAAAACCTTGCAGGCTGCCGTCAGCGGCCACGGATTCGAAGGGCGGGTATTCGGGGAACACGCCGAAGCGGATTTCTTTCCAATCCTGGGCGTGGGCGGCGGTGGCGCACAGTGGCAACAGCAACGCAGCGAACAGTGATCGCAATGGAGTCATGGTGTAGTCCCTATATTTTGTAATTGATGTCAGGGCAGTAAAAAAGAGGTGCAGCTGCATTCATTCGGTGACTCTCTGGTCGGGCTCAGAATGCTTCATGGTGGTGCGTTTTTTGTGTCGTTTACCCGGTGCGCAAAGCGCGAATTGCGCTGTAAAAAAGCGCAATGCAGCGGAATCGGCTGTCGGACCCGCTGAATCGGCTTTTCAACGCTGTAAATAGGGCCTGCCCTAGGCGCAAAGCGGCAGGCCAGAGCGGTCTCAGGCGCGCTTTTTGTGCTGTGCGCGTGGCTGTTGGGCCAGGCGCGCAAAGAGGTCTTTCGGGTCGGCGAGGTCCGGCACCAATTCCAATTCGCTGCCCACATCCAGCGCCTTGGCCACGTCCAGCACATAGCGCAGGGCCGAGTAGTCTTCGATGGCAAAGCCCACCGAGTCGAACAGCGTGATCTGGCGCGCGTTCTCGCGGCCCGGTTGCTGGCCGTTGATCACCTGCCAGAGTTCGGTCACCGGCGAATCTTCCGGCATGTGCTGGATCTCACCTTCAATACGGCTTTGCGGCTCGTACTCGACGATCACCCGGGCGCGCTCGACGATACGGCGGTCCAGTTCGGTCTTGCCTGGGCAGTCGCCGCCCACGGCATTGAGGTGCATGCCCGGCTCGATCATCTCGTCCGTGAGGATGGTCGCGTAGGCCTTGTCGGCGGTCACGGTGGTGACGATGTCCGCACCTTTGACCGCTTCGGCCACGCTGCCGGCCAGGATCACCTTGATCGCCGGGAAGGCCTTGAGGTTGGCTGCCAGCTTGGCAGTGGCCTTGGCGTCGATATCGAACAGACGGATTTCATTGATGCCGAGCATGGCGTGAAAGGCCAGGGCCTGGAATTCACTTTGCGAGCCGTTACCGATCAGCGCCATGCTGCGGCTGTTGTCGCGCGCCAGGTAGCGTGCGACCAGCGCCGAGGTGGCGGCAGTGCGGATGGCGGTGGTCAGGGTCATTTCTGCCAGCAGCACCGGCTTGCCGGTGTCCACATCGCCCAACGCTCCGAACGCCATGACGGTGAGCATCCCCGCCAGGGTGTTCTTCGGGTGGCCGTTGACGTATTTGAAGGCGTACAGCGACGCGTCGGACACCGGCATCAGCTCGATCACACCGTCCGGCGAGTGGTTGGCCAGGCGTGCGCATTTTTCGAAATCCTGCCAGCGCAGGTAGTCGGCGCGGATGTATTCGGCCATCTCGGTGATGCAGGTTTGCAGGCCTTTTTGCGAGACCAGGTAGCTGAGGTCGTTGACGTCGATATAGCGGGTCATGGCAAGACTCCTTATTGAAATGAGGGGCGGGCAGGCAGGTGCACTTCCGCCAGCATGCAGCGGGCGCTGCCGCCGCCGATGCGTTCGATGTTGTCGATGTTCACCACCACCGGTCGGGTATGGCGTTCCACATGCTGGCGCTGGGCCGGTTGCAACGCGCCCCAGGCACTGGCGGACATCACCAGCAGCGGCTGGCCATCGCGGTCGTGGACTTCGAGCATGTTGCCGGCGAAGGCTTCCAGCTGGTCAAAATCAAGGGCAAGGATGTCCTTGCCGGTGTCGTGCAGGGAGCGCTCCAGGGTCAGGCGTTCGCCTTCGTCGGGCAGGGCTTGCAGGCACACCACCGAGAGGTCGCGGCCCACGCTCATCATCACGTTGCTGTGGTAGATCGGCGCGTGGTGGCGGTCCACCGCATGGAATACGCAGAGCTGGTAGTCGAGGTGCGCGGCGAATTCGCGCAGCGCATCGTGGTGGGTACGCCCGGAATGGCAGGCGTAACTGATGCGGTGCTGGCGGTCGAGCACCATGCTGCCGGTGCCTTCAAGGAAGATGTTGTGTTGTTCGAGGTGGCTGAGGTCGATGGTGTTCTTGACCGCAAAACGTTGTTCCAGTACTTGCAGCACGCCCTTGTTGCGCTCCAATCGACGGTTCTGGCCTTCCATCGGGTACAGCACCAGACTGCCGTCGGCATGGCTGCTCCACCAGTTGTTGGGAAAGATCGAGTCGGGGGTATGGGGCGCCGGGGTGTCCTGCACCACCAGTACTTCCACGCCGTGCTGGCGCAGGGTATCGACATAGCCGTCGAACTCTTCCAGCGCTTTCTGCTGTGCGCTGAGTGGGTCCAGGGGCTGGCGTTGGAAGCGGTTGTTGATCGCGGTGTCCGGGTTGAAGGCAAAGCGCGCCGGGCGAATCATCAGGACGGTGTTGGTGGTTTGCATGGGGGCACGAATCCATGGGGTTGGGCAGTGGGGCTATTTTGTGCGCTGTGGCAGAGGAATCCCGGCTGAAACCAAGGAGCGCCTCAGCCGGGAAAGCTGAAAAGTGGGGTATGGCAGCCGAACCGGCTGTAGGGGTGAAATGCGCTTGAAGTGTGGGAGGGGGCTTGCCCCCGATGGCGGTGGCTCAGCCAGAAAATCCATATCTGAAGGATTGCTTTCGGGGGCAAGTCGAATCGTCGCACCGCCCCTCCCACATTGGTATTGTGGTGTCTGTTCCAGCGTCGTCAGCCAGGAGGAATCATGTCCACCGTCGTTCGTCTCGCCCAAGCCACCGATGCCGAAGGCATCAGCCAAGTCATCCTGGCGGCCCTGCGCAGCAGCAATGCGCAGGATTACCCCGCGGATGTGATTGCCCGTGTGGCGAGCAACTTCACGCCGGACGCAGTGCTGGCGTTGCTCAAGCGCCGTATCGTGCTGGTGGCGATCCAGGATCAGAGCGTGGTCGCCACTGCGGCGCTTGACGCCAATGTGGTGCGCTCAGTGTTCGTCAACCCGAGCTTGCAGGGGCAGGGCATCGGCCGGTTGCTGATGATGGAAATCGAGCTGCGCGCCCGTGAAACCGGGGTGACGGTGTTGAGTGTGCCGTCTTCGCTGACCGCCGAGCCGTTCTACACCAAGCTGGGGTTTCACACAGTGCGCGACGTTTACCATGGCAACGAGCGCACGCTGGTGATGGAAAAGACGCTGTCATCACGCTATCCCATCGGGCCGTATCGCGACCGCTCGCACCGTGCGCAAGTGATTGAGTTATGGCAGGAGGCGTTTGGCTATGACACCGCGCATAACCTGCCGAGCCTGGCGATCGATAAAAAGCTGGCCGTCAATGACGGGTTGTTCTTTGTGGCGACGGATAAAAAAGCGGTGATCGGGACCATCCTTGCCGGTTACGACGGCCATCGCGGCTGGCTGTATTCGGTTGCGGTGCACGCGGACTATCGGCGTCATGGCCTGGGCGCGTCGCTGGTGCGGCATGCGGAGCAGGCTTTGACGGTGCTGGGCTGCATGAAGATCAACCTGCAGATCACCAGTGGCAACGAGGCGGTGGCGGGGTTTTACGAGGCGCTGGGGTATGGGGTGGAGCCGAGGATCAGCATGGGCAAGAAGATTGCTGGGAATATCCCTCAATCTTGAAAATACTGGAGATCAAAATGTGGGAGGGGGCTTGCCCCTCCCACACTTTTTTGCGGTGTTGCTGGGTCAGACCTTGACGATCCAACCCGCTGGCGCTTCAACGTCGCCGGTCTGCACGCCGGTCAGCTCTTTGTAGAGCTTCTGGGTGATTGGGCCGACTTCGGTTTCGCTGTGGAACACATGCAGGTTGCCGTTGTACTGGATGCCGCCGATCGGCGAGATCACCGCCGCAGTACCGCAGGCGCCGGCTTCCTTGAAGTCGGCCAGTTTGTCGATGAACACTTCGCCTTCAACCACTTCCAGGCCCAGGCGGGTCTGGGCCAGTTCGATCAGCGACAGGCGGGTGATGCCTGGCAGCACCGAAGGCGACTTCGGCGTGATGAACTTGTTGTCGTGGGTGATCCCGAAAAAGTTGGCCGAGCCGACTTCTTCGATCTTCGAGTGGGTCATCGGGTCCAGGTAGATCGCGTCGGCGAAGCCGGATTTTTTCGCTTCCGAGCCCGGCATCAGGCTGGCTGCGTAGTTGCCGCCGACTTTCGCAGCACCGGTGCCCTGTGGGGCGGCGCGGTCGAACGTGGAGATCTGGAAGTTGTGTGGCACCAGGCCGCCCTTGAAGTAGGCGCCGACCGGGATGCAGAACACCGAGAAGATGAACTCCGGCGCGGTCCGCACGCCGATGTTGTCACCGGTGCCGATCACGAACGGGCGCAGGTACAGCGCGCCGCCGCTGCCGTACGGCGGGATGAACCGCTCGTTGGCCTTGACCACTTGTTTGCAGGCATCGATGAACACGTCGGTCGGCACATGTGGCATCAGCAGACGGGCGCAACTGCGCTGCATGCGTGCGGCGTTCTGGTCCGGGCGGAACAGGTTGATCGAGCCGTCCTTGCAGCGGTAGGCCTTGAGGCCTTCAAAGCACTGCTGGCCATAGTGCAGGGCGGTGGAGCCCTCGCTGATGTGCAGCACGTTGTCGTCGGTCAGGGTGCCGGCTTGCCACTCGCCATCCTTGAAGGTCTGGAGGTAGCGTTTGTCGGTCTTGATGTAGTCAAAACCCAGCTTGTCCCAATTGATGCTTTCGTTACCCATGACACCCTCTATCTTTGGTCAAGTCGGTTTTTTTCTGAATGGGCGCAACAATACTTCATTCTTGGCTTGTGTGGGAGCCATGGGGTGGATGCCTTCAGGCTCTGTGTTGGCTGATCCACCGCTATCGGGGGCAAGCCCCTCCCACATTTGAAATGCATTCCAAATGTGGGAGGGGCTTGCCCCCGATGGCCTCGCCACGGTTTTACAGATGCAGCGCGTGGCCCAATGCCCTCAATGCAGCTTCCTGCACCGCTTCGCCCAAGGTCGGATGGGCATGGATGGTGCCCGCCACATCCTCCAGGCGTGAACCCATTTCCAGGCTCAGGCCAAACGCGGTGGACAGTTCCGATACACCCACGCCCACGGCTTGCCAGCCGACGATCAGATGATTGTCACGCCGCGCCACCACCCGCACGAAGCCGGTTTTCGACTCCAGGGTCATGGCCCGGCCATTGGCCGCAAACGGGAAACTCGACACGATGCAGTCCAGGCCCGCCGCCTTGGCGTCGTCCGGGGTCTTGCCGACCACCACCAGTTCCGGGTCGGTAAAGCACACCGCCGGGATCGCTGCCGGGTTGAATTCACGGGGTTGACCGCTGATCAGTTCGGCAACCATTTCGCCCTGGGCCATGGCGCGGTGGGCCAGCATCGGCTCGCCGCTCAGGTCGCCGATGGCGTACACATTGCGCATGCTGGTCTGGCAACGGCTGTCGATCTGGATCGCCGCGCCGTTCATCGCCAGGTTCAGCGCTTCAAGGTTCCAGCCCTGGGTGTTGGGTTTGCGCCCCACCGCTACCAGGACTTGATCGGTCTCCAGGGTCAATGTATCGCCGTTCGGGTCACGCACCTGCAGGCAGTTGTCGGCGAACCCGGTGACGCTGTGCTTGAGGTACAGCTTGACCCCCAGTTGCTTGAGGGATTCGCTGACCGGCTGCGTCAGTTCGGCGTCGTAGGCCGGCAGGATGCGATCCTGGGCCTCGACCACACTGACCTCGGCGCCCAGCTTGCGATAGGCAATCCCCAGCTCCAGGCCGATGTACCCGCCGCCCACCACAATCAGGCGCTTGGGCACACGGGTTGGCGCCAGGGCTTCGGTGGACGAAATGATCGGCCCGCCGATCGGCAGCATCGGCAAGTTGACGCTGGTCGAACCGGTGGCCAGCAGCAGGTGTTCGCAGTGGATGCGCTGGTCGCCGACGTCGACGGTCTTGCCGTCCACCACCTTGGCCCAGCCGTGGATCACCTGCACTTTGTGTTTTTTCAGCAGTGCCGCGACGCCGGTGGTCAGGCGGTCGACGATGCCGTCTTTCCATTCCACGCTTTTGCGGATGTTGAGGGTCGGTACGTCCACATCGATGCCCAGGGGCGAGCCCTGGCTGTGATGCACGGTTTGCTGGAACTGCTCGGCCACGTGGATCAAGGCCTTGGACGGAATGCAGCCGATATTCAGGCAGGTGCCGCCCAGCGCCTGGCCTTCCACCAGGATGGTCGGGATGCCCAACTGGCCGGCGCGAATCGCCGCCACATACCCGCCAGGCCCGCCGCCGATGATCAGCAAAGTGGTATTCAAGGTCATGACTTACTCCAGGAACAGGCTGGCGGGTTGTTCGAGCAGGCCGCGAATGGCCTGGATGAATTGTGCCGCGTCCATGCCGTCGACCACGCGGTGATCGAACGAGCTGGAGAGGTTCATCATCTTGCGCACCACGATCTGGCCCTTGATCACCATGGGCCGTTCGACGATGCGGTTGACCCCAACGATGGCCACTTCCGGCAAATTCAGCACCGGCGTGCTGACGATGCCGCCGAGGGCACCCAGGCTGGTCAAGGTGATGGTCGAACCCGACAGCTCATCGCGACTGGCCTTGCCATTGCGTGCGGCCGTGGCCAGGCGCGCGATTTCCTCCGCGTTGCCCCACAGGCTGCGGGCTTCGGCGTGACGCACCACTGGCACCATCAAGCCCACGTCGCTTTGGGTGGCGACGCCCACATGCACCGCACCAAGGCGGGTGATGATCTGGGCTTCGTCGTCATAACGCGCATTGATCTGCGGGAAATCGCGCAACGCCACGACCATGGCCCGCACGATAAACGGCAGCAGGGTCAGCTTGCCGCGTGTGGCGCCGTGTTTCTCATTGAGGTGCACACGCAACTCGTCCAGTGCGGTGACGTCGATCTCTTCCACGTAGCTGAAATGCGCGGCGCGGCGGGTGGCGTCCTGCATGCGCTGGGCGATCTTGCGGCGCATGCCGATTACCGGGATCTGCTCTTCGGTAGTGCGTTTGGCGTAGGGATTGGCGGCTGTCGAGGACGGTGTCGCGCCTTGCTGAAGGTAAGCGTCGAGGTCTTCATGCAAGACCCGGCCAGCGGGCCCGGAACCTTGCACCAGACGCAACTGGATACCCGCATCCAACGCATGCTTGCGCACGGCAGGGGAGGCCAGCGGGCGTTCATGGGTTTCGCGGGCCACCGGCGCCGCTGCGGGTTGGGTCGCGGGTTTGGCCTCAACCACCGGCGCGGGCCGGGCTTCGACCACAGGCGCAGCCTTCACCGGCTCAGCCGCGACCGGCGCGTCCTTGGTGTTACCGGCGCCTTCGACTTCGATGCTGATCAGAATACTGCCCACGGCCATGACTTCACCCGGCTCGCCGCCGAGGGAAAGCACTTTGCCGTGCACCGGCGAGGGAATGTCCACCATCGCCTTGTCGGTCATGACATCCGCCAGCACCTGGTCTTCGACGACCATGTCGCCGACCTTCACATGCCATACCGACAATTCAACTTCTGCGATGCCTTCGCCAATGTCCGGCATCTTGATAACGTGCGTGCCCATTCAGACCTCCATGACCCGTTTCAACGCCGCGCCCACTCGGGTCGGCCCTGGGAAATACGCCCATTCCTGCGCGTGCGGGTAGGGAGTGTCCCAACCGGTGACGCGTTCAATCGGCGCTTCCAGGTGGTGGAAGCAATGCTCTTGCACCAGCGCTACCAACTCGGCGCCAAAACCGCAGGTGCGAGTGGCTTCGTGCACCACCACGCAACGGCCGGTTTTTTTCACCGATTTGACGATGGTTTCCAGGTCCAGCGGCCACAGGCTGCGCAGGTCGATGACTTCGGCGTCGATGCCGGTTTCTTCAGCGGCAACCTGCGACACATACACCGTGGTGCCATAGGTCAGCACGGTAACGGCCGAGCCCGGACGCACGATGGCTGCCACGTCCAGCGGCACGGTGTAGTAACCGTCGGGAACCTGTGCTTGCGGGTGCTTCGACCACGGCGTGACAGGACGGTCGTGATGGCCATCGAACGGGCCGTTGTACAGGCGCTTGGGCTCCAGGAAGATCACCGGGTCATCGTTCTCGATGGAGGCGATCAGCAGGCCTTTGGCGTCGTAGGGGTTGGACGGCATCACCGTGCGCAGGCCGCAAACTTGCGTGAACACCGCTTCGATACTCTGGCTGTGGGTCTGGCCGCCGTAGATGCCACCCCCGCAGGGCATGCGCATGGTCAGGGGGGCGGTGAACTGGCCCGCCGAGCGATACCGCAGGCGCGCGGCTTCGGAGATGATTTGGTCGGTGGCGGGGTACACATAGTCGGCAAACTGGATTTCAGCGACCGGGCGCAGACCATAGGCACCCATGCCCACGGCCACGCCGATAATGCCGCTTTCCGAGATCGGCGCGTCGAATACCCGCGAGCTGCCGTACTTGCCCTGCAACCCTTCGGTGCAACGGAACACGCCGCCGAAGTAACCGACGTCCTGGCCGAACACCACCACGTTGTCGTCACGCTCAAGCATCACATCCATGGCCGAGCGCAGGGCCTGGATCATGGTCATGGTGGTCGTGGTCATGGCGGTTTCCAATTCGATGCTGTTGTTGTGATCGTTCATGTCAGATCCCCAACTCTTGACGCTGGCGCTTCAAGTGCTCCGGCATCTCTTTATAAACGTCTTCGAACATGGTCGCGGCGCTCGGAATCTGGCCGCCGGCAAGGGTGCCGTACTGTTCGGCTTCTTTCTGCGCCTTGACCACTTCGGCCTCAAGCTCGGCACTGACCGCCGCGTGCTCTTCTTCGGACCACTGGCCAATCTTGATCAGGTGCTGCTTGAGACGGGCAATCGGATCGCCCAACGGAAAGTGGCTCCAATCGTCGGCAGGGCGGTATTTGGACGGATCATCCGAGGTGGAGTGCGGACCGGCGCGGTAGGTGACCCACTCGATCAGGCTCGGCCCCAGGTTGCGCCGCGCACGTTCGGCGGCCCAGGCCGAGGCGGCGTACACCGCGATAAAGTCGTTGCCGTCCACGCGCAGGGAGGCGATGCCGCAGCCTACGCCGCGTCCGGCGAAGGTGGTGGCTTCACCGCCGGCAATGGCCTGGAAGGTGGAGATGGCCCATTGGTTGTTTACGACGTTAAGGATGACCGGCGCACGGTACACGTGGGCGAAGGTGAGGGCGGTATGGAAGTCCGATTCAGCGGTGGCGCCATCGCCGATCCAGGCGGACGCGATCTTGGTATCGCCCTTGATCGCCGAGGCCATGCCCCAGCCCACACCCTGTACGAACTGGGTGGCAAGGTTGCCGGAAATGGTGAAGAAGCCCGCATCCTTGACCGAATACATGATCGGCAACTGGCGGCCCTTGAGCGGATCGCGCTCGTTGGACAGTAACTGGCAGATCAGGTCCACCAGTGGCACTTCGCGGGCCATCAGGATGCTTTGCTGGCGGTAGGTAGGGAAGCACATGTCGTCGATGTTCAAGGCCAGGGCCTGGGCACTGCCGATGGCTTCTTCGCCAAGGCTCTGCATGTAGAACGACATTTTTTTCTGACGCTGGGCGACCACCATGCGGTTGTCGAAGATGCGCGTCTTGAGCATGGCGCGCATGCCTTTGCGCATGATTTCCACACTGACACCTTCGGCCCATGGCCCCAGGGCCTGGCCCTGGTCGTCGAGCACGCGGATCAGGCCCTTGGCCAGGTCGGCGGTGTCGGCGGGTTCTACGTCGATGGCGGGTTTGCGCACCAGGCCTGCGTCGGTCAGGCGCAGGTAGGTGAAGTCGGTCTTGCAGCCTGGTCGGCCCGAGGGTTCAGGGACGTGCAGGCGCAGTGGTTCATACTGCTGGGTCATGGCTTCTACGCTCGATCTTGTGAATTTCTTGTAGTGGGCGCGCTAGCTGACAGTCAGTCTTCGGGTAGAAGAAATCTTGTCCTACAACAATCATAGGCGGGGCGTAGAAGAATATTTATCTGTGTTTCGTTGCGCTCAGGATCATTTGCGGATAAAAAAACTGCATAAACATAATAAACAGGTGATTTTGTCTCATGCGCAAACTGGACCGTACCGACATCGGCATTCTCAATGCCCTGCAGGAGAATGCCCGCATCACCAACGCCGACCTGGCCCGCTCGGTCAACCTGTCGCCCACGCCGTGTTTCAACCGGGTCAAAGCGATGGAAGAGTTGGGGTTGATTCGTGAGCAGGTCACGCTGCTCGACGCCGACCTGCTGGGGCTGCACGTCAATGTGTTTATCCACGTCAGCCTGGAAAAGCAGAATGAACTGGCGTTGCAGCAGTTCGAAGGCGCGATCTCGGACCGCCCCGAAGTGATGGAGTGCTACCTGATGGCCGGCGACCCGGACTATCTGATCCGGGTGCTGGTGCCGACGATTCAGTCGCTGGAGCGCTTCATGATGGATTTTTTGACCAAAGTGCCGGGGGTGGCGAATATCCGGTCGAGTTTTGCGTTGAAGCAGGTGCGCTACAAAACCGCGCTGCCCTTGCCCGCCAATGGCATCAGCCTGGGCGGGTAGGGCTATGACGCGCTAGTGGCGTCGGCTGTTTCGTTCGCCGTCCATTTTTCGTAGCAATAGGATTTCTGGTCGGCATAACCCGATGCTGTTTCGCCTGGGGTGCTGATTTCACGCTCCAACAACCAGTGGCATTGGAGCTCGGCCCGGGTAATGCCCACATAGGCAAGACGCAAGGCCTCGTCGGACTGGGCTCTGTCATAGGCCATGGACTTGCCGTCCCCCAGGCCCGCCAGGTTGTACAGCTGATTGCGCTTGGATTTGGTCGGCTTGTAAAAGGTATCGCCGATGACGAATACGGTTTGCGCCTGCAGCCCCTTGGACTTGTGAAACGTCATCAACTTGACGTTTCGATCGTGTTTTCTGGCATCACGCAATAACCCACCCAGGGCCCGCCGGTAAGCGGTCACCACCGTGCCAACCCGGAATACCATCAGAATGCTGTGCCCGTCTTCGTAGGCCTTCTGGACAAGTTCCAGAATCGTTTCGTCGGGCTGACTGATCTTGGTCTTGGCCTTCACGTAATGCAGGTAGACCGGCGACACGCGGTCAATCACCTTGGCATTCGCGGCGACACCGTGCTTGGCTTTGTCATTGGACGTTGAGCGCACCACCTGTTCTGCCGCATCAATGATTGCCTGATGGGAGCGGTAGTTGTTCTGCATGTACAGCGTTTGTCGTGTGTGGCTGAGAAAGTGCTGGTGAAAGTCCATCAGGTACTGGGGCGAGCTGCCACGCCAGCCGTAAATGCTCTGCCAATCGTCACCGACCGCCATCAGCGAATTGCCGATACCGGCCTGGCCCTGGTTGCGGCGCCGAATCTCCTTACAGCACTGGCGAATCCAGGAAATGTTCAACCCGGAGACATCCTGGAACTCGTCGATCATCAGGTGACGCATACCGTCCAGCTCGGCGGTGGGGATTTGTTTGATGGCCTCGGGGTTGCGTTCACCAAAGAGGGCGAATGCTTGATTGAACGTGATCAGCGGCTTGGGGGACATGCCTTGAAGGTGCGTATGGAAGGCTCGCCAAAAACCCTTGAGTGCCAGGTAGAACGATTCACGTGCGTCGCCTGGAACGAAGGTCATCTTGCCGATCGCATTGTCGACATCCAGCCCCAGGTTTTCGATGTAATTGCCTTCCGAGAAAAATACCTGGATCAGGTTGGTTTCCTTCAGCGTGGTACCAGGCAAGTCGTATTCGAATTGCGGGGCGCTGATGACCATGTGCTCGGCGTTGTCCATCAGTGTCTTCGCTGCTGTCACATGATTGAGCAGTACGAAGTTTTTCTTGTAACAGTCACTGATGATTGCCTGCCTGGCCCAGCTCTCACGCTTGAGGTTGACGCGGGCGCCTTCGCGAAAGGGGATATCGTCCTGGGTTACACCGGTATCCGGCCAGCCGAGAATCAGTGCTGCGTCATATTCCTCCAGATAGCCGTTGACGATGTAGGGCTGGCCTTCCAGGGTAATGATCTGGCGCTCGCCCAAGCCTGCAATCGGCCACAGTCCGAGATCCGTCCAGGCCTTTTCGATGGCGTCACACACGGCCAGGTCCCGCTCGGAAGTGGCCTTGAGCGTGTGGGCGCGGTTTTTGCGCATTTTGTCCGTCATCGGCATCGGCGGTGCAAACGCTACCGATTTATACAGGGCCAGGATGTGCTTTTTGAACTCGGCGTCGTGCTTGTAAAGGTCATTGAACACCTTGTAGAGCACGGCCAACTGTTCGGTGTTGAGGGTGGACGAAAACGGGTTGTCGAGCTCCTCGTCATCGTCTTTCATGTCGGGGCCTAAAAAGTCAAAATAACCAAGGGGGCCGCCGGTAAAGGCCTTCATGAAACCGAATACTTTGCTGTGGAACGTGCGCACCAGGCTTTTGATTTGGTCTTCGCTGAGCGGGATGCCCCAATGTCCAAAAATCTTGACGATTTTTTTCATCAGGTCTTTTTTCGATTCAGTCGTGAACGTGGTGACTTGAAGATGATTGAGGGGGATACCCAGATGAACGTGTTTGAGCACGACCCGCAACGCCAGCGTCGTCGACTTGCCGGAACCAGCGCCGGCAATTACCGAAGTACAGGTGTTTTCGGCGAAGATCATTGCCCATTGTTCCGCGCTCGGTTGCTCGTGTTCGGGTAAATACATGGCCACTTCGGCGCGCATTTTTTGCTTGATGGCCTCGGTGACCGGCAGTAGTTCGTCATCGAACAGGCAGTGATCTTCGCCCGGCAAGGGGGCGACGCTGCGCAGGTCGTTGAACTCAAGCACGGCGCGCCCCGCCGCGTAGCCATCGTCATAACCGCTGAGCTTTCCTTCTTCGATACCGCGCTTTCTACCTTGCTTGATTCCCACGGACTTCCCCTTGAGAAACGAAGGGGCATTGATCGCGCCCAGCGCATCGAGTGACAGGGACAAGAGAGAGGCCAGCAGGCGTGGGATTACAGAAAGGTGTTGATTCAGGCTGGACGCGGACTCTTCGCCGGGTTCAGGGGAGGGCGGTTGGTTGCTCATAGTGTCCTTGCCAAAAAAATCCTGACGTCGAAGAGCGTCTTCGACGAAAACCGGGTAGTAACAGGCCGCAAAAGCGCACAGGGCCTGGGTGGAAAATATCTATTTCCGAATACTACACGGTGCTGGCTTTTTGGCTAAGCCGCGATTGGCCGCCACTGTTTCGGCGCCCGTATCGATGCAGGCTCGACAAGGGCAGGGTCTTACAGTTGATTGAGCGGGATTTTCAAATACACCACGCCGTTGTTTTCCGCCGGCGGCATATTCCCCGCCCGCACATTCACCTGGATCGCCGGCAGCAGTAACGTCGGCATGCCCAACCCGGCATCGCGCTGGGTGCGCATTGCCACAAACGCCGCCTCATCCACCCCGTCATGCACATGGATATTTCCCGCGCGCTGCTCGGCCACGGTGGTCAGGCACTTGGCCTCGCGTCCTTCAGGCGGGTAGTCATGGCATACGTACAGTTGGGTGTGCGGCGGGAAGGCCAGCAACTTGCGCATCGACGCATACAACTGCCGCGCATCGCCGCCGGGGAAGTCGCAGCGGGCGGTGCCCACATCGGGCATGAACAGCGTGTCGCCTACCAGGATCAATTGATCCTCGATCAGGTAAGCCATATCCGCCGGGGTGTGGCCGGGCACGTGCAGGGCCTGGGCCTTCAAGCCGCCAATATGGAAAACCTCATCCGGCGCAAACAGGTGATCGAACTGCGAGCCGTCGACGCGAAATTCCGGTTCCAGGTTGAACAGATTCTTGAACACGTCCTGCACCTTGCTGATCGACTGGCCGATGGCGATCTTGCCGCCCAGCGTGCGGCGCAGGTACGGCGCAGCCGACAGGTGGTCGGCGTGGGCGTGGGTTTCCAGCAGCCACTGCACTTGCAGGCGGTGTTCGCCCACGAAGGCGATGACTTTGTCGGCCTGGCGTGTGTCCGTGCGCCCGGAGGCCGGGTCGTAGTTGAGCACCGAGTCGACGATGGCACAGGGGCCGCCGTCCGCTGCATAGACGACGTAGGTGTAGGTCGACGACGCCTCGTCCAGAAAGGATTGAATCAACGCTGACATGGCGACGGTCCTTGAGGGTGGATTGCGGCTTACATTCAAGATGTTTTCCACATAGGCTTGCGAGCTTAAGGGAAAAAAACGGTCAGAGGCAAAGCTTCGACCCATCATTGGGCGTGACGCCATACGGCAACGACCCTTGTGTGCATTGACAAAAAAAAGGCAACAGACCATGACCGAACAACACTGGGGCCCAACCATCAGTGGCGATATCGTTGTCATCGGCGGCGGCTCGGCAGGCATTGGCCTGCTGGCCAGCCTGCTCAAGCGCGACCCCGACCTGAACATCACCCTTATCGAACCCAGCGACCACCATTGCTACCAGCCGGCCTGGACCCTGGTGGGCGGCGGCGCCTATGACCTGGAGAAGACCCGTCGCCCGCTGGCCGACGTGCTGCCCAATGGCGTCACCTGGATACAGGCCGCGGTCAGCGAAGTCCTGCCGGACGAGCAGACGTTGGTGCTCGACAGCGGCCAGCGTGTGAGTTGGCAGACTCTCATCGTCTGTCCCGGCCTGCGCCTGGCCTGGGAGAGCATCGAGGGCCTGCAGGACACCCTCGGCCAGCACGGTGTCACGTCCAACTACAGCTACGAACACGCCGCCTATACCTGGCAGTTGGTGCAGCAACTCAAGGGCGGCAAGGCGATCTTCACCCAGCCGGCCATGCCGATCAAATGCGCCGGCGCGCCGCAGAAGGCCATGTACTTGTCGTGCGATCACTGGCTCAGGCAGGGCCATCTCAAGCACATCGAGGTGGAATTCAACCTGGCCGGCGCGGCGTTGTTCGGGGTGGCAACTTTTGTACCGCCGTTGATGAAATACGTAGAGAAATACAACGCCCGCCTGGCGTTCAATTCCAATCTGGTGAAGGTCGATGGCCCGGCGCGCAAGGCCTGGTTTGCCGTGAAGGACACTGAGGGCAATACGACGGTTGAAGAGAAATCCTTTGACCTGCTGCACGTCGTGCCGCCGCAAGTCGCGCCGGACTTCATCCGCCAAAGCCCGCTGGCCGATGCCGCCGGCTGGTGTGAAGTGCACCCCAACACTCTGCAACACCTGCACTACCCGCACATCTTCGGCCTGGGCGATGTATGCGGCACCCCCAACGCCAAGACCGCCGCCGCCGTGCGCAAGCAGATCGTGGTGGTTGCCGAAAACCTGCTGGCCCTGCGCAAACAGGCGCCGATGCCGCTCAAGTACGATGGCTACGGCTCGTGCCCGCTGACGGTGGAGAAGGGCAAGGTGGTGCTCGCCGAGTTCGGCTACGGCGGCACGTTGCTGCCGACCTTCGGCCTCGACCCGACCACGGCGCGTCGGTCGATGTGGTTCCTCAAGGCCACGCTGCTGCCGTGGTTCTACTGGAACGGCATGCTCAAGGGCCGTGAATGGCTGACCCGTCTGAGCAAGGTGGACTGAATGCTGCTGGCCAGTGTGTTGGGTGTGTTGATGGGCCTGGTCATGGGCCTGACCGGCGCGGGTGGTGGCATCCTCGGGGTGCCGGCGCTGGTGCTGGGCTTGGGTTTGACCATGACTCAGGCCGCGCCGGTGTCGTTGCTTGCGGTGGGCGCGGCGGCGGCAGTCGGTGCGATTGATGGTTTGCGCCACGGCCTGGTGCGTTACCGCGCCGCGCTGCTGATCGCCTTGCTCGGCGCGCTGTTTTCGCCCTTGGGGGTGTTTCTCGCGCACCAGATGACGGAGCCGGTGCTGATGGCGCTGTTCAGTGGGTTGATGGTGCTGGTGGCCTGGCGCATGTTGCAGCGTGAAAAGGTCGAGGCCGGGCCGAGTGACCATGGCGCCGCGTCCTGGGGCCAGAAGAACTGCATGCTCGATCAACAGACCGGGCGCCTGGCCTGGACCGCCAAATGCAGCGCCACCCTGGCCGTGCTGGGTGCCGTGACCGGTGCGGTGTCCGGTTTGCTCGGCGTGGGCGGCGGCTTTCTGATCGTGCCGGCGTTCAAGCAACTCACCGACGTGCAGATGCGCGGCATTGTCGCCACGTCGTTGATGGTCATCAGCCTGATCTCGCTGATCGGCGTGGCCGGCGCGCTCCATGCCGGTGTGCATATCGAACCGCTTGGCTGGGTATTTATCGGCGCCAGCATCGTCGGCATGCTGGTAGGCCGGCGCCTGTGTGCCGTGATACCGGCGCGCACGTTGCAGGTGGGGTTTGCCAGCCTGTGTGTGGTGGTTGCAGCGGGAATGCTTTTCAACGCTTTACGCTGAACTTGAAATGCAATCCCACATTCAGATCTCCACATAGCAGATAGGTTTACCCCGCTTTTGATCTGCTTTTGATCTGGCTCTTACATCCTTGACCACCACCGAAGCCCCCAACCACCCCCCCAACATGGCAAGATGAACCCCACTCAGGTTTACTACTCTGAGTACTGGTTTCACCCACCGACCCCGTCGGCCCATCTAGGTCATCGAATGGACAAATACACCCCCCACACCTGGGAACCCCACGAGCGCCCGAGCCTGCCCGGTTCGCCGTCGACGCCGTGGCACCCCACGCACAAGCGCTGGCTGTATGCGCTGGTCGGTGTGCTGGTCGCCATCACCGGTGGCCTGGGTAACGCCCTGGTCATCGCCAACCTGCAATACCTGCAAGGCGCGCTCGGTGCGACCACGGCGGAAATGGCCTGGCTGCCCGCCGCCTATGTGATGACCAACGTATGCATGAACCTGCTGCTGGTGAAGTTCCGCCAGCAGTTCGGCCTGCGGGTGTTCACCGAAGTGTTCCTGGTGTTGTACGCGCTGGTGACCTTTGGCCATTTGTTCGTCAATGACCTCAGCTCGGCCATCGCGGTACGCGCAGCCCACGGGATGGTGGGCGCGGCGCTGAGTTCGTTGGGGTTGTACTACATGATCCAGGCGTTTCCGGCCAAGTGGCGGCTCAAAGCCCTGGTGCTGGGCCTGGGTACGGCGCAGTTGGCGTTGCCGCTGGCGCGGTTGTTCTCCGAAGACTTGCTGCAAATCGCCGAATGGCGCGGCTTGTACCTGTTTGAATTGGGCATGGCGCTGATCTGCCTGGGCTGTGTATTCCTGCTCAAGTTGCCGCCCGGCGACCGTTTCAAAACTTTCGAAAAACTCGACTTCCTGACCTTTGGCATCCTCGCCACCGGCGTGGCCTTGCTCTGTGCGGTGCTGTCGCTGGGGCGTATCGACTGGTGGCTGGAAGCGCCGTGGATCGGCGTCGCCTCGGCCTGTTCCCTGGTGTTGATCATGGCCGGCCTGGCCATCGAGCATAACCGCGCCAACCCGATGCTGATGACCCGCTGGCTGGGCAGCGGCACCATGATCCGGCTGGCCTTGGCGGTGATCCTGATTCGCATGGTGCTGTCCGAGCAATCCACCGGCGCGGTGGGCTTTATGCAGATGCTCAATATGAGTTACCAGCAGATGCATACCCTGTATGTGGTGATGCTGGCCGGCGCGATCAGCGGGCTGGTGGTCAGCGCGTTGACCATCAACCCGGCGCACCTGCTGATGCCGCTGGTGATTTCCCTGGCGCTGATGGCCGTGGGCTCGGTGATGGACAGTTTCTCCAGCAACCTGACCCGGCCCCAGAACCTGTATGTCAGCCAGTTCCTGCTGGGCTTTGGCGGCACGTTTTTCCTGGGGCCGACCATGGTGCTGGGCACCAAGAACGTACTGACCAACCCACGCAACCTGGTGAGTTTTTCGGTGATGTTCGGTATTTGCCAGAACCTCGGCGGCCTGATTGGCGCGGCGCTGCTGGGCACGTTCCAGATCGTGCGCGAGAAGTTCCACTCCAGCATGATTGTCGAACACCTGACCTTGCTTGACCCGCGTGTGGCCGCGCGGGTGCAGAGCGGTGGTTCGGCCTACGGCGGCGTTGTGGCCGACCCGGAACTGCGCAACCTCATGGGCATTCGCAGCCTGGCCACGGCGGCGACGCGCGAAGCGAATGTCATGGCCTACAACGATGTCTTCATGCTGATCGCGATCATCGCGATCCTGACCATGCTCTGGATCTTTATCCGCAGTCTGTGGCTGATGAGTACTACTCAAGCAGCCCCTCCCGTTCAACCCAGCGGCGCACCTTCATGACCGAACCATCAACGACCACCACCACCGCCATCGCCTCCACCCCGGAAGGCAGCACGCCGCCCGGCGCCGTACCCACCGAGCTGCGGCCACTGCGGGTGCGCATCCTGTCGTCCCTGGGGTTTGCCGCGATTGCCATCGTCGGCGTGTTGATCGTGCTCTACGCCTGGCAATTGCCGCCGTTCAGCAGCGCGGTGGAAACCACTGAAAACGCCCTGGTACGCGGCCAGGTGACGATCATCGGCCCGCAACTCAGCGGCTATGTGTTCGAAGTGCCGGTGCAGGACTTCCAGTACGTCAAGGCTGGCGACCTGTTGGTGCGCCTGGATGATCGTATCTACAAACAGCGCCTGGACCAGGCCCTGGCGCAACTGGCGGTGCAGAAAGCCGCGCTGGCCAATGTGGTGCAGCAGCGCAACAGTGCCGAAGCGACCATCAAGTTGCGCCAGGCTGCGCTGGTGGATAGCCAGGCCCAGGCGCGTAAAAGCACGGCGGATCTGCGACGCAACGAGGAGCTGATCAGCGACGGTTCGGTGTCCCGGCGCGAGCTGGACGTGACCCGTGCGGCCAATGCACAGACGGTTGCCGCCGTAGCCCAAGCCCAGGCCAGCCTGGAAATCGCGCGCCAGGATTTGCAGACGGTGATCGTCAATCGCGGTTCTTTGGAGGCGGCGGTGGCGAGTGCCGATGCGGCGGTCGAGTTGGCGCGCATCGACCTCTCCAACACGCGCATTACGGCGCCCCGCGACGGCCAGTTGGGCCAGATTGGCGTACGTCTGGGGGCCTACGTCAACTCCGGCGCGCAACTGATGGCCCTGGTGCCGAAACAGCTGTGGGTAATCGCCAATATGAAAGAAACCCAGATGGACAACGTGCAGGTCGGCCAACCGGTGACCTTCACCGTGGATGCGCTGAACCACCGCAGGTTTCACGGCACGGTGCAGCATATTTCCCCGGCGACAGGGTCGGAGTTCAGCCTGTTGCAGGCGGACAACGCGACGGGCAACTTTGTGAAGATTGCCCAGCGCGTGCCGGTGAGGATTACCGTGGACCCGGATCAGGCCGAGAGTGAGCGGCTGCGGCCTGGGTTGTCGGTGGTGGTGAGTATTGATACGGCTGGGCGTCTGAAAAACTCTCCACCGTGACATCACTGACACAACACCAATCAAAACTGTGGGAGGGGGCTGTCAGGCCGCCATCGGGGGCAAGCCCCCTCCCACATTTTGAATGTATTTCAGGTTGAAATTGAGTTGGACCGACTGATTGTGTTCCAGCAGTTTCAGGCCCGGTCGCCCCGGCAGGTGATGAGCATTCACCGGGTGACTCACCGGTTCAATGCAAAAGAACCCCAACCCCGGCGGGCAATACAGCAGGAAGTAATCGGCGCCGGTGGCCTGGCATTCCAGCGTATAGCCCAGCTCTGGCTGTTCAATTCGGCAGTGCCCGTCCCACTGGCAAAAGCCGTTGTCCACGAGGCTTTCAGGCAACTCGTTCAATACCCGAAAATCCCACTCGGGCGGCACTGCCGCCAAGCCTGTCGGCAACTTTGTGCCGTCACTCAACCACACCTGCGCCGCCGTAGCCTGTAACCGTGTGTCAGGCCGGCGCGGGAAGTAGGGATGCAGCCCAAGCCCATGCCACGCCGCTTTTTCGGCCAGATGGGTCACGCGCAATGCGATGCTCAGTTCGCCGTTGCTCAACCGGATCCGCTGCTCGGCGCGGTAGGCGAACGGCGTTTCACACCGCAGCTCCAACACCACTTCCTGCGCCGTTTGACTGACGACGTGCCACGGCTGCTGCCAGGCCGAGCCGTGAATCGGAAAGGGATCTTTGGGGCTGTTGGGCGCCAGGGCCAGCCAGCCGTCGGGGGTCTCGAACCCTCCATTGGCAATGCGGTTGGACCAAGGCACCAACGGGTAACACCCCAGCTTGCCAGGCAGCTCGCTGTGCGGGTCGTTAGGCCGCAACAACGGTTGCCCGCTGGCGCGCACGGTCCAGTTGACGAGGCTGCCGCCCACGGCCGGGTCAAGGCTGAGGTGGGTCAGGTCATCTTCAAGCTCAATCATTACAGCACCACGCTCGGCAGCCACAGCGACAACGCCGGGATGTAAGTAACGGCGATCAGCACCAGGAACAGCACCGCATAGAACGGCAGCAGCGCCTTCACGGTTTTCTCGATCGTGGTCTTGCCCACTGCCGCGCCGACAAACAGCACCGCGCCCACCGGCGGGGTGATCAGGCCGATGCCCAGGTTCACCAGCATGATCATGCCGAAGTGCACAGGGTCGACGCCGATATTGAGCACCACCGGCAGCAGGATCGGCGTGAGGATCAGGATCAGTGGCGCCATGTCCATCACCGTGCCGAGCAACAGCAGCATGGCGTTGATGCACATCAGGATCACATAGCGGTTGTCCGACAGGGTCAGGAACAGCGTGGTGATTTTCGCCGGGATCTGCATCAGGGTCATGATGTAGCCGAAGCTGGCGGCGAAGGCGATCAGGATCATCACGATGGAAATCGTGCGCACCGTGCGGTGCATCAGCTTGGGCAGTTCATTCCACTTGTAGTCGCGGTAGATGAACATGGTCACGAAGAATGCCCACAGCACCGCAATCGCGGCGGACTCGGTGGCCGTGAAGATGCCCGACAGGATGCCGCCGAGGATGATCACCATGGCCATCATGCCCCAGAGCGCTTCGCCGGCGATCTTCAGCGCTTGCTTCAACGGGATGACTTCGCCTTTGGGGTAGTTGCGTTTCTTCGCGAAAATCAGGCACAGCACCATCAGGCACGCGCTCATCAGCAGCCCCGGCACCACGCCGGCCATGAACAGCGAGGCGATGGACACGGTGCCGCCTGCCGCCAGGGAGTAGAGCACCGAGTTGTGGCTGGGCGGGGTGAGCAAGGCCTGCACCGAGCCGCTGACGGTCACCGCCGTGGCAAATTCCCGTGGGTAGCCACGGCGTTCCATTTCCGGAATCAGCACCGAGCCCACCGAGGCGGTGTCCGCCACCGACGAACCGGAGATCGCGCCGAAAAATGTTGAGGCCATGATGTTGACCAAGGACAGGCCGCCGCGCACAAAGCCCACCAGCACCCCGGCAAACGCCACCAGCCGGCGCGACATGCCGCCCCCCGCCATGATCGCCCCCGCCAGCACGAAGAACGGAATGGCCATCAGCGAAAATTTGTTCACGCCGCCGGCCACCTGAATCATCAGGGCCTGGAACGGGATGTCGATCCACCACGCGCCGATCAGCGCCGACAAGCCCAGGGCGTAGGCCACCGGCATACCGATCAGGATCAAGGCGATAAAGCTGCCCAGCAGAATCAATGCGTCCATATCAGGCAGCCCCTTCGCTTTCTTCAACCAGGTCAAAACGCACCACGCGCCGGTTGCTCTGGTCACCGAGCAGGAGTTTTTCCAGCACAAAAACCAGGGTCAGCACGCCACCGATGGGGATCGGCATATAGGTGATGCCCACGCGCAGGGTGGGGATGGCGCTCATGAACTGGTTCCAGGTGGACAGGCACAGCTTGGTGCCCCAAATGGTCATGAACAGGCAGATGGTCGCCATCAGCAGTTGCGAAAAAATGCCGACGATTCGGCGTTGGGTGGGCGGCAGGCGGTCAGTGACCATCGCCACCGACATGTGCGCACCGGCACGGTAACTGGCGGCCGCGCCGATAAAAGTGAACACCAGCATCAACAGGATGGCGGTGGGCTCCGGCCAGCTTGAGCCGGTGCCAAGGATGTAGCGGGCGAAGATGCCCCAAGGGATGATCAGTGCGACCCCGAGGACCGCGAGGCCGGCGACCCAGATGCAGGTCATGTAGATGCGGTCGTTGATGCGCAGCAGCAGATTCTTCATGGCGTTCACCGTAACCGGGCGCGTCGATGCCGACCGCGCCAGGCCTTGTCAGGGAGGAGGGCGTTACTGAACGGCGTCGATACGCTTGATGATGTCGGCGTACGACGCGCCGTACTTGGCACGTACCTCTGCGGTGGCGTCATAGAAGGGCTTTTTGTCGACGGTGATGAACTCGACACCGGCCTTCTTGAGTTTTTCCTCACTGCTGGCGGACTTGGCGTCCCACAGCACGCGCTCATCGGCCTGGGCGGCCTTGGCGGCTTTTTTCACCATGTCCTGCTGGGCGGGGGTGAGTTTGTTCCAGGTGATTTTCGACATCACGATGGGCTCGGGCAGGATCAGGTGTTCGGTGAGAGTGTAGTACTTGGCGTTCTGGAAGTGGTTGTGCTCAAGCATGGTCGGCGGGTTGTTCTCCGCGCCGTCGATGACCCCGGTCTGCAAGGCGCTGAAGATCTCGCCGGTGTCCATGGCAATGCCGTTGGCGCCCATCGCGTTGAACGCGTCGATGAACAATGGGTTGCCCTGCACGCGGATTTTCATGCCCTTGAGGTCTTCGATCTTGCGCACGGGTTTCTTGGTGTAGAGGTTGCGCGTGCCGCCGTCCATCCAAGCCAGGGCCACCAGGCCGAACTCGGAGTCGGTGATCTTCGCGAGGATCTCATCGCCGATCTCGCCGTCGATGACCTTGCGCATATGCGCCTGGTCACGGAACACGAACGGCAGGTTGAACACGTTCACGTCCGGCACCACCGGCCCGACGATGCCGAGGCTGACGCGGGTCATCTGCACGGCGCCGACCTGGGCCTGTTCGACCACTTCTTTCTCGGAGCCCAGCACGCCGCCGGGGAAATATTTGAAGGTCAGTTCGCCGTTGCTTTCCTTGGTCAGGGCCTTGCCCATGTTCTCTTCGGCGACCACGGTGGGGTAGCCGGCGGGGTGGATGTCGGCGAATTTGATTTCCAGCGCGTGGGCGGCGCTGCTGAGGGTGAACACTGCGGCGGCGAGCAAGGTGCGTTTGAAGTCCATGGGGGTCACTCCTGTCTTGTTATTTTATTGTTGTATTCAAGGCACAGCGATGCAGCTAGAGGGTGAAGCTGGGCTCCGGCAAACCGGTGACGCCGGGGTTGAGGGCGAACACACCGCCGGCCACCGACTGTTCACTTTGATCATCACGGATCGAGGTGACGAACAACGTGTCCAGGCGACTGCCGCCGAAGGCGCACATGGTGGGTTTTTTCACCGGAACGCTCAGGGAGCGATCCAGGCGACCGTCCGGGGTGAAGCGGTGGATCAAGCCGGCGTCGTTGGCGCAGATCCAGTAGCAGCCATCTGCATCCACCGCTGCGCCGTCCGGGCGGCCGAGGTGGTTGTGCATGTCCACAAACACGCGGCGATTGGACGGCGTGCCGGTGTCGATGTCGTAGTCGAAGGCCCAGATCTGTTGCACCAGCGGGTGCGAGTCCGAGGCGTACATCGTGCGGCCATCGGGGCTGAAGGCCAGGCCGTTGAGGGTGATAAACCCATCCAATTGAGCATGAGGCGCTGAGCCTGACGCGTAGCGGTAGAGGATGCCCTCGGCCGCATTCAGGCCCATGTTCAACACCATGCTGCCGGCCCAGAAGCGGCCCTGGCGGTCACAGCGGCCGTCGTTGAGGCGCATGTCCGGGCGCGGGTGTTCGACACTGGCCAGAGGCATGGTGTCGAGGCTGCCGTCATTGTGTGCGGTAAGTTGGAAAAAGCCGGTTTCCATGCCCGCGACCCAATTGCCCGCCGTGGTGCGGGCGATACAGGCGAGCATCTGCGGGGCTTTCCACGCCGCGACATGGCCGCTGCTGGCGCTCCAGCGCTGCAGGCCGCCGTTGGGAATGTCCACCCAGTACAGCGCGTTTTCTTCAGGCACCCACACCGGGCATTCGCCCACGGCATTGCGGGCGTCGACGATCAAATCAGCAGTCATGGCAACTCATTCCCTTGGGTTGATGTGAACTCAGTCACCGAACGGCCCGGCCGCGCAGAACGCGCCGCCCTGATAGACCTTGGCCGGGTCATCGGCGGCCACGGGCGGCTGGGCTTCGACCTGGGCGCGAAACACTTCGGACGTGTCCTTGGGCGCAAACCCCAGGTGCGCGGCGTGGCGGTTGTCCCACCAGGTGCCCTGGTTATCCGACATGCCGTAGACCACGGTGTGGCCGACGTTCGGCGTGTACAGCGCGCGTTCGAGCAGTTGGGTGAGGTCGTCGAAGCTCAGCCAGGTGTGCATCATCCGGCGGTTCTGCGGCTCCGGGAACGACGAGCCGATGCGGATGCTCACAGTCTCGATGCCATAGCGGTCGAAGTAGAAACTGGCCATGTCTTCGCCGTAGGATTTGGACAGGCCGTAGTAGCTGTCCGGGCGGCGTGGCGAGTGGGCGTCGATGGTTTCGGTCTGTTTGTAGAAGCCGATCACGTGGTTGGAGCTGGCAAAGATCACACGTTTGACGCCATGGCGACGGGCGGCTTCGTAGATATGAAAGGTGCCACTGATGTTGGCACCGAGGATCTCTTCAAAAGGACGCTCTACCGAGACACCGCCGAAGTGCAGGATGGCGTCGACGCCTTCCACCAAGTGATGCACGGCTTGTTTGTCGGCGAGGTCGCAGGGCTGGACTTCTTCCGAAGCATCGGCAGCCGGGGCCATGGCCGCGATATCGGACAGGCGCAGGACATGTGCGTAGGGGCGCAGGCGCTCGCGCAGGACTTTGCCAAGGCCGCCGGCGGCGCCGGTGAGGAGCAGGCGGTTGAAAGGAGCGTGGGTGGTCGTGGTCATGGGGATTCCAGATTTTTTGTTGTAGGTTGTCGTATGACTATGCCGAAGTATTGTTAGGGAGTCCCCAGGTTGTCAACGTTCTTGCGGACAGAGCGCGGAGTAAAATGTGGGAGAGGGCTTGCCCTCGATGAGGGCATGCCAGTGAGTGCATCTGTTAGTGACCCACCGCCATCAGGAGCAAACCCCCTCCCACCGGGGATTTCCTGGGGCTGGGAGGCTGAGTTCTACAACAGCGAGATTGGATAGCTGATAAAGATCCGGTTCTCATCAAACTCGTTGGTGCTGAAATCCCGACGCATGGTCGAGTTGCGCCACTTCACGTTGAGGTTCTTCAGCGCGCCGCTCTGCACGGTGTAGGCCAGCTCCGACTCGCGTCCCCACTCCTTGCCGTCGGTGATCGCGCCGGTGTGTACGTTGCTGCCGCTGATATAGCGGTTCATCAGGGTCAGCCCCGGCACGCCGAGCGCCACGAAGTTGAAGTCATGGCGCACCTGCCAGGATTTCTCCTTGGCGTTGTCATAGCTGGCGTTGTAACTGTCGTTGGCCAGGGTGCCGCCGCTGGTGCCGTTGACGCGCATCCACACGCTGTCGCCGGTGAGTTTTTGCAGGCCCACATAGAAGGTGTTGCCGCCGTATTTGGCCGAGAGCAGGGCGAAGGTGGTCTTGTTGTCGAGGTCGCCGGCCAGGGCGCTGCCGTCTTCCTTGCCGCTGAAAAAGCCGAGGTTGGCGCCCAGGGTCCAGTCGCCTACAGGCTGGCTGTGCGTGAGGTTGACGTAGCGTTGCTGGTAGATATCGCTCAGTTCGGCGTACCACAGGCCGACCTGGGTGCGCTTGTCATTGAAGCTGTATTCGCCGCCGCCGAAGTTGAAGCGGTCGGAGGTGAACGCCGCTTTGCCGTTCATGAACATGTCTTCCATGCTCGCGTCGTTGCGCGGGCTGTTGCCACGGAACTGGCCGCCGTAAAGGGTCAGGCCGGCGATCTCGTTGGACGTCACCTGGCCGCCGCGAAAGGTCTGGGGCAGGGAGCGCCCATCGTCGGAACGCAGGATCGGTAGCACCGGCATCCATTCGCCGACCTTCAATTCGGTCTTCGACAGCCGGGTTTTCAACGCCACACCCAGGCGCCCGAAATTATCCGCAGGGCGACCGTCATCATGGATCGGCAACAACTGCGTGCCACCGGTGCCTTTACCGCCGTCGAGCTTCTGGGAATACAGGCCCAACACATCAAGACCGAAGCCCACGGTGCCTTGGGTAAAGCCCGACTTGGCATCGAGAATGAAACTCTGCGTCCACTCTTCGGCCTTGCCCTGAGCGTTCGCCGGGTTGGTGAAGTTACGGTTGAAATAGGCGTTGCGCAGGTTGAGCGTGGCCTTGGCGTCGTCGACAAACCCTTCGGCCTGGACAGTGAGGGGGAGGGTGAAGGCCAGGCTGCCGAGTCCGATAAGACCGAGACGCGCAGACGAATTGCGGGCGAATTGACTCACAGTGATGCTCCCTTTCTGTTTGTTGTTTTTATTATTTGTTATACGTCGTCGTACAACATTGGAGCGGATATTTGCGGGGATTTCCCGAGGTGTCAAGGGGAAGTTATACGATGACAACGAGGGTGCCGACCTAAAGCGGGCAGAGTCAATGTCGTTTCAGCCAGCCAGCAGCATCGGCGGCAAGGTGCCCAGGAGTGAAACGGCGGCCACTGCGCAAACACCCAGGAGCCATTCCAGCATCACGCTGGCCCTCAAGCTGCCCAGCCGTTGTTCGCAGCTATCAAGGCGTAAGCGGTTCAGCAACGCCAGCGCCAACATCCCCAGCACCAGCATCACCTTGATCAACAGAATCAAGGCAAAACCACTGAACAACGGCGTGGGCCACAACTGCCCGGTCAGGACGCGCACATTGATCAGGCCGGTCACCAGCAAGCCCGCGACCAGGCCGTAACCCACGCCACTGAAACGACGCAGGACGGGCGCCAACTCAAAACGCTGTGATTGCCGGAGGATCAAGACCAGCAGCAACAGCCCGCCCAACCACGCGCCCACACACATCAGATGGACCACCTGGTTGAGGATCAACAACTGCCCGCTCAGCCCATCGAGCATGGCGCCATGGCCGACCGGTGCCAGGGTTATCAGCAACAGCGTGATCAGCGGCAGGCGAGGGGCCCTCCACGGGGTCATCAGGCTGATGATCAGTAAGCCGTTCACGATCAGATGCCAGGTCCACACCTGGCCAAAAAAGGTCTTGCCCAGCACCAACTGCACCGTCGACGGTTCCAGCGCCGCCGACCATGAGCCCGCCATGCTGACAGTAATCAACAGTAACCAGATCGCCCCCGACGCGAGGGCCGTCCATGCCAGCCCACGGGTGATGCGCAGCAATTGCCGGTCCAGCGCCGGCTGCGGTTCAGCGCCGAGGAGCCAGGGCCTGAACGCGCAGGCCCCGAACATCAGCAACACGACGATGAAATGCACAAAGCGGCACAGCACCAGCAGGGTCGCCATGGATTACTGGCCAACCTTGAAGCTGTATTCGCCGTTGCTCTTGTGGGTGTCGACCGACACGGCATTCCACACCACTTTGTAGTTACCGGCCGCGAGTGGTGCGGCCGGGGTGACCACCAGGACTTTCTTGTCGGTGCCTTCGGTGTCCAGGCCTTTGATCGCGATTTCGGTGCCGTCCTTGCTCAGGGACACCTTGGTGAAGGTCGCCTCGATGCCTTCGCTGAAGGTCAGGCGCAGATCGGCGGGGGCTGTCACCGTGCTGTCTGCCGCCGGCGTGGAGCTTTTGAGGTGAGCATGGGCGAACGCCGCCGAGGCGCCCAGCAGGGATGCGAGCAGGGCGACGGTGGTGAGGGTTTTCTTGATCAACATTGTTCAATACCAATCAATGGGTAGGAGTGGGCAGTGTACGAAGTTTCGGCTTGGCCTGTCGCCCCGATCTAGAGCGGGTGGTAGTCTTTGGCGTATGTCTTTGTCAGGGAGCCCTTATGGGCAATCACAAGATCGGAATTCGTAGGGCCAACGTCGAAAAAATCCTGCTGGCGGCGGAGAAAGTCTTCGCAGAGAAAGGCTACGGCAGCACCGCCATGGCCGACATCGCCGAAGAAGCGCAACTGCCGCGCTCGAACCTGCATTACTACTTCACCACCAAAAGCGAGCTGTACAGCGCCGTGCTGTTCGACCTGCTGGACGTGTGGAAACAGGATGCCCTGAGCTTCGAAACCTTCGATGACCCACGGGTCGTGCTCAGCAGCTACATCCGCGCCAAGATGCAGCGCTCACGCACACGGCCGTATGGCTCCAAGGTCTGGGCCAACGAAATCATCCACGGCGCGCCGACACTCGGTGAGGCGCTGGACGAAAGCCTGTACGACTGGGCCAAGATGAAGGAAGCGAAAATTCGTCAATGGGTGGAAGACAAACGCATCCTGCCGGTGGAGCCGTCGAGCCTGCTGTACATGATCTGGGCTTCGACCCAGCACTATGCCGACTTTGACCATCAGGTGAAGATTCTGAATGATCACCAGCCGTTGTCGGACCTGCAGTTTGAGAAAGCGATCCAGACCGTGACGGGTGTGATTTTGCGCGGGATTGGGTTGGAGCCTTGAGTCTTGTGGTGAGGCTGATGGCCCTATCGGGGATAGGTGTCTACACAACTTTCCGTGGATGCTGAATCTATGGCAAACGGGCTGTTGTGGTGAGCGGGCTTGTCCCGCGCTGGGCTGCGAAGCAGCCCCATCAAACCCACCGCGTTTTTTCAGAAAAACCAAGTTGCCTGGTTTTGGGGCTGCTGCGCAGCCCAGCGCGGGACAAGCCCGCTCACCACAGAGTTATGTATAAGCCTTTGAGAGTTGTGTAGATCCCTATGCCTATCGGGGGCAAGCCCCCTCCCACATGTGACCGCATTTAGCCAATTGTGTGGGAGGGGGCTTGCCCCCCATAGCGATCTAAAGGACTACACAGCCTCCCTGTAGGGATTCCTCGGATCCTGGGTCCAATTCAAAAACGGCTTGCCCGTGTCGATGGGCACCATCTCAATGCAGTCCGCCACCGGGCAGGTGATCTGGCACAGGTTGCAGCCCACGCACTCATCATCGATCACCTCGTATGCATGCGTACCATCCGCCTGCTTCAAGCTGGCGATGGCCTGGTGTGACGTATCCTCACAGGCAATATGGCAACGCCCGCACCCAATACACGCGGCCTGGTCGATCTTGGCGATCACCTGGTAGTTGATGTCCAGGTACTTCCAGTCCGTGGTATTGCCCACAGCCCGCCCGGAAAAGTCCTGCAAGCTGGTGTAGCCCTGGCTGTCCATCCACCGCGACAGCCCGTCCTTCATCTCTTCAACGATACGAAACCCGTGCAGCATCGCCGCCGTACACACTTGCACCGCGCCGCAACCGAGGGCGACGAATTCTGCCGCGTCGCGCCAGTTGCCAATGCCGCCAATGCCGCAGATCGGCAGGCCTTGCGTCTGCGGGTCGCGGGCGATTTCCGCAACCATGTTCAGGGCAATCGGCTTGACCGCCGAGCCGCAGTAGCCGCCGTGGGTACTTTGCGTACCGACGACGGGCAGGGCAACCATGCGCTCCAGGTCCACGCTGGTGATGGAATTGATGGTGTTGATCAGCGACACCGCATCCGCCCCACCGCGATACGCCGCCCGCGCCGCCACCCGGATGTCGGTGATGTTTGGCGTGAGCTTGACGATCACCGGCAGTGAGCAGTAGGTCTTGCACCAGCGCGTCACCTGTTCAACATATTCCGGCACCTGGCCTACTGCTGCGCCCATGCCGCGCTCGGGCATGCCGTGGGGGCAACCGAAGTTCAGTTCGATACCGTCACAGCCAGTGGCTTCCACCAGCGGCAGGATGTTTTTCCAGGACTCTTCGACACACGGCACCATCAGCGACACGATCAACGCGCGGTCGGGCCAGTCCTTTTTCACCTGGGTGATTTCCCGCAGGTTGATCTCCAGGGAGCGGTCGGTGATCAGCTCGATATTGTTGATGCCCAGCACTTCACGGTTGGCACCGTAGTGCGCCGAGTAACGTGACGACACGTTGACCGCCGCCGGGTCTTCACCCAGGGTTTTCCACACCACGCCGCCCCAGCCTGCCTCGAAGGCGCGGACCACGTTGTAGGCCTTGTCGGTGGGCGGCGCGGAGGCCAGCCAGAACGGGTTGGGGGCTTTGATACCGGCGAAGACAATCGAGAGATCGGCCATTACGCGGCCTCCACAGTCAGCATGAGTTGGGCGTGCATGGCTTCGGCGGCCAGCTTGCCGTGTTGCACCGCTTGTACGGTGAGGTCCTGGCCGAGGCTCACGCAATCACCTCCCGCATACACGCCGGGAATGCTGGTGCGCAGCTGTTCGTCGACAAAGATTCGCTCGCCCACGCGATGCAGTTGCTGGGCCAGTGGATCGTGTAACGCTGCGCCGTCAAACCCTTGCCCGATGGCCTTGAAGATCGCATCGGCAGCCAGTTCGAAGCTCTCGCCGGTGGGGTGCAGGCGGCCGTTTTCCATGTGTGTGCGCTGGAAGCGCATCCCGCGTACATGGCCCTGATCATCGAGCAGCACTTCTTCAGGCTGGGCCCAGGTCAACAGGCGCACCTGATTGGCTTTGGCGATGTCCTGTTCATGGTGCGTGGCGCCCATGTCCGCCAGGCCGCGACGGTAGACGAGGTTGACATCGCGGGCGCCGAGGCGGGCCATTTGCACGGCCATGTCGATCGCAGTATTGCCAGCGCCGAGCACGATGCAGCGGTCGGCCAGTGGCAGTTGGGTCAGGTCATCGGCCTGGCGCAGTTCGCGGATGTAGTCGGTGGCGGCGAGCAGGCCGGGGGCGTCTTCGTGGGGTAGCCCCAACTGTTTGCTGGCGGCGAGACCCAGGCCGAGGAATACCGAGTCGAATTGCTGGTGCAGTTCGCTCAAGGTGAGGTTATCGCCCAGACGCTGGCCGTGGCGGATCTCGATGCCGCCGATCTGCAGGAGGAAATCCAGTTCCTTCTGGGCAAAGTCATCCACCAGTTTGTATTTGGCGATCCCGTATTCATTCAGGCCGCCGGCTTTTTCGCGGGCTTCGAAAATCACCACGTCATGGCCATGCAAAGCGGCGCGATGGGCGCAGGCCAGGCCGGCCGGGCCGGCGCCCACCACGGCGATGCGCTTGCCGGTCGTCGCGGCGCGCTGGAAGGGGTGTTCGCTGAAGTGCGCATTGTCGATGGCGTAGCGTTGCAGCAGGCCGATCAGCACGGGGGCGCATTCTTCGCTGTTGTTGCGCACGCAGGCTTGCTGGCACAGGATTTCCGTCGGGCAGACCCGTGCGCAGCTGCCACCGAGGATGTTGGCCGAGAGGATTTTCTGCGCCGCGCCTTGGACGTTTTCGGTGTGGATGTTGCGGATGAACGACGGAATATCGATGTCGCTGGGGCACGCGTTCACGCAGGGCGCGTCGTAGCAGTACAGGCAGCGCGAGGCTTCCAGTTGGGCCTGACGGGCGTTCAGGGGCGGCGCCAGGTCGGTGAAGTGGCTGGCGAGGGTTGCGCCATCCTCATGGGGATGGGGGAGGTGGGTCAGGGTCTGGATCACGGTGGTGGCCTCACGGTTATTGAGGTGCTGCCTCTGATGGGCATTGTTTTTTTGTTGCCTGTGCTGGCCTCATCGGGGGCAAGCCCCCTCCCACATTTGACCGCGTTTTTCCAATTGGAATGAGATCAGTGTGGGAGGGGGCTTGCCCCCGATAGCGGTCTCAGCGCTTCACAGCAACCGGCCTGGCATGCTCAGCCCGCTTGCTCAACTGCTCGAACACCGACGGATACGCCGGCCGTTCCACATAACGTCCGGCACCGCGCTCGGCGCGCAGGTCGCCATCGGCCCAGACCAGTTTGCCCTGGCTGATGGTATGGCTCGGCACGCCGCGCACGGTCTTGCCTTCGAAGATGTTGAAGTCGACGTTCTGGTGGTGGGTCTTGGCGGAAATGGTCCGCGTACCCTCGGGATCCCACAGCACCAGATCGGCATCGGCACCCACACGGATGGCGCCTTTGCGCGGGTACAGGTTGAAGATCTTCGCGGTGTTGGTGGAGGTCAGCGCAACGAATTCCTGCATCGACAGGCGCCCGGTATTGACGCCTTCGTGCCATAGCAGCGCCATGCGGTCTTCGATACCGGCGGTGCCGTTGGGGATCTTGCTGAAATCGTCTCGGCCGGCGGCTTTTTGCTCAGCGCAGAAGCAGCAGTGGTCCGTGGCGGTGGTGTGCAGGTTGCCGGATTGCAGGCCATGCCACAGGGCTTCCTGATGCCCGCGTGGGCGGAACGGCGGGCTCATCACATAGCCGGCGGCGGTTTGCCAGTCGGGGTGCTGGTAGACACTGTCGTCCAGCAACAGGTGGCCGGCCAGCACTTCGCCGTACACCGCCTGGCCTTTGCCACGGGCATAGGTGATTTCATCCAGCGCTTCCTGGGTGGAGACGTGCACCAGATACAGTGGCGTGCCAATGGTCTCGGCGATGCGGATCGCGCGGCTGGCCGCTTCGCCTTCCACCTGGGAGGGGCGCGACAGTGGGTGCGCTTCCGGCCCGGTGATGCCCTGGGCCATCAACTTGCGTTGCAGGTGATACACCAACTCGCCGTTTTCCGCATGCACGGTGGGCACTGCGCCTAGCTCAAGGCAGCGTTCGAAGCTGGCGACCAGGGTATCGTCGGCCGCCATGATCGCGTTCTTGTACGCCATGAAATGCTTGAAGCTGTTGATGCCGTGATGGCTGACGAGCTCGGCCATTTCCTCACGCACCTGTTCGCTCCACCAGGTGATCGCGACGTGAAAACCGTAGTCGGACGCCGATTTTTCGGCCCAGCCGCGCCACTGGTGAAACGCTTCCATCAAGGACTGCTGCGGGTTGGGAATCACAAAATCAATGATGGACGTGGTGCCGCCGGCCAGACCCGCTGCCGTGCCACTGAAGAAGTCTTCACTGGCCACGGTGCCCATGAAGGGCAATTGCATGTGGGTATGGGGGTCGATGCCGCCGGGCATCAAGTATTGGCCGCTGCCATCAAGTATCTCGGTGCCGGCGGGAATCTCCAGATCCGTGCCAACGGCGCGAATCAGACCGCCTGCGCACAACACATCGGCGCGGTAACTTTCATCATGGGTAATAACGGTGGCGCCACGGATCAACAGCGACATGTCGAGTTCCTCAAAGGCTTGACCGGCTTGTGCCGGTTCTAAGTGTTGTAATGCTGTCGCCGAGCGGTGGTTAATTCCTGTCATCGGTGACAGGAATAGAAACTAGCCCGAGTTTTTCGATAGGGCAAGAATATTTTTTATAAGCTTATTAATTTTATATGTAATTGATTTATAAGGATAAAAAATCAATGTCACCAAAATGTAGCGGGCTCTCACCATTTTGACGCACTTGACAGGTTCTCAATATGAGCAACATTTCTTATTGCAAATCAGACGCTTGAGATATGCCTCTTGACGGGCCACGGAAATAAAAATAATTGTGTTGCACCAGATTGAGTCCTGACAGTTCGGGCAACTTCCACGTTATCCAGCCTGAGTCGCGTGGCAAGTACCCTAGGTTCAATCGGAAAGCTGATTAACATCAGTCAGTTATATAAGCGGTAAGGGTATGGCGGCGGTTTTCGGCACGGTTATTGAGTGCAGGAACGGCTGGCCGGGCCCGTGATGTCATGTTGTTTACGAGGTACTCCGGCCACCTGCATCAACCCTGCAGGTGAGCAACAATAATTCGAAAAAACCGTGGAGCGGCCATGCAACAGAACAGATCGCAAGTTATTGAGCGCAACGGCCTGTACGAACTCGACGCCGGCCCCGACGTCCTCGACAGCCCTCGCTACAACCACGACATGGCACCTACCCAGGTGCACGAACGCACTTGGAACAAGTGGCACATCACCGCGCTGTGGGTCGGCATGTCGATCTGCGTGCCCACGTATACATTGGGCGGCGTGCTGACTGCTTACTTTGGATTATCAGTGGGCGAGGCGCTGGTCGCGATTCTGCTGGCCAATATCGTGGTGCTGATCCCGCTGACGCTTAACGCCTTCCCCGGCACCAAGTACGGCATTCCGTTCCCGGTGTTGTTGCGCTCGTCCTTTGGCATCCTCGGCTCCAACGTGCCGTGCTTGATTCGAGCGCTGGTGGCCTGTGGTTGGTTTGGTATCCAGACGATGTTTGGCGGGCTGGCGATTCACCTGTTCCTGGGCTCGATTTTCGAGGGGTGGAAGTCCCTCGGCGGTACCGGTGAAGTGATTGGCTTCATGATCTTCTGGTGCCTGAACTTGTGGGTGGTGTTGCGCGGCGCCGAGTCCATCAAGCGCCTGGAGACCTTGTCCGCACCGCTGCTGGTGGCGGTGGGGGTTGGCCTGCTGGTCTGGGCCATGCCGAATGTGTCGATCAGCGAATTGATGGCGATCCCGCCCAAGCGCCCGGAAGGGGCGAGCCTCACCGGTTATTTCATGGCGGGCCTTACCGCGATGGTCGGCTTCTGGGCCACCTTGTCGCTGAACATTCCCGATTTCAGCCGCTACGCCAAAAGCCAGAAGGACCAGATCCTCGGGCAGATTTTCGGCCTGCCGCTGACCATGTTCCTGTTCGCCGCCCTCGGCGTGATCATGACCGCCGCGTCGGTGAAACTGGTGGGCGTCAGCGTGTCCGACCCGGTGACCCTGATCGGGCATATCCAGAGCCCGGTCTGGGTCGCTATCGCCATGGCGCTGATCATCATCGCGACCTTGTCCACCAACACGGCGGCGAACATCGTCTCGCCGACCAATGACTTCCAGAACATCGCGCCCAAGCTGATCAATCGCACCACGGCGGTGATCCTCACCGGGTTCGTGGGGCTGCTGCTGATGGCCCATGAACTCCTGAAAAAGCTTGGGCTGATCGTCTCCGATGTGAGCTTGGAAACGGTCTATTCCAACTGGTTGCTGGGCTATTCCAGCCTGCTTGGCCCCATCGCCGGGATCATGGTGGTGGACTACTTCATCACCCGCAAACAGCAGCTTGACCTGGCGGGGCTGTACCGCGACGACGTGTACCCGGCATGGAACTGGAGCGGCTTTGTCGCCTTTGGCGTGCCGGTGGTGCTGACCTTGCTGTCGTTGGGCAGTGACGCGTTCAGCTGGTTCTACAGCTATGGCTGGTTTACCGGTTCGGCGTTGGGCGGGGTGTTGTATTACGGCCTCAATGCCCGGCGTGGAGCCAACCCAGTCGTTGTCAATTCATAAGAAATACAAGCCTGAGGAGATCCCCATGAACGCTGCCCTCGACGTTCTGCAATCGACCCACCTGCATATCAACCGCGACCGCTTGTGGCAGTCGCTGATGGACCTGGCCAAGCTCGGCGCCACCCCCAAGGGCGGCGTGTGTCGCCTGGCCCTTACCGACCTCGATCGCAAGGCCCGCGATCTGTTTGTGCAATGGTGCGTAGACGCCGGTTGCACGGTGACCGTCGACGGCATCGGCAATATCTTCGCGCGCCGCCCTGGCCGTAATCCCGACCTGCCGCCGGTGATGACCGGCAGCCATATCGACACCCAGCCCACGGGCGGCAAATTCGACGGTTGCTTTGGCGTGTTGGCCGGCGTGGAAGTGCTGCGCACCCTCAATGACCTGAACGTGGAAACCGAAGCACCGCTGGAAGTGGTGGTGTGGACCAACGAGGAAGGCTCGCGCTTCCCGCCGTGCATGATGGGCTCCGGCGTGTTTGCCGAGAAATTTACCCTCGCCGAAACCCTGGCCAAGGTCGATGCACAGGGCGTCAGCGTGGGTGATGCGCTGAATGCGATTGGCTATGCGGGCACCCGGCCCGAAAGTGGGCACAAGGTCGGTGCGTATTTCGAGGCGCATATCGAACAAGGGCCGATTCTGGAGGATGAGAAGAAAACCATCGGCGTGGTCCTTGGCGCCCTCGGGCAAAAATGGTTTGACCTGAAACTGCGCGGCGTTGAGGCGCATGCCGGGCCGACGCCGATGCACCTGCGCAAGGATGCGCTGGTGGGCGCAGCAGCGGTGGTGGCGGCGGTGAATGCGGCGGCGCTGGGGCATCAGCCCCATGCGTGCGGGACCGTGGGTTGCCTGCAAGCGTACCCGGGATCGCGCAACGTGATTCCTGGCGAAGTGCGCATGACCCTGGACTTCCGTCACCTGGAACCGACGCGGTTGGATTCGATGATTGCCGAGGTGCGCAAGGTGATTGATGACACCTGCGCCAAGCATGGCCTGAGCTTTGAAATGGAGCCCACCGCAGATTTCCCACCGCTGTATTTCGACAAAGGCTGCGTTGACGCCGTGCGCGATGCGGCGAACGGGCTGGGTTTGTCGAACATGGACATCGTCAGCGGGGCAGGGCACGACGCGATCTTCGTCGCAGAACTGGGCCCGGCAGGGATGATTTTTGTGCCGTGCGAGGGGGGTATCAGCCATAACGAAATCGAGAATGCCGCACCGGATGATTTGGCGGCGGGGTGTGCGGTGTTGTTGCGTGCGATGGTGGCCGCTTCTGCTGCAATCGCCAGCGGCAAGCTAGCGGCCTGAAATGCGGGAAAGAATGTGGGAGCGTGCGGGGCGACAAAGTAAGCCTAGATTGTAGGAAAAAAATGGCTCTGGTGATCACGTGCAAGGCGCGTCCTACTCTGTTGTACGAAGTTTCTGTTGCTGCGTTGTGTGCTCTACAGCTTGCTCTTCCAGTGTTAGTTTCCGCCGGGAAAATTTACTGCAAAGGAAGCATGTAATGCCAAATCCAATGCCGCCACCCGGTGTATCGCTCAATGAAAATATGGCCACGGCCTTTCATAAAAAGAATGTGCTGAAGGCTGGGTCAGCATTTATGTACTCTTGGTTTTATACTCAAGTCCGAAATCGTGGCCCTTGGGATTACAAACAGATTTCCAGAGAATATGAAGCGTTTGGGAACTTTCATTATGGCGCTGTTGGGATAGCTGCCGGTTTCAGCGAAGAAGTGCTTTTGCGAGCCGCGGGCCTTGCCCAGAATAGGGCAGGCTCGGGCAATCCTGAGTTTGGTAAATGGTGGGCAGACGCTCCATTCGGTGACGATCCAATCGACCAATATTGGATCAAGGAAGGAATCAGGTATGCCCGGTTCAGGAACTACTAAAAGATCGCTGTATTCAGTTGTTACGACAATCCTGCTGCTGCTTTGCCTGGTTTACATCGGCGGCAGCTGGCTTCTTTCGGCGGGCCGCCCGCAACTGACTGAAGTGGTGCTCAGAGCGCCTCTGAACGCTGATGCATCGATCTACGGCGTCAAGGATGACCGTGGTGGCGCAACGGTTCCGTTCAGTTATCGATACTACGTTTACCGAACTTTAGCCAGCGACCGTGAAGTGTTGTCCGCGCTCAAAGAGGCGACTCCGTTTCTAATTACTCGTGACGCATCGGCCAAGGTTGTCACTCAGGGCAGCGAGATTATTGTCTCGGTCACGGGGGAGGTATCTGACTACCACAGCAGTACCTTGTATCGACATGCCGATGGCCGTGACTTCACTCCAGTCAGCGTTTTCCTCAATAGTCGGCCATAAACTTGATAATCTTGGCGGTCAGTCCGAAAGGGCTTGCTAGCGATAGGGCGACTCGATCTCGAACCTATACCCAGATCGCATCCCACAACGGATAGTCCCCAATCCGCTCGACCAAACCTGCCCGCAATGGATTGGCTACCACATACCGGGCCATCTTCACCAAATCATCTTCCTTGCGCAGTGCTCGGTCGTGAAGGCTGCCTTGCCAAAGCCGGCCCTTGCGGCCGCTTGCGCCGTTGACGGACCGCGTGCTTTTGGATTTCACCTGCCGCATCAGATCCGCCAGCGAGCCTTTGCGTAGTTCGATGAGCCAATGAAAGTGGTCCGGCATGATCACCCATGCAAGGGACTTCGCCAGCCCTTGGTACTGCGCGAGGCGCAACTGCCAGACCACCAGGCGACCGAGGTGGAAGTCGTTGAATATCGGGATGCGTTCGTGGGTGTTGGTGGTGATGAGGTAGATGCGGTCTGGTTCGCTGAAGCGCCCGATGCGCAGGCGGTGTGAAGCGGGTAGGTCAGGCATTCCTTGGCCTCTCTTTTGGGGTGTTTCAAGAGGCTAGGTTGGAGGACAAGGGATTGGTCGGCAGGCTTTTGGCAGGATGTGTCTGGAAGGCCGCCATCGGGGGCAAGCCCCCTCCCACATTGGATCTGCGGTGTTCATACAATGTGTGTCTGGCGCAGGACAGTGTGGGAGGGGGCTTGCCCCCCGATTGCGGTATTTGACCCACCGCCGTCGGGGCCAGCTCTCCCTCACATTTGCCAACCGCCGCCGAGTGCGGTCAAAAGCCCCACACTCGCCTGCAACTGCCGAGTCTGCACCGCCTGTAACGTCCTCTGCGCCTGCAACGCCGCTGTCTGCGCCGTCACCACATCCAGGTAACTCACCGCGCCGGCCTGATAGCTGTTCATTGCCAGCGCCTGGGTGTGCTGCGCCGCATCCGCTGCCGCTTGCTCATCCTGGGCCTCCTGCTGCAAATCCCGCAGTCGCGCCAGGTTGTCTTCCACCTCGCGTATGGCCTTCAACACCTGGCTGCGGTATTGCGCCGACGCCTCTTCAAACTCGGCTTTGGCCTGGCGTTCATTGGCGCTCAAGCGTCCGCCGTCGAAGATCGGCACATTCATCAGCGGCCCCAACGCCCAATAGCGATTGCCAGCGGACAGCAGGTTGCCAACGCCTTGAGTCTGCCCGCCAATCAAGCCGGTCAAACTGAAGTCCGGGTACCAGGCGGCCTTGGCCACGCCGATGTTGGCGTTGGCGGCAAATACTCGACGCTCTGCCGCTGCAACATCCGGGCGCCGTTGCAACAACTGGCTCGGCAGTTGTGATGGAATCTGCGGTAGCGCGATCAACTGCCGGCTGGGCGGCAGTGAAAAATCACTCGCCGGCACGCCCACCAGTTCTGCGATGGCGTGCTCGGTAAGGTTACGTTGCCCCTGTACTTCATCCCGCTGCGACTTGGCCTCGGCCAGTTGGTTCTGCGCACGGGTCAGGTCCAGTTCCGACGCGATCTGGCCTGCGTAACGACTGCGCGTCAGTTGCAGCGCTTGGCTGTAATCCTCCAGCGAGTTATTGAGAATCCGGTCCTGTGCATCCAGCCCATTGAGCTGCACATACAGGGCCGCCAGTTGATGTTGCAGGCTCAGTCGCGCCACGGCCAGGTCATCGCCGGACGCTTGCACCTGGGCATCGCCCGCCGCGACCTGATTGCGGATTTTGCCCCACAGGTCCAAGTCGTAGCTCAGGGCAAACCCAGCGGTGTTGCTGTTGTACACCGAAGGCTGCGTCGTGCCTCGCAGCGGTCGTGAGTCCGATTGGCGTTGGCGCAACGGCTGCGCACTGGCGGTGATCTGCGGGAACAGTCCGGCGTGCAGTTGGCTGGCATAGGCCTGGGCTGCATCGAAGTGCGCCAAGGCCGCCGCGAGGTCCGGGTTGGCCGTGAGCAGTTGCTGTTGCAGGTTATCCAGTTGCGCGTCGTGGTAGAGCGCCCACCCTTGTGGCACCCGTTGATCGGCCGGTTGCGCGCTGTGCCATGGGCCATCGCGGGTCTGCTCGCGATACCCTGCGGGCAGGTCGATTGACGGCACTTTGTAGGTGGGCGCCATCGAGCAGCCTTGCAAGGCCACTAGCATCAGTGCCGCCAGCGGTTTAAGCCTTGGGCGCATGGGCACCTCCAGCCGCTTCGGCCAATTGCACGGCGTCGCCTTCGCGCAGGGCGTCTGGCGGATTGTCGACTATGCGGTCGGCAGGTTTCAGGCCCTGGTCGATCACCAGGCGTTCGCCCAGGTCGAGGCCAATGTGGATGGTTTGCAGGTGCACATGGTTCTGTCCATCCAGTAGCGCGACTTGGGTGCCTTGGGCGCGGAAGATCAGCGCGCTGGCCGGGATACTGACGCCATGGGTGTCGGCCGGAATCGGCAGCGTGGCTTCGGCGTAATCACCGGGCAGCAGCTGGTCGTCGGGGTTGTCCACCACGAACTGCGCGAGCAGGGTGCCGGAGCGGCGATCGATGGCGGTGGAGTCGCCAATCAGCCGCGCCTTGAAGTGCTCGCCGGGGTGTTCGGGCACGGTGAGCCGGGCTTCCAGGCCGGGGTGGATCACTGCCGCGTAGTTCTGCGGCACGGGGACGTAAAGGCGCAACTGGTGCGTATCGGCGATGTTGAATAACTCCGGATCACTGTCGCTGTCGGCCTTGATCAACTGGCCGATATCGGTGTTGCGCGCAGTGATGGTGCCGGCGAACGGCGCGCGAATGGTCTTGTAGCTTTCCAGCGCTGACAGGCGTGCGTAGTCGGCAGCAGCGGCTTGGACATTGGCGTTGGCGGCCGCGGCGTTGGAGGTTTTTTCATCGGCTTCCTGGCGCGACACGGAGTGGCTCGCCAGCAGGTTTTGCCAGCGCGTCGCGGTGGTCGCCGCGAGGCGTGCGTTGGCCTGTTCCTGCACCAGGCGTGCGTGGGTTTGCGCCAGCTGTTGATCGAGGTCCGGGCTGTCGATTTCGCCGAGAATTTGTCCGGCTTTGACTTGGCTGCCGATGTCCGCCTTCCAGTCCTTGAGGTAACCGCTGACCCGCGCATGAATCGGCGCTTTGCTCCACGCCTCCAGGTGCGCAGGCAGGCGCAAGGTATCACCGGCCACGTTCTGTTGGGGTTGGAACACCATCACTTGGGGCATGGCGGCGGTCTCGGTCCAGGCGGTCACCGATTGCTCGTGTAGCGTGCGGGCATGCAGGCCGTTGGCGACCAACAGGGCGGCCAGGGTCAGGCCGCCGACACCCATGAGCATCAGGCGCTTGCGCGAGGGTTTGTGATCAGGCGACATGTGGGGTTTCTCCTGCAACTGCGCGAGTAGGGTGACGCCCGTGGACAAGGCTGAAGACCACGGGAACAAACAACAGGGTGGCGACCGTGGCGAAGATCAAGCCACCGATCACCGCTCGACCCAGCGGGGCGTTTTGCTCCTCGGACAGCGCCAGGGGTAACATGCCGATGATCATCGCCAGGGCCGTCATGCACACCGGGCGAAAACGTGTGTAGCCGGCTTCCAGTGCGGCTTTCAACGCATCGCCATGTTCGGCCAGGCGCTCACGGCAGAAACTCACCACCAGGATCGAGTTGGCGGTGGCCACGCCCATGCACAGGATCGCGCCGGTCAAGGCGGGCACCGACAGCGAGGTGCCACTGAGGAACAGCATCCACACAATCCCCGCCAATGCTGCCGGCAACGCGGTGATGATCACGAACGGGTCGGCCCAGGATTGGAAATTGACCACGATCAGCAGATAGATCAGCACCACCGCACCGAGCAGGCCGAAGCTCAGGCCGCTGAAGGCTTCATGCAGCGCGTCGATCTGCCCGTGCAGGCTGATCGACGCGCCCTTGGGGCGCAGGGCCGCGGTGTCATCCAGCACCTTTTGCACGTCGCGGGCCACGCCACCGAGGTCGCGGCCTTGCACGTTGGCGTACAGGTCCAGGGTCGGCTCGATGTTGTAGTGGGTCACCACCGCCGAGCTTTGCACGCGAGAAATGGTAGCCACGCCGCCAAGGATTTGTGATTGGCCGTCGGCGCCGGTCACTGGCAAGGCTTCCAGCGACGGCAGGCTGTCGAGGCGATATTGCGGGGTGGCGGCGACGATGGAGTACGACACGCCGTTGGCCGGGTTGAGCCAGAAGGTCGGCGCGGTTTGCGAGCTGCCGGCCAGCGACGCGACCATGCTGTTGGTCACGTCGCGCTCGGTAATGCCCAGGCCGTTGGCGCGCAGGCGGTCGACATTCACTTGCAGCGACGGGTAGCCGGTGGATTGCTGGATACGCAGGTCGGCAATGCCCGGCACATGTTGCAGGCGGCGCTCAAGCTCTATGGCATACGCACGGTTTTCGGCATCGTTGCGCCCGGAAATTTTCACGTCCAGCGGGGCGGGTTCGCCGAAGTTGAGGATCTGGCTGCTGATGTCGGCGGGCAGGAAGGCGAAGTGGCTGCCGGGGAAGCTTTGCGGCAGCGCTTCACGCAGTTTTTTCACGTAGTCGGCGGTGGGCGCGTGGTGTTGTTTAAGGCTGACCTGGATGTCGCCATCCTGGGGGCCGATGGTGCCGCTGCTGCTGTAGGCCATGTCGATGCCGCTGAGCGGGATGCCGATGTTGTCGACGATGGTATCCAGTTCTGCGGCCGGGATTACTTCGCGGATCCGCGCTTCTATGCGGTCGAAGGCGGCGGCACTTTCCTCGATGCGCGTGCCCAGCGGCAGGCGCACGTGAAGGGCGAGAGCGCCGGCGTCGGTGGCCGGGAAGAAGTCCTGGCCCAGGCTTGGCAGCAGCAGGAACGACGCCAGCACGCAGGCCAGGAAGCCGATGATAAAGCGCTTGCGATGACCCAGTGCCAGGGTCAACAGGCCGTGGTAAGTGTCGCGGGTATTCGAGAAATGGCGCTCGAAACCCTGCTGGAAATTCAGCACTGCTTGCAGCGCGCGATTACGTGGTTGGGTGTGCTGCTCGCCCTCATGGTGATTGATGAAGTCGTCTTCCGGATGATGCCCGGCACCTTGCTCCGGCGTGTGTGGCTTGAGCAGGAACATCGCCAGCGTCGGCACCAAGGTGCGCGAGAGGACGAAGGAACTGGCCATGGCAAAAATCACCGCAAGGGCCATCGGCCGGAACAGGTAACCGGCGATGCCCTGCAGCATGAACATCGGCACGAACACGATGCAGATGCACAGCAGCGACACAAACGCCGGGCCGACAATTTGCGCGGCGCCGTCGAGGATCGCGGTCTTCACCGCCTTGCCTTGTTCCAGGTGCCAGTTGATGTTCTCGATGGTCACCGTGGCGTCATCCACCAGAATCCCCACCGCCAGCGCGAGACCGCCGAGGGTCATGACGTTGAGGGTTTGCCCGCTGACAGCCAGCAGCGCGATTGCCGAGAGCACTGCCAGGGGAATCGAGGCGGCAATGATCAGGGTCGAGCGCCAGCTGCCGAGGAACAGCAGGATCATTGCACTGGTCAGCAGTGCGGCGATGATGCCTTCCTGGGCCACGCTGCCCACCGATTGTTTGACGAATACCGAGGCGTCGCCCAACAGGGACGTCTTGAGCGACGGTGGCAGCGTCTCATTGATGCGCGGCAGCATTCCACGGATACCGTCGATGATCGACAGGGTGGAGATGCTGCCGTTCTTCAGCGCCGGCATCAGCACGGCGCGATGGCCGTCGACACGCACGATGTTGGTCTGCGGGGGCGAACCGTCGCGCACGTGGGCGACCTGGCCGATGGTGATCAACGCGCCGTCGACGGTCTTGATCGGCAGGTCGTTGAGTTCATCGATGGCCTTGGGGCTGTTGTTGAGCAGGATCGTGTATTCGTTGGGGCCGAGCTTGGCGGTGCCCACCGGGATGATCTGGTTCTGCAGGGCCAGGGCATTGCCCACGTCCTGCGCCGACAGGCCTTTAGCCGCCAGCGCCTGCGGGTCAAGGTCGAGGGTAATCTGCCGCTGCTTGCCACCCATCGGCGTGGGCATCGCCAGGCCGGGCAGGGCGCTTAACGGCAGGCGAATGTTGTTCTGCACCAGGTCGCGGATCCTGGCTTCCGACAGGCTCGGGCTGGAAAAGGCCATTTGCAGGATCGGCACCGTGGACGCGCTGTAGTTGAGGATCAGCGGCGGCGTGATACCCGGCGGCATCTGCTTGAGTACGGTTTGTGACACGGCGGTCACTTGGGCATTGGCGGTGCGAATATCGACGCCGGGTTGGAAGAATATTTTCACGATGCCCATGCCGGGCAGGGATTGCGATTCGATATGTTCGATGTCGTTGACGGTGGTGCTCAGGGAGCGTTCGTAGGTGTAGATCACCCGGCCGGCCATGGCGTCCGGCGACAGGCCGTTGTACTGCCAGACCACGGCGACCACAGGGATACCGATATCGGGGAACACGTCCGTGGGGGTACGCAGGGCCGCCATCGGCCCGATGATGCAGATGAATATGGCCAACACGATAAACGTGTAGGGCTTGTGCAGTGCGGTCTTTACCAGCCCGAGCATGCGTGAACCTCCGAGGGAGCAGGATTGCAAACCCCGGCAGTCTTGCCCGACCCACCTAACACGCACCTTTCAGCCAGGTGAAGGAACATTTAGGTACGGGCTGAAGATCGTTTCATATGGATTCATTTGTTCTACACAGGGCTGCTGGCCAAGCTTGTCACCCATCGGACACATCGTCTTTTTTGGAGCCTGCCATGTCACTTAAACCACTGTTGTTGATCCCTGCTCTAGGTGCCGTATTGCTGTTGTCGGCGTGCGCCGGCCCGATCCCCAAGGCGGACCCGAGCGAGGCCTGGATTGGTCTGAGGGAGGAGGCGCCGAATGATTTGCTGGCCGAGCGCGTGGACGGCAAGCGCGTGGATGACGGGCGCTATTTCGAAGTGACGCCGGGTGATCATCGTCTGGACGTGACGCTTTACGAAGAGGAGCCGGGCGACGACAACCAGCGGGACTGCCAGGGCCGGGTCGAGTACCAGGGCTTCAAGGCGGGTGAACACTACACGCTGGTGGAGTCGAGCCTGGGCACGACCGTGCGCGCATCCTTGAAGGATGGTCACGGCAAGGAAGTCGCGGCGACTCAGGACTTCAATTGCATGCCTGGCTAGGCGTGGTGTATCGCAGCCTTCAGCGGCTTGGCCGGTTTGACGTGGGGATGATGGTGCCGACGGGTAATGCGTAACACCCCCCACAACATGGCGCCGGCTACCGCCAGCCAACCGCAGATCAACATCACAATCGTTGTTGCAAGGCTCATTCAGGCCTCCTTTTACCCCGCAGGGGGCACACACAGTCTTCTCAATGGACAGTCTAGCTACCCGGCGGTTGCCTGCTATTGACCAATGGTCGTGTTCGTCCAACTTGTTTGCTCTATCCCAGGCGCCTGACCCCGGTTTTGGGCTATACCCGCGTGGCGTGGCGCCCTATGATCAGGACCCTCACCGGCAGTTGATCAAGAGAGTACAAAATTGCGGTTACGGTTGAACTTTAAATCATCCCTGTTGCTGGCCTGCGCCATGGGCCTTGCGGCCTGTTCCGGGCATCCGTCGAAACTGCCGGGCTTGCCGGAGCGCGTCGAACTCAATGGTGTGCCGACCTTTCGCAGCGAGGCTTATCAGAGCGGACCTACGGCGTTAGCCAGCATGCTGTCGCAACAAGGCATTGTCATGACACCGGGCTTGCTGGATAAACCACTGCGGTTACCGGGCGGCGAAGCGGACCTGGAGCGCAACATGCAGGTGCTGGCCCGTGAGTACGGGCTGATGGTGTATCCGCTGGATGCCAGGCTGACGGCCGTACTGGCGCAGGTGGCGGCGGGTTATCCGGTGATGGCGCGCGTCGGCGGCGGGCTGTGGTCGGATGCGCACTATGTGGTCGTGGTGGGCTTCAATCAGCAGAAAAGCACGGTGCTGCTGCGCTCGGGCATGGACCGGCGCTTGTTGATGAGCTTCAGCGACTTTGAATCGAAGTGGGCAAGCGCGGGGCACTGGGCGATCCTCACCCAGCGTCCGAGCCAGTTGCCGGCGAATGTGGATACCCAGCGCTGGCGCGACGCGGCGAATGCCACGGCCCAGGCCGGGCAGGAACGGGCGGCGGCGCAGGCGCTTAAAGTGTTGTCAGAAAGAAAGTAAAAAAAACGGCGCTCGATGCGCCGTTTTTTTATGCGCGGGTTATCGACGCACTTCTGCGGCGTTCGGGCGGTTCTTCAGATTCTTGTCGGCCTTGTAGCGCAACGCCACGTCCGGCACCGAGCCGCCTTTGCCGGTCTCGACCCAGCTGCGAATACGGCTGGCATCGGCGAAGTGGGTGAATTTGCCGAACGCATCCAGGATCACCAGCGACACCGGGCGATTGCCCATGCTGGTCACCAGCACCAGGCAATGGCCAGCCTGGTTGGTGAAGCCGGTCTTGGTCAGCTTGATGTCCCAGTTGGCGCGGTTGATCAGGTGGTCAGTGTTGGAGAAACCCAAGGTGTAGTTGGGCTTGCGGAACGCAACGGTCTTTTCCTTGGTGGTGCTCAACTGGCTGAGCAGCGGGTAGTGGCGTGCGGCAGCCAGCAGCTTGCTGAGGTCGCGGGCGGTGGACACGTTGTGGATCGACAGGCCAGTGGGCTCAACATAGTGAGTGCTGGTCATGCCCAGCGCCTTGGCCTTGGCGTTCATCGCCGCGATAAACGCCGGGTAGCCGCCCGGATAATGGTGGGCCAGGCTGGCGGCGGCGCGGTTTTCCGAGGACATCAGGGCGATCAGCAGCATTTCCTTGCGCGGCATTTCGCTGCCGATTTTTACGCGGGAGAACACGCCTTTCATTTCTGGCGTGTCCTTGATGTTGATGTCGATGTACTCGTCCATGTTCTGCTTGGCTTCAAGCACGATCAGGCCGGTCATCAACTTGCTTACCGACGCAATCGGCACCACTACATCGGGGTTGCTGGCATAGATGACTTTATTGGTTTGCAGGTCGACCAGCATGGCGCTGCCGGACGCGATCTGCAGTTTGGACGGATCGCGCGGTGCCTGGGTGGATTCAGCGGCGTGCGCAAAGGTGCCTGTGAAAGCGAAAAATAGGCTGACGATAGAAAGACGAATTTTCACGCGGATGAACTCGCTAAAAAGTAGGAAATACCGTTGAGTAACGGTTTTTTTGATAAATGCCGTTACATTTTAGGAGTATGGACGATGGACTGTCGAATGTTCTTCTAAAACCAGACGAAAGTGCTTAAAAAATAAGAAAAAACAGGTTTTTTTTCGGGCAATAAAAAGCCCTGCGATAAGGCAGGGCTTTTTCAGTACGCCTGGTTATTAACCGTGCAGGGTTTCTGCGGCGTACAGGGTATTTTCCAGCAGGCAGGCACGGGTCATCGGGCCAACGCCGCCGGGCACCGGGGTGATCCAGCCGGCGCGGGGCAGGGCAGTTTCATACACCACGTCGCCTACCAGCTTGCCGTCTTCCTGGCGGTTGATGCCCACGTCGATAACAATCGCGCCTTCCTTGATCCACTCACCCTTGACCAGGCCCGGCTTGCCGGCGGCCACGACGACCAGGTCAGCGCGACCGACGTGGCCGGCCAGATCCTTGGTGAAGCGGTGGGTCACGGTCACGGTGCAGCCGGCCAGCAGCAATTCCATGGCCATTGGGCGGCCGACGATGTTGGAGGCGCCCACGACCACGGCATCCAGGCCATAGAGGTCGACACCGGTGCTTTCCAGCAGGGTCATGATGCCCTTTGGTGTGCACGGGCGCAGCAGCGGGATGCGCTGGGCCAGGCGGCCGACGTTATATGGGTGGAAGCCGTCGACGTCTTTGTCCGGGCGGATGCGCTCCAGCAACTTGGACGCGTCCAGGTGCTCGGGCAGTGGCAGTTGCAGGAGGATGCCGTCGATCGCCGGATTGTCGTTGAGGCCATCGATCAGGTCGGTGAGCGCCTCTTGGGTGGTGGCGGCAGGCAGGTCGTAGGCCTTGGATATAAAGCCGACCTCTTCGCAGTCTTTACGCTTGTGCGAGACATAAACCTGAGAGGCAGGATCGCTGCCGACCAGGATCACCGCGAGGCCCGGCGTGCGCAGGCCTTGCTGGCTGCGCTCGGTGACTCGTTTGGCGATCTGCTGGCGCAGGCTGGCGGCGATTGATTTGCCGTCGATAAGTTGTGCAGTCATTACGCGTGATTAACCATCGAGAGGGGGAGGAAAAGTGCGCGCATTCTCGCACGCCACGGCGCGAGGGCAAAGGCGCTTGGTCTGCAAATTGGCCTAACCCCTTAAATAAAATGAATTTTTTTCAAAAAAGATTTGACGGGTTTCCAGGCCCTCTATACTATTCGTCGCACTTGTCGGGCACAGCCTAGCACTGGTTAAGAAGGTCGAGCAGAATTGTAGTACTGCGAGGCTGGAAGCACTTAGTTTGTAATCCTCCAAGAGTACAGATTAATAAGGCGCCCGTAGCTCAGCTGGATAGAGCATCCGCCTTCTAAGCGGATGGTCGCAGGTTCGAGTCCTGCCGGGTGCGCCATTAGGCAGCTTTGGCACAAGTAGTGTTATATGGTGGGCGTAGCTCAGTTGGTAGAGCACGGGATTGTGACTCCCGTTGTCGAGGGTTCGATCCCCTTCGTCCACCCCATATTTTGAAAAGGCGCCAGATTAATCGTCTGGCGCCTTTGCTTTAAGAGCTTCAAGCGCGGATGTGGTGGAATTGGTAGACACACTGGATTTAGGTTCCAGCGCCGCGAGGCGTAAGAGTTCGAGTCTCTTCATCCGCACCAATTAAAGCTTTGCCAGGCCGTCAGGCGAGGTAAGGTTCAACAAAGAAGATGTTCGAGTTCTTTGTTAATGCAATATGGTGGGCGTAGCTCAGTTGGTAGAGCACGGGATTGTGACTCCCGTTGTCGAGGGTTCGATCCCCTTCGTCCACCCCATATTTGAAAAAGCGCCAGATTAATCATCTGGCGCTTTTTTTTGCATCCGAAAAAGCTGGGGCTCGTTTCTGCGGGCATTTGCGGGCATTGAGCCGCGTGAGGATTCGCGGATTCCGGGTGTCAAGAAAAAAACAAGCATTCTCAATGCCTTGGCGTTAGAATCGTTGCCGGTTTTGAACGTGTAGAACTGATGCTCGGCTATATAGAGGTCAGCACCGCTATTAAATAGCGATAACGGCGCAGTACCTGAAAAAGGGCTGTGCCGTTTTTGTTTGAGCGTTTCGAGTTTCCAAGGCAGGGCGCTTCGTCGTATTTGTGTTTCGCGATGCTGCGGCCGGCCTGTCGGTCTTGCTTGCAAGGTCGGCGGTCAGGGTTTGTTTGCGCACCCTTCTATATATAGAAGGGCTGGCGCAGAGCCCTGGCTTGATGAGCTGTATTTGCTAATGGGCGCAGGTGCATGCGTGCACTTGAACCTACAAATGGCCTGCTGTTTTTTTACCCGTTTCCAGTAGGGTGACTTCTTGAGTTTGACCCTCTAGAATGCATGCCCTTGATTCTGGGGTCGGAAACGGCCGGCTAACGTCTGTGCAACGAGGAATATTCATGCAAGTTTCTGTTGAAAATACTACTGCTATTGAGCGCCGCCTGAGCATCACCGTGCCGGCAGAGCGTATCGAAACTGCGGTCAACAAGCGTCTGCAGCAGACTGCCCAAAAGGCCAAAATCGCTGGTTTCCGTCCGGGCAAAGTGCCAATGAGCGAAATCAAGCGCCGTTTTGGTGCCGATGCGCGTCAGGAAGCGGTAGGTGACGTGATCCAGGCTTCCTTCTACGAAGCCGTTGTTGAGCACAAGCTGAACCCGGCTGGTTCGCCTTCGATCGAGCCTAAGTCCCTGGAAGCTGGCAAGGACCTGGAATACGTTGCCGTATTCGAAGTGTTCCCAGAGTTCGAAGTGGCCGGTTTTGACGGTATCGAAATCGAGCGCCTGAGCGCCGAAGTTGCTGATTCCGACCTGGACAACATGCTGGAAATCCTGCGCAAGCAGAACACCCGTTTCGAAGTGGCCGATCGTGCCGCCCAGAACGAAGACCAACTGAACATCGATTTTGTTGGCAAGGTTGACGGCGAAGTATTCGCTGGCGGCTCCGCCAAGGGCACTCAGCTGGTGCTGGGTTCCAACCGCATGATTCCTGGTTTCGAGGACGGCCTGGTTGGCGCCAAAGCCGGCGAAGAGCGTGTTCTGAGCCTGGCTTTCCCTGCTGACTACCAGAACCTGGACCTGGCTGGCAAAGCTGTCGAGTTCACCGTGACTGTCAACAGCGTTTCCGAGCCTAAGCTGCCCGAGCTGAACGAAGAGTTCTTTGCTCAGTTCGGTATCAAGGAAGCCACTCTCGAAGGTTTCCGCACCGAAGTTCGCAAGAACATGGAGCGCGAGCTGCGTCAGGCGATCAAGTCCAAGGTCAAGAACCAGGTCATGGACGGTCTGCTGGCCGCCAACCCGATCGAAGTGCCTAAGGCTCTGCTGTCCAACGAAGTGGATCGCCTGCGCGTTCAAGCGGTTCAGCAGTTTGGTGGCAACATCAAGCCTGACCAACTGCCGGCCGAGCTGTTCGAAGAACAAGCCAAGCGTCGCGTTGTGCTGGGTCTGGTCGTGGCCGAAGTGGTCAAGCAGTTCGACCTCAAGCCTGACGAAGACCGCGTTCGCGAAATGATCCAGGAAATGGCTTCGGCCTACCAGGAGCCTGAGCAGGTTGTGGCTTGGTACTACAAGAACGACCAGCAACTGAACGAAGTACGTTCGGTTGTGCTGGAAGAACAAGTTGTGGATACTGTTCTGCAGAAGGCTAAGGTGACCGATAAAGCGGTCTCTTACGAAGAAGCAGTCAAGCCGGCGGAAGCAGCACAAGCCGACTGATTGTCCAACTCGTTGGAAATTCAACCATAAGCCAGCCTCGCGCTGGCTTATGCGTTTTCAAGACATGACTATTTGGGAGTAACTGCAGAGCATGTTCCGTAATTCCTATATTCAGCAGAACTCTGATATCCAGGCCGCAGGCGGCCTGGTCCCGATGGTTGTCGAGCAGTCCGCTCGTGGCGAACGCGCCTACGACATCTACTCGCGCCTGCTCAAGGAGCGAGTGATCTTTCTGGTGGGCCCGGTAGAGGACTACATGGCCAACCTGATCTGTGCGCAGCTGCTGTTCCTTGAAGCGGAAAACCCGGACAAGGACATCCATCTCTACATCAACTCGCCGGGCGGTTCGGTAACAGCAGGCATGTCGATCTACGACACCATGCAGTTCATCAAGCCGAATGTCTCGACGACCTGCATTGGCCAGGCCTGCAGCATGGGCGCGTTCCTGCTGACGGCGGGTGCCGAGGGCAAGCGTTACTGCCTGCCGAACTCGCGTGTGATGATTCACCAGCCACTGGGTGGCTTCCAGGGCCAGGCGTCGGACATCGAAATCCATGCCAAGGAAATCCTCTTCATCCGCGAGCGTCTCAACACGCTGATGGCCAAGCACAGCGGGCATACCCTCGAAGAAATCGAGCGCGACACCAACCGCGACAACTTCATGAGCGCCGAAGCCGCACGTGCATACGGGTTGATCGACGCAGTGATCGAAAAGCGCCCCGCTTAATATAAGCCGCTCAAAATAGGGCTGGTCGGCGTGTCCGATCATCGGCGGGCTTGAAAAAGCCCGCATAAGCCTTCATCTTGTGTTGCAAGCCTATCGGATTTGGATCGAACGAATGACTGACACCCGCAACGGCGAGGACAACGGCAAGCTGCTCTATTGCTCCTTCTGTGGCAAAAGCCAGCATGAAGTACGCAAGTTGATTGCCGGCCCCTCGGTCTTTATCTGCGACGAGTGCGTCGACCTGTGCAATGACATCATCCGTGAGGAGGTGCAGGAAGCCCAGGCCGAAAGCAGCGCGCATAAATTGCCTTCGCCTAAAGAAATCAGCGGCATCCTTGATCAATACGTGATTGGTCAAGAGCGTGCAAAGAAGGTTCTGGCCGTAGCGGTGTACAACCACTACAAGCGTCTGAACCAGCGTGACAAGAAAGGCGACGAAGTCGAACTCGGCAAGAGCAACATCTTGCTGATCGGTCCTACAGGCTCAGGTAAAACCCTGCTTGCAGAAACCCTCGCTCGTCTGTTGAATGTTCCGTTCACCATCGCCGACGCCACCACCCTCACCGAGGCTGGCTACGTGGGTGAGGACGTTGAGAACATCATTCAGAAACTGCTGCAGAAGTGCGACTACGACGTAGAGAAAGCCCAGATGGGTATTGTCTACATCGACGAAATCGACAAGATCTCGCGCAAGTCTGACAACCCGTCGATCACTCGGGATGTTTCCGGTGAAGGCGTGCAGCAGGCCCTGTTGAAACTGATCGAAGGCACGGTAGCTTCCGTACCGCCACAAGGCGGCCGCAAGCACCCGCAGCAGGAATTCCTTCAGGTAGATACGCGCAACATCCTGTTTATCTGTGGCGGTGCATTCTCCGGGCTGGAAAAAGTTATCCAGCAACGTTCTACCCGGGGCGGTATCGGTTTCAGTGCAGAAGTGCGCAGCAAGGAAGAAGGCAAGAAGGTGGGCGAGTCCCTGCGTGAAGTCGAGCCTGACGATCTGGTCAAGTTCGGTCTGATCCCCGAATTCGTTGGCCGTTTGCCGGTCCTGGCCACGTTGGACGAGTTGGATGAGGCTGCTCTGATTCAGATCCTCACCGAGCCGAAAAACGCCCTGACCAAGCAATATGCCAAGCTGTTTGAGATGGAAGGTGTGGACCTTGAGTTCCGTACTGACGCACTCAAGTCGGTAGCCAAGCGAGCGCTGGAGCGCAAGACCGGTGCACGTGGTCTGCGTTCTATCCTTGAAGGCGTGTTGCTCGACACCATGTATGAAATCCCCTCGCAGTCCGAGGTGAGTAAAGTGGTGATCGACGAAAGCGTTATAGAAGGTAAGTCCAAGCCACTGTATATCTACGAAAACAGTGAGCCGACTGCCAAGGCTGCGCCAGACGCGTAAGCGTTTCGCAGTTTCGGTACAAACAAGGGGCCCCTAGGGCCCCTTTGTTTTTTGCGCGAGTTTTTATCCTGACGCGTTTACTGCGTTTAACTGCTGGCAATAAGCTTGTTTTTTTTGCATGCAGCCCCCATCTTGGTTTCAAGCTTATTTTTGAACTGTCATAGAGGCGAAATCATGAAGACAACCATTGAATTGCCTCTCCTGCCGTTGCGTGATGTCGTCGTCTATCCGCACATGGTTATCCCGCTGTTCGTGGGGCGCGAGAAGTCTATCGAAGCCCTTGAGGCAGCGATGACGGGCGACAAGCAGATCCTGCTGTTGGCCCAGAGAAATCCTGCTGATGATGATCCAGGCGAAGACGCCCTGTATCGCGTCGGTACCATTGCCACCGTTCTGCAACTGCTGAAACTGCCTGATGGCACCGTCAAGGTGCTGGTGGAAGGCGAGCAACGTGGGGCGGTAGAGCGTTTCATGGAGGTGGATGGTCACCTGCGCGCCGAAGTGGCGCTGATCGACGAAGTCGAAGCCCCTGAGCGCGAATCCGAGGTTTTTGTACGCAGCCTGCTCTCGCAGTTCGAGCAGTATGTGCAGCTGGGCAAGAAAGTCCCGGCTGAAGTCCTGTCTTCCCTCAACAGCATTGATGAGCCAAGCCGCCTGGTCGACACCATGGCCGCGCACATGGCGCTGAAGATCGAGCAGAAGCAAGACATCCTCGAAATCATCGAGCTGTCGGCCCGTGTTGAACACGTGCTGGCGTTGCTGGATGCGGAGATCGACCTGTTGCAGGTTGAAAAGCGCATCCGTGGTCGTGTGAAGAAGCAAATGGAGCGCAGCCAGCGCGAGTACTACCTGAATGAGCAGATGAAGGCCATTCAGAAAGAGCTCGGCGACAGCGAGGATGGCCACAACGAAATCGAAGAGCTGAAAAAGCGCATCGATGCCGCCGGCCTGCCGAAAGACGCCCTGACCAAGGCCAATGCCGAGCTGAACAAGCTCAAGCAGATGTCGCCGATGTCCGCTGAAGCCACTGTGGTGCGTTCGTACATTGACTGGCTGGTGCAGGTGCCGTGGAAGGCTCAGACCAAGGTGCGTCTGGACCTGACCCGTGCCGAAGAAATTCTCGACGCCGATCACTATGGCCTCGAAGAAGTCAAAGAACGGATCCTCGAATACCTCGCCGTGCAAAAGCGTGTGAAGAAAATTCGTGGTCCGGTGTTGTGCCTGGTTGGTCCTCCTGGGGTCGGTAAAACCTCCCTGGCCGAGTCGATTGCCAGTGCCACCAACCGCAAATTCGTACGCATGGCCCTCGGCGGTGTGCGTGACGAGGCGGAAATCCGTGGTCATCGCCGGACTTACATCGGTTCGATGCCAGGAAGATTGATTCAAAAGATGACAAAAGTGGGAGTGCGCAATCCGCTGTTCCTGCTCGATGAAATCGACAAAATGGGCAGCGACATGCGTGGCGATCCGGCATCGGCGTTGCTGGAAGTGCTCGACCCTGAACAAAACCACAACTTCAACGACCATTACCTGGAAGTCGACTACGACTTGTCCGACGTAATGTTCCTGTGCACCTCCAATTCCATGAACATTCCACCGGCCTTGCTGGACCGGATGGAGGTGATTCGTCTGCCGGGCTACACCGAAGACGAGAAGATCAATATCGCGGTCAAATACCTCGCGCCCAAGCAGATTTCGGCCAACGGCCTGAAGAAGGGCGAGATCGAATTTGACATCGAAGCGATCCGCGACATCGTGCGTTACTACACCCGCGAGGCCGGTGTACGGGGCCTTGAGCGCCAGATCGCGAAGATTTGCCGCAAGGCGGTCAAAGAGCACGCGCTGGAAAAACGCTTCTCGGTGAAGGTCGTGGCCGATTCCCTGGAGCACTTCCTGGGCGTGAAGAAATTCCGCTACGGCCTGGCCGAGCAGCAGGATCAGGTAGGGCAGGTGACTGGCCTGGCGTGGACCCAGGTGGGCGGCGAGTTGCTGACCATCGAAGCCGCGGTGATTCCGGGTAAAGGCCAACTGATCAAGACCGGTTCCCTGGGTGACGTGATGGTCGAATCCATCACCGCCGCGCAGACCGTGGTGCGCAGCCGCGCCAGGAGCCTGGGGATTCCCCTGGACTTCCACGAGAAGCACGACACCCACATCCACATGCCGGAAGGGGCGACGCCTAAAGACGGCCCTAGCGCTGGCGTAGGCATGTGCACGGCGTTGGTGTCGGCATTGACCGGCATTCCGGTGCGTGCGGATGTGGCCATGACGGGGGAAATCACCCTGCGTGGTCAAGTATTGGCGATCGGTGGTCTGAAAGAGAAATTGCTTGCCGCACATCGGGGTGGTATCAAGACCGTGATCATTCCTGAAGAGAATGTTCGCGACTTGAAGGAAATTCCTGACAACATCAAGCAGGATCTTCAGATTAAACCGGTTAAATGGATTGACGAGGTCCTGCAAATTGCGCTGCAATACGCGCCGGAGCCCTTGCCGGATGTGGCCCCGGAGATAGTTGCCAAGGACGAAAAACGAGAGTCTGATTCCAAGGAAAGAATTAGCACGCATTAATGTGAATAAGCCTGGTGGCTTCCTTGACAGCTTTTTAGAGCCCTTGTTATAAAGCGGCTCTTAAGTGTCTGTAGGCCATTCAGCACTGATTTTTGCTGTTTACCAAAAAACTTAGAATCATACTCAATAGATATATAAGGGGACTTAGAGTGAACAAGTCGGAACTGATTGATGCTATCGCTGCATCCGCTGATATCCCGAAAGCTGCTGCTGGCCGTGCGCTGGATGCAGTAATCGAATCCGTCACTGGCGCTCTGAAGGCCGGCGACTCCGTGGTACTGGTAGGCTTCGGTACTTTCTCTGTGACTGACCGCCCAGCTCGCACTGGCCGCAACCCACAGACTGGCAAAGCACTGGAAATCGCTGCTGCCAAGAAACCAGGTTTCAAAGCCGGTAAAGCCCTGAAAGAAGCCGTCAACTAAGCTTCGATCAAGCCTTTGCTACCCGGGTCGGACGCAGGTCTGGCCTGGCAGCGGAGCGGCAGCTGACCCACCTATCCATTGGGTCGCCACGCCGGGGGTGCAGGTTCAACCCCCCGTCCGCTCCGCCAGTTACGAGAAGGCGCATCCTCGGATGCGCCTTTCTTCTATCCGGACTCTACCCACGCTCCACGGTTGCCAATTTTTGAAGTTCAACCGTTTCTGGGGGACGCATGCTGCAAAATATCAGGGACAATTCACAAGGCTGGATTGCCAAGACCATTATCGGGATCATCGTCGCATTGATGGCGTTCACCGGTATCGAGGCCATTTTCCAGGCTTCGGGTAATAACAAGCAGGACGTGGCCAAGGTCAACGGTGAAGAAATCACCCAGACCGAGCTGAGCCAGGCCGTCGACATGCAACGTCGCCAGCTGATGCAACAGTTGGGCAAGGATTTCGATGCTTCGCTGCTGGACGAAAAACTGCTGCGCGAAGCGGCCCTCAAAGGCCTGATTGATCGCAAGCTGCTGCTGCAAGGCGCCGCCGATTCCAAATTCGGTTTCTCTGAAGCTGCATTGGACCAAGTGATCCTGCAAACGCCGGAATTCCAGGTCGACGGCAAGTTCAGCGCCGAACGCTTTGACCAGGTGATCCGTCAGTTGGGCTACAGCCGTCTGCAGTTCCGTCAGATGATGACCCAGGAAATGCTGATCGGCCAGGTTCGCGCAGGCATTGCCGGCAGCGGTTTCGTCACTGATGCCGAAGTGCTCGCATTCGCCCGTCTGGAAAAACAGACCCGCGATTTCGCCACCGTCAACATCAAGGCCAACCCTGCGGCGGTGAAACTCGCCGACGACGAGGTCAAGGCTTACTACGACCAGCACGCCAAAGAGTTCATGACCCCGGACCAGGTGGTCATCGACTATCTGGAATTGAAGAAGTCTTCCTTCTTCGACCAGGTCAACGTCAAGGACGATGAGCTGCAGGCTGCCTACGAGAAGGAAACCGCCAACCTCGCTGAACAGCGTCGTGCCGCGCACATCCTGATTGAAGTCAATGACAAGGTCACCGAGGCGCAAGCCAAGGCCAAGATCGAAGGCATCCAGGCGCGCCTGGCCAAGGGTGAGAAGTTCGAAGCCCTGGCCAAGGAGTTCTCCCAGGACCCAGGTTCGGCCAACAATGGCGGTGACCTCGGCTTTGCCGGCCCTGGCGTTTATGACCCGGACTTCGAAACCGCGCTGTACGGCTTGAAGCAAGACCAGGTGTCGGCGCCAGTGCGCACTACCTTCGGTTTGCATCTGATCAAGTTGCTGGGCGTTGAGGCGCCTGAAGTGCCATCGTTCGCCAGCCTGAAAGACAAGCTGACCCGCGAGCTCAAGGCACAGCAGGTTGAACAGCGTTTTGTCGAAGCGACCAAGCAATTGGAAGATGCGGCATTCGAAGCGTCGGACCTGGCTCAACCTGCCTCCGACCTGAAGCTGACCGTGCACACCTCCGCGCCGTTTGGCCGTGAAGGTGGCGAAGGTGTTGCGGCCAACCGTGCCGTGGTCACCGCAGCGTTCAGCCCGGAAGTGCTGGATGAAGGTGCCAACAGCACCGCCATTGAGCTGGACCCGGAAACCATCATCGTGCTGCGTGCCAAAGAGCACCGCAAACCGGCGCAACTGCCGCTGGAAAGCGTTGCCGCGGCAATCCGCACCCAGATGGCCAAGGAGCGCGCCAGCGCGGCTGCCAAGACTCACGCTGACGAGCTGATCGCCAGCCTGCGTGATGGCAAGACGCCGCTGAACCAACCGGTTGACGGCCAGGCGTGGAAAGTCACTGAAGCGGCTAGCCGCAGTGCGGAAGCGATTGATCCTGCCGTGCTGCAAGCCCTGTTCCGCATGCCTAAGCCTGCGGCCAAGGACAAGCCGACCTTCACCACCGTGACCCTGGCTGACGGTAGCCTGGCGATCGTGCGCTTGAACGGTGTGAATGAAGCTGCAGCCCCATCGGACGAAGAAAAGGCGCAATACCGCCAATACCTCGCTTCCCGTGTCGGCCAGCAAGACTTCGCGGCGTACCGCAAGCAGTTGGAAACCCAGGCTGACATCAAGAAGTTCTGATGGCGGTTTGAATAAAAAACCCCCGGCCTGAAAAGACCGGGGGTTTTTTTATGTCCACTGTTTTATCGGTGCTTGGCCACGGCCAGGAGCATCAATCCCACCACCGCCCACGGGAACGCACTGACGCCCCAGCGCTGCAGCAGGAGGCCGCCTATCAGGCCGCCGCCAGCAATTCCCAGGTTCCACACGGTCACCAGCATCGACTGCGCGGCATCCGCCGATTCCCCTGCTGATTTGGCCAGCGCTGTTTGCAGCAAAGCCGGCAGACCGCCGAACGCCAGGCCCCATAACGCGACAGCGATGTAGACCGCCACCGGCACGTCGATCCAGACCACCAGCGCCAAGCCGATCAGGCCAAACAATGCGCAACTGATCAGCAGCAGTGTGCGCAGCCACCGGTCAATCAATACCCCGGTCAGCCAGATGCTCAGCAGCGCGGCGAGGCCAAACACCAGCAGCACCCGGTCGATGTCGGTGGCAAGTGCGGCGGGCACCAGCAATGGAGCGATGTAGGTATAGAGAATGTTGTGGGCCAAGACGTAGGTAAAGGTCACCCACAACACAGGGCGGATGCCGGGCAATGCAAGTACTTGGCGTAATCCCAGGCGCTTGCCCGTCGGTTGACCCGCGAAGTCGGGCAGTTGCCAGCGAGCCCATATCAGCAGCACCAGCGTGAGGCCGGTCATGATCGCAAAGCTCAGTCGCCAGCCAACGGCCGCACCGAGCCAGGTTCCCGCTGGCACGCCCAGGGACAAGGCCAGTGGTGCGCCGAGCATTGCCACGGCGATTGCCCGGCCTTGCAAATGTGGCGCGACCATTCGGCTGGCGTAACCCGCCAATAGCGCCCAAAGCAGCCCGGCAAACACCCCGGCAAAAAAACGCGCCACCAGCGTCAGCCCATAGTGGCTGGAGAAGGCCGTTACGCTGTTGACCAAGGCAAAGCCGCCGATGGCGATCAGCAGCAGCGGGCGTCTGCGCCAACCTCGGGTCAGCAGCGTGAGTGGGATGGCTGCCAATAACGATCCAAGGGCGTAGAGGGTGACCAGTTGGCCAACCAGTGCTGGCGACACGCCGAGGCCTTCGCCCATCTGCGGTAGCAGCCCGGCGGGCATGGCTTCGGTGAGGATGGTGATGAATCCCGCCGAGGCCAGGGCCAGCAGGCCGCCCAAAGGCAGGGATTCGTGTCGGGCTGTGGCGGCGGCATCAGCCAGTGAAGCGTTAGAGCTCATAGCGCTGTTTCCATACGAAAGGGCAAGCCAGCAGAGTAGGGGGCTGTGACTGATGGAAAAACAGGCTAAGGTTCCGAACTTATCGGACGTGGATGTCCGTAATCAGCTGAGGCAGGATCATGGACAGTTTGGGCAGCCTGTCGGTATTTGTGCAGGTGGCGGAGACCCGCAGCTTTACCGTCGCCGGGCGGGTATTGGGTGTGTCGTCTTCGGCCGTGGGCAAAAGCATTGCGCGGATGGAAGAGCGTCTGGGTGTGCGGCTGTTTCATCGCAGTACACGCAGCATTACCCTGACGGGAGAGGGCGCGCTGTTCCTTGAGCGTTCACGGCGGATTCTGGCCGAAGTCGAAGCGGCGGAGCGCGAGTTGACCGAAGCCAGTGCGACGCCTCGGGGCAAGTTGCGCATCAGCGTGCCACAAGTGCGCGGCCTGCTGATGCCGGTGCTCAGTGACTTCATGCGTGCGTACCCGGATATCGAGCTGGATGTGGATTTTTCCGACCGCATGGTGGACGTGATCGAGGAAGGGTTCGATGCGGTAATTCGTACCGGCAAGCCGGAAGATTCGCGCTTGATGGCCCGTCATCTGGGGCATTACCAACTGGTGCTGGTGGGCACGCCGGCGTACTTCGTGCAGCACGGCACGCCGCAACAACCCGAGCATTTAAATGGACACGCCTGCCTGCGTCACAAGTTCTGCGCCACCGGTAAGCTGGAACCCTGGCCGTTGCGCCTGGAGCCCGGTGCTGGCGAACTGACGTTGCGCACTTCGCTGGCCAGCACCACTATCGAGTCGCTCAACCATGTGGTCCACGAAGGGCTGGGGATTGCTTGCCTGCCTGACTACATGGTCAACCAGGCGGTGCGCGAGGGACGACTGCAACGGGTGCTGGATGATTATCTGGAGCACCGTGGCAGTTTCTGGATGTTGTGGCCATCAAGTCGCCATGCTTCGGCCAAGTTGCGCGTGCTTATAGATCATATGTGCGCAGGGCTTTTTCCCACAGTCGCCATGCTGTAGCCCTGTGACGTTTTACCGACAGGAATGTGCGCGCCAAGGCCTCGTTCTGTTGCACAATACCGCCCGGACTGTTTTCTTCAGGATTATCGATGTCGACATCATTTCACTTGCGTAGCCTCGGGCTGGCGCTGGTGTTGGCGGGCGCCGCGGGCTGCTCGTCACCCAAACCCGCTATTTATGAACATGAGAGTTTCGACGACTCCGGCACGTTTTCCAGGGATTACCCGGTCAGTGATGCCGCGGCGTGCGAAGCGGCGCGGCGTGCCTTGCTGAGCCAGGGCTACATCATCACCAGCAGCGATCCCAAGGTCGTCGTCGGTAACAAAAGCTTCCAGCAGACCGGCGAAACCCATCTGCAGATCAGCTTCAACGTGGTGTGTGCCGATGATGGCAAAGGCACCAACCATTCGACGATGTTCGCCAACGCCCTGCAGGACCGTTACGCGCTGAAGAAGGTCAACAACTCCGCGAGCCTGGGTGTGGGCGTACTGGGATCGGTATCGATGCCGATCGGCTCCACCGATGACTCGATGGTCAAGGTGGCCAGTGAGACGGTGTCCGCGCCGAAGTTCTACGAGCGTTACTTTGCGCTGGTGGACGTGTTCCTGCCCCAGGAAGTGAAGAAGGCCGAGCATATTCCCGAGCAGCCCAAGGCTGACCTGGGTGTGCCGGAGCCCAAGGCGGCACCGCTGGTCGAGAAGGTCGAGGCGCCAAAGGAAGAGCCTGCTGCGTCAGACCCGGTGGCACCACCGGCAGAGCCTGCGCCCATTGCGCCGCAGGAAGAGCCGGCACCGACGCCAACGCCAGCACCGACCCATCCGGACCTGCCGGCACCGACCGAAGCCATTCCGCCCCTGCCGACGCCTGCGCAGTAGATCAGACTGCTACGGGGTCGGCCTTGTCGACGTTGATCCCGTAGCGCTTGATCGCCTCACTGACTTTATCGCGACCGATCACGTTGTCATCGGCCAGTGCCTTCAAGGCTGCCAGCGCGACGAAATACCGGTCCACCTCAAAAAACTCCCGTAGTGTTTCCCGGGTGTCCGATTGCCCGAAACCATCGGTGCCCAACGCGATAAAGCGCCGTCCCGGCACGAACGGACGAATCTGATCGGCGAACAGTTTCATGTAGTCCGTCGCCACCACCACTGGCCCCGTTTGTCCGGCCAGGCATTGCTCTGCATAACTTACGCGCGGCTCACTTTCCGGGTGCAGCAGGTTCCAGCGTTCGGCCGCATGCCCGTCACGGCGCAACTCGGTGAGGCTGGTCACACTCCACACATTGCTTTGCACGCCGAAGTCGTTGGCCAGCAGTTCAGCGGCGGCGATCACTTCTCGCAGGATCGAGCCACTGCCCATCAGTTGTACCTGTGCCTGAGGGCTGGCGCTGAGCAGGTACATGCCCTTGAGAATGCCGTGTTCCACGCCCTCGGGCATCGCCGGGTGCGGGTAGTTTTCGTTGAGCAGGGTGATGTAGTAGTAAATGTCTTCCTGCTCGACGTACATGCGCCGCATGCCCTCGCGAATAATTACCGCCAGTTCGTAGGCAAAGGTCGGGTCATAGGAGATGCAGCACGGAATCACCGACGAGAGGATATGGCTATGTCCGTCGTCATGCTGCAAGCCTTCGCCCATCAGCGTGGTGCGCCCGGCGGTGGCGCCCAGCAGGAAACCGCGTGCCCGTGCATCGCCTGCTGCCCAGGCCAGGTCGCCGACGCGCTGGAAACCGAACATCGAATAGAAGATATAGAACGGCACGGTCATCAGGCCGTGGTTGCTGTAGGACGTGCTGGCCGCAATCCACGAGGAAATCGCGCCGGACTCATTCAGACCTTCCTGCATGATCTGTCCGTCCTTGCTCTCCTTGTAATAGCTCAACTGGCCGGAGTCCTGTGGGGTGTAGAGCTGGCCGACGGCGGAGTGGATGCCGATCTGACGGAACAGGCTTTCCATGCCGAAGGTGCGCGACTCGTCCGGCACGATAGGCACGATCAGCTTGCCCAGGTGCGGGTCCTTGAGCAGGGTGCCGAGGATGCGCACGAAGGCCATGGTGGTGGAAATCGCGCGCTCACCAGTGTCCTTGAGTTGAGTGGCGAAGGCGCTCAGTTCGGGGATCTGCAACGATTCGACCGCAGTGTGGCGCGCGGGTACATACCCACCCAGGGCCTGGCGCCGTGCGGCGAAGTAGCGGGCTTCTTCGCTGTCGGCTGGGGGCTTGAGATACTGAATATCAGCGAGTTGCTCGTCCGGCACTTCCAGGCCGAAGCGGTCGCGGAAGGCTTTGACGGCATCGGCGCCCATCTTCTTAAGTTGGTGGTTGATGTTCTGGCCTTCGCCGGCTTCGCCCATGCCAAAGCCCTTTACCGTTTTTGCCAGGATCACCGTGGGTTGGCCACTGTGACGCACGGCGGCGGCATAGGCGTTGTAGACCTTGTCCGGGTCATGGCCGCCCCGTGAGAGTTTCCAGATATCGTCATCGGACAGGTCCGCAACCAGTGCCAGCAACTCCGGGTATTTGCCGAAAAAGTGTTCGCGCACGTAGGCGCCGTTCTGGGATTTGTAGTTCTGATAGTCACCGTCCACGCATTCCATCATGCGTTGGCGCAACAGACCGCTTGTGTCCTTTTCCAGCAATGCATCCCAGCCGCCGCCCCAGATCACTTTGATCACATTCCAGCCGGCGGCGCGGTACAGGCTTTCGAACTCCTGGATTACCTTGGCATTGCCGCGTACCGGGCCATCCAGGCGTTGCAGGTTGCAGTTGACCACGAAGATCAGATTGTCGAGCTTCTCGCGTCCGGCCAGGGAGATAGCGGCCAGGGATTCCGGTTGGTCCATTTCGCCATCACCGAGAAATGCCCACACCTTGCGGCCCTGGTGTTGCTTGAGGTCACGAAACTCCAGGTAGCGCATAAAGCGCGCCTGATAGGCCGCCGTGATTGGCCCGAGCCCCATGGACACAGTGGGAAATTGCCAGAAGTCCGGCATCAGGCGTGGGTGGGGGTAGGACGAAATACCTTCGCCACCGGCTTCGCGGCGGAAGTTGTCCAGCTGTGCTTCGCTGATGCGGCCTTCGAGGTAGGCGCGGCCGTAGATGCCCGGCGACGAGTGTCCCTGAATGTACACCAGGTCGCCGTCGAAGCTGTCGGTGCGGCCACGGAAGAAGTGGTCGAAACCGACGTCATACAGCACAGCGGCTGACGCATAAGTAGCAATATGCCCACCCACCCCGGAGTGTTTGCCTGCGCGCAGCACCATGGCCATGGCGTTCCAACGGATAAACGCATTGGTGCGGCGTTCGATGGCCAGGTTGCCGGGGTAGGGCAACTGGCGATCCACCGCGATGGTATTGACGTAAGGCGTGGTCACCCGCCCGTAGAAGTCGCCATGCCGCGCTACGTCGAAGTCCAGCAACTGATCGATCAGGTAATGGGCACGCGGGCGGCCTTCGGCGGACAGCACCGACTCGATGGACTCCAGCCACTCGCGGGTTTCCTGTGGATCTGCGTCGCGTCCGACTGCGTTATTCGGGGTCATGTGAGGCTCCAGGATAGGCGGATTTCAAGTGGCGGGCTCCTTGTGGGAGCGCCGTCAAAAGTGGTTGCAATTGCAACTACATGGGCGAATTTAGCGCGGCATGAGCTACTATTGCAACCTTCTTGAAATCCACCGGATGGTGTTGCATGTCGTCGAAAGAGCCTGATGTATGGTTCCGTTTTGTCAGGGCCCACAGGACGGTCATCCGTGAAATCGAGCGCCGGCTGGCCGCAGCGGACCTGCCGCCGTATGCCTGGTATGACGCCTTGTGGGGCCTGGAAAGCGGCCCCGATGGCACCCGCCGCATGCACGAACTGGCCGATGTGCTGGCTATTGAGCGCTATAACCTCACGCGCCTGGTAGACCGCCTGGAAAAGGACGGCCTGGTGGTGCGTTCGCGCTCCGACGGCGATGGCCGCGCGGCATTTGCGTCGATCACCGATGCCGGCCGAGCGTTGCGCAAAAAAATGTGGAAGATCTACGAAAGTACGGTGGACGAATTGTTCCTGTCGCAGATCGAACCGGAGCAGCGCCAGGGGTTTGCAGATGCATTGGAGCGCGCCGCCGGAATGGCGATGGAGGCGGGTGTTCAAACCCGTGGCCGAGGTAAGTCCGAAACGTAATGCAGATCCAGTGTGGGAGGGGGCTTGCCCCCGATGGCAATCGCGCCTCAACACCTCAGTGCTAAATCCGAATAACGCTGCTACGTTTAATCCTGGAGTGCAGGAACGTCATGACGTCGACATTTTTTCGTCATGACGGCACTTTAGGCTGGCTGTGCAGGTCATTTACTGGCAGCCGCTTTTAATTCAAGACAAGGAGCCCACTATGGACGATTACCAGGAAGAACTGCTTGAGTACCACGCGATTGAGCTGGACCCGCTGGAACCAGCAGACGACGCAACAGAGCTGTAAGACCGACGTCAGGCGGAATGCCGCTGACTGCGGCGAAATTCCCCTGGGGTCTGGTTGTTCCAACGCCTGAAGGCCCGCTGGAACGCTTGGGCTGAGGCAAAACCGAGCAAGTAGGCGATCTCGCCGAACGCCAGTTCCGTATCGCGAATGTAGGTCATGGCCAGGTCGCGGCGGGTATCGTTGAGAATCGCCCGGAACTGAGTGCCTTCTTCGGCGAGTTTTCGGCGCAGTGTCCAGGTTGGCAGCTTCAAGCGTGCCGCCACTTCTTCCAGGTCGGGTTCCCGACCGCCATTGAGCATCGGCCCGAGCAACCGCGTAATGCGCTCGCGCAGGCTGCGGGTGCGGGTCAACTGCTCCAATTCCCTTTCACACAGTTGCAGTAGCAGTTGCCAGGTACTCGGGCAATGCTGGGGGTTGCGCAGGCCCAGGGTCGATTGACTCAGGCGCACCTGGTTGGCTTCGGCGCCGAAGTGCACCGGGCTCGCGCCCAATTGGCTGTACTGCTCGCTGTAGTCGGGGGCGTCAAACTCGATCTCGATGCGTTGCGCCTGCAGCGGTTGTTGAGCCAGGCTGGCGAGCTGATGCAGCCAGCTGGAAATGATCGAGTCCACCACAAAGCGGTTGTAGGCGTTGTAGGGGCTGATGGAATAAAAACGCAGCCAGGCGCCTTCGGCATCCTCGTGAAAACTCGATTGCCCGCGATAGTTGGCGCCATACAGTGGCTCAAAGCGTGTGAGTGTGCGGGCGGCTTCGCGGACGTTGGGCGCCTGGGCGGCGGTGACGCCCGCCAGGCCCGCCTGGCTCATGCGGCTGAGTTGACCCATGCGCAAACCCAATCCAGGGTTGCCGGTCAGTTGGATGGCCGCATGGCCCAGGCGCATATAACGTGGGATCGACAAGCGCGCGCCGGCTTCGGCGAGGCGCGCCGGGTCGAGGCCGTATTGCAGCAATAGCGGCTGCGGATCCAGGCCGTGGCTGTGGATCGCATCGGCCAGGGTATGTACGAAGCCTACCGACAGATCCCCCAGGCGCACCGGCTTCACCGCGTTACAGCCAGATATTCAGCAAGCGCGCGCCACGGGCGTCGCCGTCGGCGCTGATCTGCCCGTTGTGGCTGAGGAAGCTTTGCCCGGCAGTGCTCAGGTCCCAGAACTGCCCGCGCAGGAATACGCTTATGCCGGCGCTGGCCTGGCTGATCGGTTGCTGGCTGATCAAGGTCAGGCGGCGCCACGCTTCGCCTTCGCTGAGTTCCTCGGGCTTGAGGCTGATTTCCTGGGGTGTGGAGACACTTTTAAAACCACGCCATGGACGTTCCCAGGTGTCGCGGCCGAGTACAAAGGCTGGCACCGCGATCAGCTGCGCGCCTTGTTCGTTAAGCTTGCGGTAGTTGTCCGGGTACCAGCTGTCACTGCCCACCAGCACGCCGAGGCGCCCGGCCGGAGTCTCGACCACGCTGATGACATTTTCATCACCGGGCTCGATAAAGCCGCGCTCGTCGTAGATCGGGTAGAGCTGGCGTTGCAGATCGCCGACGGGCAAGCCATCCGCTGCAAACACCACGCTGGCGTTGTACAGCGCACCATGGCCGACCTGGAGTTGCCCCTGGCTCACACTCGGGTTGGGCAGGGCGATGGAGCCGGCCACCACCGTGACCCCGAACTCCTTGGCCAGGCCGCCGAACAGCACCTGGTAGTCACGCGCCATGGCCGGGGCTTTCATGCGCAGGTAGGCGTCGTTGGTGCGGTCATCGCCGGTGGCGCTGATCCAGGCTCGCAGGAACTGCAGCGGATTGCTGATCGACAACCAATGCATCGCGTCCTTCACATGCAGCGCGTGGTACACCTCGTTTTTCTCGCCAGTGAGCATCAGCCAGGTGCCGATGTGTTCAGGTAACACGACGATGGTCTTGTCGTTGATCAGGCCTTGGTCACGGGCGTTTTGCAGGTAAGCCGCGAGCTTCAGGTGCAGGCGTTCCAGGCTCTGGTAGTCGGCGGGGAACAGCTCCGGCTGGATGCCCAGCAGGTTGCCGCGATCGGCAGGCTGGCCTTCGTTGACGGCGACGGTGCTGCGCAGGTCCGACAGGTAATGCGCCACGGGGCGCTCCTGGGTCCAGACCAGATAGGCGGCGATGGCGGCAACCAGGGCCAGGGTGACGGTAAAAGCTAGAAGTTTACGCATGGGGGAACAGACAACAGACCGGGTGCAGGGTTCGCTGACTAGGGTAGGGCCCCTGCAGAGGCTTGCCAAGGGGCGCTGTGCATTTGGATCAATAAGTTGTGAGTTTCGGTCATTGAGCGGTAGGGGATGGCCTCTTAGTCTGTGGGACATAAATCGATGGCAGGCCATTCGAGCCTTCCACGTCCCGTGATGATCCGTTGTGGAGCTGTACCATGACCGCTGCTGCCTACCCGCACCTGCTGGCCCCGTTGGACCTGGGTTTTACCACGCTGCGCAACCGTACCCTGATGGGCTCGATGCACACCGGCCTGGAAGAAAAACCCGGTGGTTTCGAGCGTATGGCCGCTTATTTTGCCGAGCGCGCCCGTGGCGGCGTGGGCCTGATGGTCACCGGCGGGATTGGCCCGAATGATGAAGGCGGCGTGTACGCTGGTGCGGCCAAGCTGACCACCGACGAAGAAGCACAAAAGCACAAGATCGTCACCCACGCGGTGCACGAGGCGGGCGGCAAGATCTGCATGCAGATCCTCCACGCCGGGCGTTATGCCTACAGCCCCAAGCAGGTCGCGCCCAGCGCGATCCAGGCGCCGATCAACCCGTTCAAACCCAAGGAGTTGGACGAAGAGGGCATCGAAAAGCAGATCCAGGATTTTGTCACCTGCTCGCTGCTGGCTCAGGTCGCCGAGTACGACGGCGTGGAAATCATGGGCTCCGAAGGTTATTTCATTAACCAGTTCCTCGCCGCCCACACCAACCACCGCACCGACCGTTGGGGTGGCAGCTACGAAAACCGCATGCGCCTCGCTGTGGAAATCGTGCGCCGTGTTCGCGAAGCGGTCGGCCCGAAGTTCATCATCATCTTCCGTTTGTCGATGCTCGACCTGGTGGAAGGCGGCAGCACCTGGGAAGAAATCGTGCAGTTGGCCAAGGCCATCGAGCAGGCCGGTGCGACCCTTATCAATACCGGGATCGGCTGGCATGAAGCGCGTATCCCGACCATCGCCACCAAAGTGCCACGCGGCGCGTTCAGCAAAGTCACGGCCAAGTTGCGCGGTGCGGTGCAGATCCCGTTGATCACCACCAACCGCATCAACACCCCGGAAATCGCCGAGCAGATCCTCGCCGAAGGCGATGCGGACATGGTCTCGATGGCACGGCCGTTCCTTGCCGACCCGGAGTTCGTCAACAAAGCCGCCGCCGGCCGCGCCGATGAAATCAACACCTGCATCGGCTGCAACCAGGCATGCCTGGACCACACCTTTGGCGGCAAGCTGACCACCTGCCTGGTCAACCCCCGCGCGTGCTATGAGACCGAGCTCAATTACCTGCCGGTCAAGCAGATCAAGAAGATTGCCGTGGTCGGCGCCGGCCCGGCGGGTCTGGCTGCGGCCACGGTGGCGGCTGAGCGCGGTCACCAGGTGACGCTGTTCGATTCGGCCAGCGAGATCGGCGGCCAGTTCAACATCGCCAAGCGTGTGCCGGGCAAGGAAGAGTTCTTCGAAACCCTGCGCTACTTCAAGCGCAAGCTGCAGACTACCCACGTTGAGCTGTGCCTCAACACCCGTGTGGATGTGGCGCAACTGGCGGCTGGCGGCTACGACGAGATCATCCTCGCCACCGGCATCGCACCGCGTACCCCGGCGATTCCCGGCGTAGACAATGCCAAGGTGCTGAGCTACCTGGACGTGATCCTCGAACGCAAGGCAGTGGGCAAGCGCGTCGCGGTGATCGGCGCCGGCGGTATTGGTTTTGACGTATCCGAATTCCTCGTCCACCAGGGCGTGTCCACCAGCCTGGATCGCGAAGCGTTCTGGAAGGAATGGGGCATCGACACTCAACTGCAAGCCCGTGGCGGCGTGGCCGGGATCAAACTCGAGCGGCATGCGCCAGCGCGTGAGGTATTCCTGCTGCAACGCAAGGCCTCCAAGGTCGGCGACGGCCTGGGCAAAACCACCGGTTGGATTCACCGCACCGGCTTGAAGAACAAGCAGGTACAGATGCTCAACAGTGTCGAGTACCTGAAGATCGACGATGACGGCCTGCATATCCGCATCGGCGCCGAGGGTGAGCCAAAACTGTTGGCGGTGGACAACATCGTCATCTGCGCCGGCCAGGACCCGTTGCGCGAATTGCACGACGGCCTCGTCGCTGCCGGCCAGAACGTGCACCTGATCGGCGGTGCTGACGTGGCGGCCGAGCTGGACGCCAAGCGTGCCATCAACCAGGGCTCGCGCCTCGCCGCCGAGCTGTAAAACCCCCGAGCGGGGCGGTGTTAGACTACCGCCCCGTTTTTCATACAGTTCCCGTTCAATGGGCCCCTTCGATTGGCTTCCCTATGCACCCCTTGAACCTTTGGCGCTGGATTGGCTGAACGGCGTCGAGTTGGCCGTGCTGCGCCTGGACCGCATCGACCCGCTGATCAGCGGCAACAAGTGGTTCAAGCTCACCGAACACCTGGCCCAGGCACAACGGGCCGGGGCCAGCGGTGTTATCAGCCTCGGCGGTGCCTACTCCAACCATCTGCACGCACTGGCGGCGGCGGGCAAGCGTTTTGGCTTTGCCACCGTCGGCCTGCTGCGCGGCCATCCGCAAGACACGCCTACCGTCCAAGACTTGGAAGCGTTCGGTATGCAGCTGCATTGGCTCGGCTACGGTGGTTATCGCGCGCGCAATGAACCGGGGTTTTGGTTGCCTTGGCGTGAGCAATATCCCCAGCTGTATCCCGTGCCGGAAGGCGGCGGCGGGTTGGAGGGGGCAATGGGCTGCGGGGTGCTGGTCGAGCAGGCCCGTGCGCAATTGAGCAAGCTGGGCTGGGCCGATTACGACGGGTGGTGGCTGGCAGCGGGCACCGGCACCACGCTGGCGGGTTTGGTGCTGGCAGAGGCGGGGGCCCATCCGGTGTACGGCGCACTGGCCGTGCCGAAGGATCACGGTGTGGCGCAGAATGTGAGTGCTTTGGTGACGGGCGGTTATGAGTTGCTGGACGCCAGCCGGGGCGGGTTCGCCAAGGTCGACCCGTTGTTGCTCGACTTTATCGAGGCCACGCAACAAGCCTGCGGCGTGCCGCTGGAACCGCTTTACACCGGCAAGGCATTACTGGCCTTGAAACAGCAGATCGAGGCCGGCCACATCGCGCCCGGCACTCGCCTGATCTTCGTGCACACCGGCGGCCTGCAAGGCCGGCGAGGGTTTACAGACTAGCGCGCTTACCCGGCATCATCCGCAGCGCCGTGTTATCGCGCATCACATAATGATGAAAGATCCCCGCCAGGGCATGCAGCCCGATCAGCCAGTAGCCGATCTTGCCGAACAGCACGTGCCAGCTTTCAATCTCTTTGGCCAGGGCCTTGTTCTCGCCAATCAGCGGCGGCAATTCCATGCCATAGAACATCACCGAATGCCCCTCGGCGCTGACGATCAGCCAGCCCGCAATCGGCATGCCGATCATCAGGGCGTACAGCGCGGCGTGCATCAGGGTGGCCAGCAGGCGTTGCCATTGCGGCGGTGCCGGTAGGATTTTCGGCGCTACCCCCAGGCTGCGCGCAAACAGGCGCAGCCACACCAGCACAAACACCGTGAGACCGAACATAAAGTGCATCTCGACGATCAGCGTGCGGGCGCCGCTGCCTTTGGGGAACTGGCCGCGTAACTCTATGCAGGCGTAGACCACCGCCAGCAGCACCACCATCAACCAGTGCAGCGCAATCGACATAGTGCTGTAGCGCGTATCGGAATTTTTCCACGGCATCGCTGGGTTCCTCGTTCATCAGGGCAAGCCTCCGTTCTTTGGCGACGGAGTCCTTTTACTCTATGCCTGTTTTGAACGGTTTGCCCTACGCGAATGCCGTTGTGTTGACCTCTATCAGTGGCTTTGCGGCATTTCACCGCGTGCCAGGCGCTGGTTGATATCGGCGATCACTGCCGGCAGGTCGGTGATGGTGTCGATCAGGTAATGCGGGCGCGAGCCTTCGAACATCGCTTCGATGCGCGTGCGTTCGCTGGCCAGGGTGGTGGCATCCAGGGCTTGGAACTGTTCATGGGTCAGGCCCAGGGCGTTGCCGGAGCAGGTCAGCGCGACGGTCCACATCCCGGCGCGACGCCCTTCAAGGATGCCGGGCACGGTGTCGTCGACCTTCACGCACGCTGCTACATCGTCAATCCCCAGTGCAATCACGTTGGCCAGGGCCTGGGCTGGCCAAGGGCGGCCGTTGGGCACTTCGTCGGTGGCGACGACATGGTCGGCGACGTAGCCATTGGTGGCAGCCAGGGCGACGACCTTGTCCATTACCTGCTTGGGATAGCCGGAGCAGGAGCCGATCCTGATGCCTTGCTTGCGCAGTTGCGCAAGGGTGTCGAGGGCGCCAGGAATCAGCGCCGAGTGTTCGGCGATCTTCTCGATCTGCAACGGCATGAAGCGTTGGTAGATGGCGGTGACGTCGTCGTCAGTGGGCGTACGGCCGAACGCCTTGCGGTAACGCTCGGCAACTTGCGGCTGGTCGCAGAGGGTGCGGATGTGGTCCCACTTGCCCATGCCCATCGGGCCGCGGGCCTCTTCGATAGAGACTTGCACGTCGAACTCGGCAAAGGCCTCGACAAAAATCTGGGTTGGCGCGAAGGAGCCGAAGTCGACCACGGTGCCGGCCCAATCGAGGATCACGGCCTGGAGGGTGTTGGGGTTTTGATAGTTCATGCGGGCGCTCCAATGGATGTAAGGGTGATGCCCATGGCCTGCAAAGCCTCAGCGATTGCACTGACGGCGGCGCCCATGTCGGCGGCGTCGACGTGACCGATGCAGCCGACGCGGAAGGTCTCCACCTGGGTCAATTTGCCGGGGTACAAGATGAAGCCCTTGGCCTTGACCCGTTCGTAGAAGTCCTTGAACTGGTAGTGCGGGTCTTGCGGGGCGTGGAAGGTGACGATGATCGGCGCCTGGATGGCAGCCGGCAGGAAGCTGCGCAGACCGAGCTTGGCCATGCCGTCCAGCAGCGCCTGGCAGTTGTCGGTGTAGCGTTGGTTTCGAACAGGCAGGCCGCCTTCTTCCTGATATTGCAGCAGCGCCTCGTGCAGGGCGGCGACCACGTGGGTCGGTGGGGTGAAGCGCCATTGGCCGGTCTTGACCCTGTAGCTGTGCTGGTCGAACAGGTCCATCGCCAGGGAATGGCAGTTGCCTTGGGCGGCGGCCAGTGCCTGCTTCTCGGCGAAGACAAAACCCATGCCGGGCACGCCTTCCAGGCATTTGCCCGAGGCGGCGATCAAGGCTTCGAACGGCACGTCGCGAGCATCAATGGGCAATGCGCCGAAGGAACTCATGGCGTCGATGATCAGGCGTTTGCCGTGGTTTTTGACGACCTGGGCGATTTCCGGTAACGGATTGAGAATGCCCGTGCTGGTTTCGCAGTGGATCAAGGCGACGTGGGTGATGCCCTTGTCGGCTTGGAGCAAACGGTCCACGTCGGCGGCAGTGGTGGGCTCATCTTCAGCGGTTTCAAAGGTGCTGAAGTCGCGGCCCAGCACTTCGCAGATCTTCGCCAGGCGCTTGCCGTAGGCGCCGTTGATCAGCACCAGTACCTTGCCGTTGCGTGGAACCAGGGTGCCGATGGCCGCTTCGACGGCAAAGGTGCCGCTGCCTTGCAAAGGCACGCAGTGATGGCTGTCCGCGCCGTTGAGGACTGCCAGCAGTCGCGTGCAGACGCTGGCGGTGAGTTGGTTGAAACGGTCATCCCATGAACCCCAGTCCACCAGCATTGCCTGACGGGTGCGGCTGGATGTGGTCAGGGGGCCAGGGGTCAGCAGGATCGGCGCGGCAGTGTTCATCGCAAGTTCTCGCAAGGCATCGGGGTGTGAAGCTACGGGGCCTAAATTGCAGTTTGGCTTGTTATCAATCAAATTGTTTGTTGTTATGCGAGCTATCAGTGAGGCCGATAACCATGAACCTGTTTCAATTGCGCGCATTCGATGCGGTAGCCCGCGAAGGCAGCTTTACCCGAGCTGCGGCGCGGCTGTTTATCAGCCAGCCGGCGGTGACCGGGCATATCAAGGCGCTGGAGGAGTACTACCAGATTCCCCTGTTGCGCCGTACGGCACGGCGGGTGGAATTGACCGAGGAGGGCGCACGCCTGGCGGCGATCACCCGGGCGATCTTCGGCCTGGTGGACGAAGCGCAGGCGCTGTTGGAGGCCAATCGGCAATTGCTCACCGGCCGCCTGGAAGTGGCGGCGGACGGTCCGCACCTGGTCATGCCGATGATCGCCAGCCTGCGTGCGCGCTACCCCGGCATCACGGTCAACCTGCGCCTGGGCAATGCCCAGGAAACCCTCGCGGCCTTGCTGTCCGAGCATGCGGATGTGGCGGTGCTGACTGAAGTGGAACCGCGCAATGGTCTGCATTTGCAACCTTTGAGCGAGTCACGCATTTGCGCGTTGGTGCCGGCTGGGCATCCGTGGGCGACGCAGGCCGAGGGCATTGCGCTCAAGCAATTGCACGAAGTGATCATGGTGCTGCGCGAGCCCAACTCCATCACCCGTCGTACCTTCGACGATGCGTGCCTGGCTGCCGAGGTTCAGCCTAAGGTGTTACTGGAACTGGACAGCCGCGAGGCAGTAACCGAGGCCGTCGCCGCCGAGTTGGGTGTGGGCGTGGTGTCGTCGATGGAGGTCAGCCAGGACCCGCGGGTGCGCGCGGTGCCGATCCAGGGCGACGGGCTGCTGAACCGGCACATGCTCGGCTGCATGGAACGACGCCGGTCGTTGCGTTTGATTCAGGCGTTTTTCGAGTTGGCGCCCTGAGGGTTTTTTGGTGGAACGATGCGTTCTCGCGCTATAAACTCTGCCCCCAAAGCGCCGGCCAGTAGACGTCTCGGCGCTATGGATATCAGAGAGTGAGTCATGGGCGCACAGTGGAAAGTCAAACATAAAGAAGCGGCATCCAATGCCAAGGGCAAGATCTTCGGCAAGCTGGTGAAAGAAATCACCATCGCCGCCCGCAACGGCGCCGACACCGCGACCAACGCTCACTTGCGTCTGGTGGTGGAGCAGGCCAAGAAGGCCTCGATGCCCAAGGAAACCCTGGACCGCGCGATCAAGAAGGGCGCCGGTCTGCTCGGTGAAACCGTGCAATACCACCGCGTGACCTACGAGGGGTTTGCCCCGCACCAGGTGCCGTTGATCGTCGAGTGCGTGACCGACAACATCAACCGCACCGTGGCGGAAATCCGCGTGGCGTTCCGCAAGGGCCAACTGGGTGCTTCGGGCTCGGTCGCCTGGGACTTCAACCATGTCGGCCTGATCGAAGCCTCCCCGGATACCCCGGACGCCGATCCGGAAATGGCCGCGATTGAAGCCGGTGCCCAGGACTTTGAAGACGGCGAAGAAGAGGGCACCACCCTGTTCATCACCGAAACCACCGACCTGGACGCGGTACAGAAAGCCTTGCCGGAGCAGGGTTTCACCGTGCTGTCGGCCAAGCTGGGCTACATCGCGAAAAACCCGGTGAGCGGGTTGAGCGATGAGCAGATGGCTGAGGTCGAGGCGTTCCTGGAAGGCCTGGACAACCATGATGACGTGCAGGATATGTTCGTCGGCCTGGCTGGCTGATTGGACTTATCGCTGGACAACTGTGGGAGGGGGCAAACCCCCTCCCGCAATGTTCAGGGGTGCTGGCTGGCTGTCAGCAAGGCCTCGATTTCTTCGAAGTTCGGTCGCGCCAACACATCCGGCTGACAGCATCTTCTTTGCAGTTCCAACAGTTCACCGCTTGCCCCACCCTCAACCCGCTCCAACAACTCTCCCAGCAACACCCCGAACGCCCGCACTTCAATTCGCTGCAACGCCCGTGTCTCCAAGGTATCGGCCTTGGCATGGAACGACGCCGCGCCAAAATCCCCGAGCAGACAATCCCCTGCGTCATTCCACAGAATATTGTGGCCGTACAAGTCGCCATGGGTGATGCCGTGCCGGTGTAAATGTGCCGCCACCGAGGCGATGCCCCGTGCCATGCGCAAGGCCACATCGGCACTGAAACGAGCGGTTGGTGCGTAGATGTCGCGGGTGCACGACGCCAGGCTCGGCAGGGCGGCGAGGTTGCGGTAGCTGGGGTCGATCAGGTCCATCACCAGGGCGGCCTGGTCGTCCGGGTGGTCGACCACGCGGCCCTCGATCTTGATCAGGTTGGGGTGCAGGCCGGCGGCAATGCAGGCCTGCATTTCGTGCAGCGGCGAGCCGTCGCTGGTGATGGTGCCTTTGTAGAGTTTGACGGCAATCGGCTTGGCTTGTGCTTTCCACAGGGCCTTGCGGATCACCCCCGAGGCGCCTTCGCCCAGCACTTCGCCCAATTCCAGGTCTGTCCACGCAATAGCCGGTGTTGCGACGTCTGCCGTCACCTCCACGGCCATTTCCACGGGGTTACCGGCATAGGCCAGCCAGGTCAGGCTTGGCAGGGCTAACAACCATTGCGGCAGGTGGGTCAGGCAGTTGGACGCGATGCGAAGCAATTCGAGGTTGTGACAATTGGCCAGGCTTTCCGGCAGGGCCGCGAGCTGGTTGCCGGCCAGCATCAGTTTTTGCAGCAGTGGACGCTCGCCCAATGCGTCAGGCAATCGGCTGATGCGGTTGTCGGTGAGGATCAGCCAGCGCAGCAACGGCGGCAGAGCGGCGGCAGGCACGTGGCTGATCTGGTTGGCCTTGAAGCCGATCATGCTCAACTTTGCGCATTGGCCCAGGCATTCCGGCAGTTCGGTAAAGGCGTTGTCCGAGCAGAACAGCACACGTAGGTGTGGCAGGCGGTGGAGGTCGTCGGGTAGGCGGCTCAGGGCGTTACCGCTGAGGTTGAGAACTTCCAGGGAGTCGGCCAGCCCGAAGATTTCTTCAGGGAATTCGGTGAGCCCGCAGGACAGGTCCAGGCGCGTAATGCCGGCCAACTGGCCGGCCTTGAGTTGGGCGAGGGTATTCATAAACGGCGCGGTCACTCGGTAAAGGGGCGTGAATGGCGCTCATGATACCGGGTCGTGGATGGGTTGCGGGCTGGCTTGTTGCAGTTGGTTCAGGCGGCTGGCGGTGCGCGCCAGGTCGATGGCCTGGCCGCTCATCGCCTGCTCCAGCGTGTGTTCGCCGATCAGGATCAGGTGCTTGTCCTTGTCGTAGAGCACGTCCACCAGGTTGATAAACCGTTGCTGCACGGCGATCGGGCACTCGGCCAGGTGCGGCAGGCCGTCGATGATCCAGTGATCGAAATCCTCGCACAGCAGCAGGTAGTCCATCACGGCGGTCAGTTGTTCACAGAGGTCGCTGAAAGTGAAGGCGATGGTGCGGGCGTCATGCTGGCGGCAGATGAGTTGTCGGTTGCCCACTGTCAGGTGCTGCGCCGGGCCATCGGTGGCAGGCAGGCCGAGCGCCGCCCGCTGGGCCGATGTGCCCGGCCACACGTACCGACCGGTGGTAAAACGCTGCACGGCATGGGCCTGGGGCAGGCTGCGAAAATCTCGGGGCGAGCTGACTTCCAGCACTTCCATGCGTGTGGCGATCAAGTCGATCACCGGCTTGAACCGTTCGTGGTACAGCGGGTTGGGCAACAGCCCTTCGGGCGCATAGTTGGAGGTGACCAGCACCAGCACGCCCCTTTGGAACAGCGCCTTGAACAGCCGCGTGATGAGCATCGCATCGCCGATATCGTGCACATGGAACTCGTCGAAACACAGCACGCGACAGCCATCGAGCAGTTCATCCAGGGTCACGCCCAGCGCATCGTCGGCCTGCTGGTGGGTGAACATGCCTCGGTGCAACCGGGCGAAGAATTCATGAAAGTGCACGCGCTGCTTCTCGGTTATGGGCAGCGCCTGGAAGAAGCCGTCCAGCAGCCAGCTTTTGCCGCGACCTACCGGACCGTGCAGGTACAGGCTGCGGGTGGGTTGGCCGGCGAGCAGGTGCCGGGTTGCGCGGGCCATGGCGGCGATTGCCTGGGCCTGGCCGGCGCTGAGGGTGTAGCCCTGTTGCCGGGCTTTGGTGTCAAAGAACGTCTGGATGGGCGAGTCGTCGTGGCCATCGGTGGGTTTACCGAGCAAACGACGGATCAAGGCAAGCACGGCCAATGGAAGTCACTCTGTGTGTCGAAGTCGCTTACTTTAGGGCGCTCGCCGCGATTTGACCAATGCACAAGGGCGCGGCCAGCCATCTCGAAAAGGCATGGAATGCAGGAAATCCTGTCCAGACTGGCAGATTCTTCCTCAGTGACTACCCTTCTACACAGCAGTCACCCCTGTATAAGGATTTGGGGCAGTGAAGGGACGAGCAGTATTGACAGTGATGGGCGCAATGCTCTGCAGCACGGTTTACGCAGCGCAACTGCAAGTGATGGTGCGCATCGACGTGCAGCGCGGCTGCCAGTTGGTGGGCACCACCCGCAGCGCTGGCATCGAGCAACTAGGCGTATTGGACTTCGGCAGCGGCCCGCGTCTGGATGACCCGGCCGGGCCCTTGAGTGCGGCGCTGATCAGCCAGCGCCAGCCGCGCCTGGAATGCAACCCCGACACCCCGTACCAGATGCGCGTCGATGGCGGCCTGAACGGCGGCACCGGCGAAGTGCGTTACCTGAGCACGGGCATCCCCTCCGGCAGGCCCATTCCTTATCGCATTTATGCCGACGCCGCGCGGCTCATCCCCTTGCCGGTGAATGTGCCGCTGAGCGGCCGTGTGCCGGACTCCGGTTCCGTCGACCTGCCGCTGTATGGCCGGATCGAACCGCTAAAAGACATCCCCGCGGTCGGTCGTTACACCGACCTGCTCAAGGTCACGGTCACATGGTGAGCCGGGGCTGGACCCTGGTGGCCATGGGTGGCTTGTTGCTGCTGGCCGAAGATGCCCGCGCGGCGGTGGCCAGCGGGTTTATCCAGGCGCGCATGGTGATCACCGCGAGTTGCGAAGTGAGCAAGGGTAACGAAATCGCCCCGGTCAGCCCGACGGGCGGCACGGCCATGCTGGACTTCGGCAGCCAGGGGCCGACGTGGAGCAATCCCTTGGCGGCGGGTGTTTCGGACGGCAGTAATGCGCCGCTGACCGTCTCGTGCAACCCGACGGTCGCCAGTTTCACCGTAACCATCGACGGCGGCACCAATGCCGTCGGCACCACCCGGCGCCTGAGCAACGGCCGCCAGACCATCCCTTATCAACTGATGGCCGACCCGCTGGGGCGCATCCCTTACACCATCGGCCAGCAACGCAGTTTTGTAGCCACCAACGGCACGCAAATGACCATCCCGGTGTGGGGCGCCGTGGTGGCCAATACCACGGCCCTCCCGGCAGGAACCTATACCGACACTTTGACGGTGACATTGGACTGGTAAATCAAAAGGATGACGATCATGCATGCACGTGTATCTCGACTCGGCGTTTGCGCACTGGGTCTGGCGATGGCCTCCAGCCTGAATGCGGCCACCACGGTGACCGGCCAGATCACCTCCAGCCTGACACTGATTGCCAGTTGCCAGGTCAACGGTTCCGGAGCGGCCACCGGCCTGAACTTCGGTAGCCTGAACTTCGGTACCACCAACAGCCTTTTCACCAATGCCGACGCCCAATTGCTCGGCGGCACCGGCACCGGGGGCGCGCTGTCGATCCTGTGTTCCAGCGGCACCACGCCAGCGGTGAAGGTGCGTGCCGGTGCGAATGATGGTGCGTCTGACGGGGGCACCCGTGCGCTGGCCGACGGCGCGGGCAACTTCGTGCCGTACGACTTCTACACCGACAGCGGCCACTCGGCGCTGCTGGCGATTGACGGCGTGATCACCCTCGCCACCAGCACCGGCGTGGCGCAAACCGTGAACCTCTATGGGCGGGCGGTGGGCAAGGCCGGGCTGCCGGCGGGCACGTACTCGGACACCGTGGCTGTTGAACTGACGTTCTGATGCGCTGGCTTTGCGCCTTGCTGGCCTGTGGGCTGGCGGTGCCGCTGCCGTTGTCGGCGGTGACCAGCCAGAGCTTTCAGGTGAGCGCGACGATTACGCCGGGCTGTTTGATCGTTGGCGGCAGCGCCAATTACGGCGCACTGAATTACGGCAGTTACTCGGCCCTGGCCACCAGCACCGTGACTGCCGCGCTGACCGGCGGTGTGACCCTGCAATGCACGCCGGGGGTGGCGTTGAGCATGAGCGTCGACGGCGGCCTGCATAACAGCAGCGGGCGCAACTTGCAGCTCAACAGCGGCAGTGCGCGGGTGGCGTACCAGCTGTTTCGGGACGCGGCGTTCAGCCAGAGCCTGGGGGTCAGTCAAAGCGTCAGCGTGACGTACAGCGATGCAAACACCATCAGCCTGCCGATCTATGGGCGGGTGGTATTACCGGGCAATCAGCCTGGGGGGACGTACAGCGACACGTTGCAGGTGCAACTGACGTGGTAGGGCTTATCGGTATAAGGAGTGGTTTTATGCGTTCACCTTCCCGGCGGCTGTGGGCCGTGGGCACGGCCCTGGGGGCGTTGTGCATGGCGGGGTTGGCGCAGGCCGCCAGCTCGGTGCTGATCTGGCCCATCGACCCGGTGCTGGAAGCGGATCAACAGGCCAGCGCGCTGTGGCTGGAGAACCGCGGCACGGAAACCGCGAGCCTGCAGATTCGCGTATTTGCCTGGAGCCAGAGCGGCTTCGACGAGCAGTACCAGAACCAGCGCGATGTGATCGGCAGCCCGCCGGTGGCCAGGATCGAGCCGGGGCAGAAGCAACTGGTGCGCCTGACCCGCACGCGTGAAGTGCCGCCGGGCCAGGAGCTGGCCTATCGCATCATCATTGATGAAATCCCCTCGCCGTTGCAGGTGCCCACGCCGCCGGAAGGCAAGAACACGGCCGCCGCCATTCGCTTCCAGATGCGCTACTCGGTGCCGTTGTTCGCCTACGGCGCGGGGCTGTGGAGCAAAGAGGACGCCACGCGTCAGCGCGATCCGGCAGGCGCGGGCAAGCCGGACCTGAGTTGGCACAAGGTCACGGTGGCGGGGCGCAACTACATCGAGGTGCGAAACCAGGGCGCGGTGCATGCGCGGCTGACCGATGCGTCGTTCAAACAGAGCGGGCAGCCCCGGCCGCTGGTGGAGGGTTTATTGGGGTATGTGCTGCCCGGCGCGACCATGCGCTGGCCGGTTCCGGATGCGGTGTCGGCTGATCAGCCGTTGCAGGTTCGCGTCAACGGTGCAGCGCAGTTGGAGACCCTTGCGCCGAAGCGTTGAGGGTGGTGTAGCGGGGCTGGGAAGCTCCGGGTGTTAAGCGGATGGAGATGTCCATTGAAGGACACAACGCCATGGTGAGTCGTGGTCGGGCTCGTCATCTATGGCTGTCGGTGGTGGTCAGCGGGCTGTGGGGCGCGGCAGTGGCGGGCGACCTGCCGCCGCCGCCGAGCAGTATGGAGGCTGTCGCCGATGCACAGCTGTTTCTGGAGTTGGTGGTCAACCAGATGGATACCGGCCGCGTCATTGCCGTCGACCAGCGCGCCGGGCAGCTATATGTGCCGGCGGGGGCGCTGCAGGACGTGGGCATGAAGCTGCCCGGTGAACTCAGCGGCAGCGTGGCGCTGGACGCAATCCCCGGTCTGCACAGCGATTACGACAGCAACGGCCAGCGCCTGCTGATCGACGTACCGCCGTCGTGGCTGCAGGAGCAGTTCATCGGCAACCGCAACACCTATCCGCGCACCCAGGCCATGAGCAGCTTTGGCGCCTTGCTCAACTACGATCTGTATTTCAACGACACCGATGAAGGCGGCAGCTACCTCGCGGCCTGGAACGAAGTGCGGCTGTTCGACAACTGGGGCACGTTGTCCAACACCGGGCAGGTCCGCCAGACCCTGGCCGACGGTATCAACGACAGTACGCTCAACAATGGCTACCGGCGTTACGACACCACCTGGCGTTTCTCTGATGATGAACGGATGCTCACCTACGAAGCGGGCGATGTAATCAGCGGTTCGCTGCCCTGGAGCAGCTCGGTGCGCTTGGGCGGGGTGCAGTTTTCGCGCGACTTTGCGGTGCGCCCCGACCTGGTCACTTATCCCTTGCCGCAATTTGCCGGTGAGGCGGCGGTGCCGTCGTCGGTGGATTTGTTCATCAACGGCTACAAATCCGAAAGCGCGCTGCTGCAACCTGGCCCTTACACCCTGACCAACGTCCCATTTATCAACGGCGCGGGTGAAGCGGTGGTGGTGACCACCGATGCCCTGGGTCGCCAGGTGTCGACCACGGTGCCGTTCTACGTCACCAGCACGTTGCTGCAACAAGGCTTGACGGATTTTTCGGTGGCGGCCGGGACGTTGCGCCGCGACTACACCGTGCGGGATTTTTCCTATGGGCCAGGAGTGACCAGCGCGACGTTGCGTTACGGCTATTCCGACAACCTGACCCTGGAAAGCCACGCCGAAGCGTCCAGTGACCTGACCCTCGGCGGGCTGGGCGGCAACGTGCGACTGGGCCACTTCGGCGTGCTCAACACGGCCCTGAGCCAGAGCCAGTTCGAAGGCCGCAACGGCCAGCAACTGAGCCTGGGTTATCAGTACAACAGCAGCCATTACAGCCTGTCCTATCAACGGGTCGAACGGCGCGCCGACTACGCCGACCTGACGCTGGTCGACACGCCCTATGCGAGTTTGAGCAAGCGCAGTGAACAGGTGACCTTGAGCCTTAATCTTGAGCGTTTCGGCAGCCTGGGCCTGGGCTATTTCGACGTGCAGGCCGCAGACGACTCGCGCACGCGGCTGCTCAACCTGAGCTGGAGCAAACCGTTGTGGCGCAACACCAGCTTCTACCTGTCGGCCAACCGCGAGATCGGCGACAGCAACTGGGCCATGCAGGCGCAACTGGTCATCCCGTTCGACCTCAACGGCAGCCTTGCGCTGAGCACCGAGCGTGGTAAGGACGGCACTGGCCGCCAGCGGGTCAACTACAGCAGCGCCGTGCCCAGCCAAGGTGGGTTCGGCTATAACCTGGGCTATGCCCAGGGCGACGCACCCAGCTATCGACAGGTTGACTTGACCTGGCGCTTGCAGTCGGTGCAACTGCAGGCCGGCGTGTATGGCAGCAGCGATGCCGAGACGCGCTGGGCGGATGCCAGCGGTTCGTTGGTGTGGATGGGCGGCGACACCTTTGCCGCCAACCGCATCAATGATGCGTTTGTGGTGGTGAGTACGCAGGGCTTTGCCGGGATTCCGGTGCGTTACGAGAACCAACTGGTGGGCGAGACCGACCGCAACGGGCATTTGCTGGTGCCCTGGAGCAGTGCGTATTACCGGGGCAAGTATGAAATCGACCCACTGAACCTGCCGCTCAATGTGCAGAGCCCCAACGTGGAACAACGGGTCTCGGTGCGCCGTGGCGCGGGTTATCTGCTGGAATTCCCGCTGCGCCGCGTGCTGGCGGCGAGCGTCACGCTGGTGGACAGCCAGCACCAGGAATTGCCCCTGGGCAGCCTGGTGGTGCATGAGCAAAGCGGCCAGCAGGCGGTGGTGGGCTGGGATGGTTTGGTGTACCTGGAAAACCTGTCGGCCCATAACACCTTGCAGGTGACGCTGGGGCCAGGACGTACCTGCCAGGCGACCTTCGATGTGGACGAGCAACAACAAGGCGTGCCGCTGGTCGGGCCGTTGGTGTGCCAGTGAGGGGCAAGGCATGCCTGCTGCTCGGGCTGCTGCTGTCAGGCCCGGCGATGGCGGCGTGCTCGGTGGTCACCAGCGCGCCGGCCAGTTTCGGCTCGATCAGTTCGATGACGGTGCGCACGGCCGCGCAAACCAGTTCGACCACCAACGCCGGGTTGCGCTGCACATCGGCGCTGATTTCGCTGCTGGTGCCGTCGGACCACTTCTACGCCACCATCACCTCGACCCAGAGCGGCATGGTCGGGCCGACCGGTGACGTGATCGGCTACACAATCTACGGCAACAACAGCAGCAGCTATCCGATCACCCGGGGCACGCAGTTCGATTTTGGTGGCGCCGGGGGGATTGCCCAGGTGTTGGGGTTGATCGCGGGGCCCGGGGCGAAAACCGTGCCGCTGTACCTGAGCAGCATCACCGGCAGCAACGTGGCGGCGGGCCTGTATACCGAGACGTTGAACATTGCCTGGAACTGGAACTATTGCTCGGGCATCGGCGTTGGCGGGATCTGCCTGGGGCGTGATATCGGCAATGCCGTCGCGACCCTGACAGTCAGCATGACCGTCACCAACGACTGCCAGATCACCGCGCCCAATATCAGCTTTGGCAGCGCCCCGGTGGTCAGTGGGTTCACGGCCGTAACGGGGCAGACTATCAATATCGCCTGCACCAAAGGCAGCGCCTACACCGTGGGCCTGAGCGATGGCCAGAACCCGCTGAGTGTGGGCGGGCGGCGCCGCATGATCTCGGGCAGCAACTACCTGGCCTACGACATTTTCAAAAGCGCCGGCACCACCCGCTGGGGCAGTGTCGGCGCGGCGCGGCGGGCCAGCTCAACGGCCGAGGTCAACCCCGGTAATGGCTTGGGCACCGGCAGCCAGGTATTCAACTACAACGCCAGAATCTACACCGACCAGACCACGCCACCCGCCGGTACCTACCTCGACAACGTGGTGCTGGACGTGGGGTTCTAGAACGGCTGCATGGACGGCGGCGGCTGATCCGTGGGGCTGACCACCGCATAGTTGTAGCCGCCGCCAGACCAGTATTGCGCCTGCAACCCATCCGCCGAGCGCTGGCCACGGGGCAGGAAACCGTTGTTCGGGCCCGGTGGGCGAATGTAGAAACTGATGCGCCGACCGTGCGGGTCTTCGTACAGCACCATGGCGGCGGCGCCTTGCTCGGTGGTGAGCAACCGGCCGCTGACCGGCTTGAAACCTGACTGGCTCAAGTCCGGCAGGCGATGGGCCTGGTTGAAGTAGCGGTCGAGCCAGGCCTGCATGGTGCCACTGTCCTGGCCGTTGTAGTCGGCGGGCATGATGCCTTCCTGGGCAAACAGACGGAACGCTTGCATCGCGTCGGCCATCGGCAACATCGACGTTTGCGTGGCTTCGCGGGCGTGCCAGCCGCCGAGGCCGCCAAGGCTCACGGCAATCAGCAATACCGCCGCCGTGGCGAAGTGACGGCGCGATTGCTGCTTGATGCGCTGGCGGATCAGCGCCGGGTCCAGCGCCGGGTTGGCCGGCTGTTGCAAGGCGCCGCTGAGTGACGCGCGCAGCAATTGCGCGTCGTGCTGCCAGGCCTGCACCTGGGCCGCGACCTCGGGGTGAGCGGCCAGATAGGTGTCGAGTACACGGCGATCGCTCTCCAGGAGTTGGTGATCGACGTAGGCATGCAGGTCGCGTTCGCTGGGGGGCAGGCTGATCATTTGAGTATCCGCAGGGAAGGGCTGGCAATTTCGCCATCGCTGAGTTGGCGCAAGGCTTGGCGTGCGCGGGACAAGCGCGACATCACGGTGCCCATGGGCACGTCGAGGATGTCGGCGACTTCCTTGTAGCTCAAGCCTTCTACCGACACCCATAACAGCAGGGCGCGCTGTTCGGTGTTGAGCTGATCGAAGGCTTGCAGGGTCGACTGGGCGATCACCGTACGCTCCACCGATGGCTGTGCATCGTCGCGGCCGGTAAAAAATTCCAGCATGCGTGCATAGCGGCGGGTGCGGCGGTGGGCGTCGAGGAACTGCCGGTAGAGGATCGAGAACAGCCACGCGCGCAGGTCGCCCTCGATGCGCTTGTCGGCCCAACGGTTGATGGCCCGCTCCAGGGTGGCCTGCACCAGGTCGTCGGCGCTGCTGGCGTTACGGGTCAGGGACACGGCAAAGCGCCGCAGCCTGGGGATGAGTTCACGTAACGGTTCGTCGAGTTCATGCATTGGCATTCAAGTCTGGCAGGGTGTGCTGAGGTAGACGCTTGCTCCTGTAGGTTATTCCACTCTTGGAGAAAAGAAACCTGACAGGTGCTGGTAAGAAGATTCTGCATAGTTTGTGAGCCTGTAATCTCGTGTTCGCCCCTCAATCGACACCTGTACTGCCAGAACTGTTTTGGCAGTGAACCTACGAGGGTGTGTCCATGACGTTTTCACCGATCGATAAGCCGTTTCTCCCCCCTCCCGCGCTCGCGCATTTGCCGGCCTTTCAGCAGGTGTTGTTTAAGCAATGGGGAAGCGGCCCGTCAACCCAGGTTGCGTATGGCTGTGTGCACCACGCCATTGAGGTGCAATCGGCGCTGGTGCCGCAAGCCACGGCGGCGGTGTGCGCAGGCCAGCGCATCAGCTATGAACAGCTCAACCGACAAGCCAATCGGTTAGCCGTGCGCTTGATTGAGCAGGGTGTGAAACGCGGTGACACGGTGGCGTTGTTTGTCGAGCGGTCGATTCCGATGCTGGTGGGGTTGTTGGCGGTATTGAAGGTGGGGGCCGCGTACGTGCCGCAGGACGCCAGAATCGTTCCGACCCTGCAGTTGGCGATGATCCTCGATTCATTGAGCAGCCCCGTGATTCTCACTTTGTCGCACCTGCTGGATGGCATTCCGCAAGAGGCGGTCCATCGCTGTCTGTGCCTGGACGTGTTCCTTGCCGAAGAACCCCAGGTCGCAGAGAACAATGACCGGGTATTTGCCGCTGCCGCCCCTGAAGACCTGTGTTTCGTGTTGTTTACTTCCGGCACGACAGGGCGTCCCAACGGCGTGTGTGTCACGCATCGCAACGTCTGCAATATCTTGCTGACATCGCCGGGGCGCATGGGCATGGCGCCAGGCCGCAATGTCGGGCAGATCCTCAATATCGGTTTTGATATGGCCGCCTGGGAGATTCTCGGCTGCCTGGCCCAAGGGGCGACTCTGCTGATTCGTGGCAAGGACATCGCCCAGACGGCTGCACAGTGCCATGTGTTGATCGCGACGCCCTCGATACTCTCTACGCTGGATCCCAGGCAGTGTCCCGAACTCGATGTGGTCGCCGTGGCCGGAGAGCCCTGTTCCCATGCGCTTGCCGAACAGTGGGCTGCACACTGCACGTTCTACAACGGCTGCGGCCCGACTGAAACCACCATCATCAATACGCTGCACCGGCATGTACCGGGCGCGTTATTGACCATCGGCCAGCCGACCGCCAATAACACCGTGTATGTGCTTGACGAACAGGGACGTGCCTGTGAGCTGGGCGAAATGGGTGAAATGTGGGCCGGCGGCGCGGGGGTGACGGCTGGTTATCTCAATAACCCGGCGTTGACCTTGGAGCGTTACCACCCGGACCCCTTCCTTGGCGGCGATGCCATGATGTTTCGCACGCGGGACCTGGGGCGCTGGACGGCCGACGGGCAACTCGAACATTTGGGGCGAGTGGATGACCAAGTGAAAATTCGCGGTTTTCGGGTGGAACTGGACGCCGTGTCTGCAGCCTTGGAAGCCGCCGACGGTTGTGCGCGGGCGGTCGCGCTGAAGCTCGACGACCGCAGCCTGGTGGCGTTTGTTTCGCCGGCCAGCGCCGACATTGACGCCTGCCGCATCCAATGCGAGCAGCGCCTGGCTTACTACTGCGTGCCGTTGCTGATTTTCGCCGTGGAGCATTTTCCACTGACCGCCAGGGGCAAGATCGACAAGGCGCTATTGCTGCAGCGAGCCCGGAAACGGTGTGAGGCGTTGCTGGCGCTCTCGCAAGCGGAGGCCTGCCATGATTGATGCGCTGACCCACACCGTTGTACCGCCCAAACTGTCGCTTTGGCGCCGCTGGTCTGCGTTGCCGTTATTCTCTTATTACAACCGCCTGGTGGCCCTGGTATTGATGGGAAACGCGGCCTATGTGTGGTTGAACCTGCAAGGCATAACGGTTCAGGTGCTGTCGGACATGGTGTTGGTCAATCTTTCGGTTGTCATCTTGATTCGCCAGCAATACGTCATAAATGCGCTGTTCTGGCTGGCGACGCGGATTCCGCGCTCATGGCCGCTGCGCGTGCGGCGCAGCGCGGCCAAGGTGTACCACATCGGTGGGTTGCACAGCGGCGCAGCCCTGGCGGCCACCGGTTGGTTTGCGGCCCTGTTCGGGGTGCAGGTCACGCGTTATTTGCATGAGCCTGGCAGCGTTTCGTCTGCCTGGCTGTGGGTCTGCAGCACGCTGCTGAGCCTGTTGCTGCTGATGGTGATCATGGCTCAACCGGGCATTCGTGGCAGGTTTCACAACGCGTTCGAGCGGGTTCATCGGTTTGCTGGCTGGGGCGCGTTGCTGTTGTTCTGGGGGCTGACGCTATTGGCATCCGTCGAGCACGCATCGAGCCTGCTGCACAGTGGGGCGTTCTGGATGCTGGTGCTGCTGACTCTCAGCATCGCTTTGCCCTGGCTGCGGCTGCGCAAGGTCGCTGTTGAGCACACGCGACCTTCCGGGCATGCGGTCATCACGCGCTTTAAACACACCACACCGTTCCCGGGCTCGTCCAATGCGATCAGCCGGCATCCGCTGCTGGAGTGGCATGCCTTTGCCAATATCCCCGCACCCGGTGAGGCAGGTTTTCGCCTGATCATTTCCCGGGCAGGGGATTGGACTGGGCGGTATATCGAGGACCTGCCTGAGCATGTCTGGGTAAAGGGCATCACGACCGCTGGCGTGGCCAATGTGGAGACCCTGTTCAAGTCTGTGGTGTACATCGCCACCGGCAGTGGCATCGGGCCGGTCATGCCGCATCTGCTCGCCGCGCAGGTGCCTATCCGGTTGATCTGGTCTACCCGTAGCCCGCGTAAAACCTACGGTGACGCGCTGGTCGAAGAAATTCTGCTGGCCCAGCCAGACGCGGTGATCTGGGACACCGATGAGCGCGGCAAACCTGACCTGGTGCAACTGGCCTACGGCGCTGTGCAGCTCTTTGGGGCGGAAGCGGTGATCTGTATTGCCAACCAGGGGTTGACGCAGCGGGTGGTGGCAGAGCTGGAGGCCAGGGATATACCGGCCTATGGCGCTATCTGGGACTCCTGAAACAGCGCTTTGTTAGTCGAGTGATATCAATCTGTGGAGGTGTTTATGCATGTAGTGTTCGAGCGTCATGGGCGGGTGGTTCTGGTCAGGTTGAACCGCCCCGAAGTCAAAAACGCGCTGAGTTCGGCACTGATGACGGAGCTGGTTTCGTGCCTGGCTGCCCTGGATCAAGATCCCCAGGTCGGGTGTCTTGTGATCACTGGGAGTGCGGCGTATTTCGCTGCGGGGGCTGATATCAAGGAGATGAGTGGCAAGTCCTACCTGGACATGCTGAATGAGGACTATTTTGTTGGCTGGGAGGGTTTTGCCCGTTTGCGCACGCCGACGATCGCTGCAGTGTCTGGCTACGCGTTCGGAGGTGGCTGTGAGCTGGCGCTGATGTGCGACATGATTTTCGCTGCCGACACCGCCACCTTTGCCCAGCCGGAAATCAAGCTGGGCGTAATCCCTGGCATGGGGGCGACCCAGCGTTTGACGGGTTTGATCGGCAAGGCCAAGACCATGGACCTGGTATTGACCGGGCGGCCGATGTCCGCCCAGGAGGCGGAACAGGCAGGGATGGTGTCTCGCATCTACCCGGCGGCGACCTTGCTTGAGCAGACACTGGCGGTCGCCGGGCAGGTTGCCGGGTACTCCCGGTTAGCCACCCGCGCGGCGCGGGAGGCGGTAGCGCAATCCCTGGAGATTGGTTTGCATGACGGTGTGCGCCTGGAGCGTCGGCTGTTTCACGGCTTGTTTGCCACCGCCGATCAACAGGAGGGGATGCGGGCGTTTCTGGACAAGCGGCCAGCATTGTTTAACCAGGCGTAGAAGGGCGCTCAGCCCGGTGCGCGCTCTGCTCTGAAAAAAACTACAGTGAATGGGGAATAAGCCTACATGAGATTCGTCTTATAGCTCATTTCCCCTGTGGCCTAGTGCCCTGGAGCTTTTTCATGGTAGATCACTCATCGCCGCCTCGGGCTCCACTGAGCGCTGGCAGTCTGCTCGTCAGGTTGGCGGGTATCGGCGCTGTGGTTGCGGTTGTGGCGGGGGCCTTTGCCTACGTCAATGGCACCCTCGACCCACAGCGCCTGCGCCCGAAAACCTTGGTCAATGCCCTGGAAACCAATAACGGCGTACACCCTGGTTTTCGCCGTAACCATGCCAAGGGCGTATGCGTGGCCGGTTATTTCGAGAGCACTCCCGAGGCGCGTGCGTACTCCAGTGCCCAAGTGTTCAGCGAGGCCAAGACGCCGCTGGTCGGGCGGTTTGCCTTGCCGAGTGGAAATCCTTATGCGCCGGACAGCAGTGTGCCGATCCGCAGCTTCGCTGTGCAATTCAGCCAGGCCAATGGCCAGCAATGGCGCACCGGCATGAACAGCATGCCGGTGTTCCCGGTGGGCACGCCCGAGGCGTTCTACCAGATGCTCAAGGCCGGCGCGCCCGACCCGGCCACCGGCAAGCCGAACCCGGCGAACATGCCGGCATTTTTTGCCGCGCATCCCGAAACGGCGGCGTTTTTGGCGTGGGTCAAGACCGCGAAACCATCGGCCAGCTATGCCACCGAAACCTACAACGGCATCAACGCGTTTTACCTGGTGAGCGCTGATGGCACGCGCCAGGCTGTGCGCTGGGGCGTAGTGCCGCAGAGCCAGGACGCGGCGGGGGATGCAGCGCCGGCCGCTGCTGACTTTCTTGAGAAAAACCTGGTGCAGCGCCTGGCGTCAGGGCCGTTGCGTTGGCAGTTGAACATGACCCTGGCCAACCCCGGCGACCCGCTCGACGACGCGAGCAAGACCTGGACCGGCGAGCACAAGGTGTTGAACGCCGGCACCCTGGTGCTGCAAAGCAGCCAACCCCAGGCCGACGGTGATTGCCGCGACATCAACTTCGACCCGTTGATTCTGCCCAGTGGCATCGAAGCCTCCAATGACCCACTGCTGGCCGCCCGTTCGGCGGCGTATGCCAGTTCATACCTGCGCCGTGCCGGTGAAGTCAGCCCGTTGCACAGTGCCCCTCAGGAGTCGAAACCATGAATGCCCAGCCTCGGTTTTTTGCGCCCTTGGCACGCCTGCTGCACTGGTTGATGGCGCTGCTGGTCATCGCCATGTTGTTTATCGGCGCAGGCCTGGCGGCGTCGGTGTCAGAGCGGCACGAGTGGTTGATCCACCTGCACAAGCCGCTGGGGATTGCGATCCTGGCGTTGGTGATCGTGCGTCTGGCGGTGCGCTTTTCCACCCGTCAGCCGCCATTGCCGTCTGACTTGCCGCTGTGGCAAGTGCTGGCGGCCAAGGCATCGCATCTGGTGTTGTACGCATTGATGCTGGTGTTGCCGCTGCTCGGCTGGGCGATGATCTCGGCGGCGGGCGACCCGGTGATGCTCAGCAGTTCGGTGCAACTGCCGGCGCTGGTCGGGGCCAATGCGCCGTTGTTTGCGCTGCTGCGCAAGGCCCATGGGTTCCTGGCCTACCTGCTGTTTTTGACGGTGCTGGTCCACCTGGCGGCGGCGTTGTTCCACGGGCTGATTCGACGGGACGGCGTGTTGCAGAGCATGACCGGCACCAAGGACTGATGCCGGTTGGGCAGGATGGTCAGCGCAGGGCCGTGACCATATCGGCCACCGTACTCAGCACATCCTTGCCCAGTTGCCTGGAGCGCTCACCCGACCAACCGGTTTTCGGGTTGGGGCTGTCGTCGTTGTCCTTGAAGGGCATTTCCAGGGTCAGGGACAGGCAGTCGTACTTCTCGCCGACGGCATTACAGGCCAGGGTCATATTGGCTTCGCCCGGCAAGTCTCGGGTGTAGCCGTGGACGGTCTGGAAGTCGCGGGTCAGTGCACTCAAGTGCTCGCGGAAGTGCTTTTCCAGCGCTTCGATGCGCGACGTATAGCCGGGGTTGCCTTCGCAGGCGGCGGTGAACACGTAGGGGATTTCTTCGTCGCCGTGGATATCGAGGAACAGGTCGACACCGTAGTGTTCCATCTGTTGCTGCACAAACAACACTTCCGGGCTTCTGTCTTGGCTGGCGCTTTGCCAGGCACGGTTGAGGTCCTGGCCCATGGCGTTGGTGCGCAGGTGACCGTGGAAGGCGCCGTCGGGGTTCATGTTCGGCACCAGGTACAGGTCGGCAGCGGCCAGGAGTTTTTTCATCTCGGCATCGCCGTCCTGTTGCAGGCGCTCGATGATGCCTTCCATAAACCATTCGGCCATGTGTTCGCCGGGATGCTGCTGGGCGATGATCCAGACGTTGCGACGGTCTTCGCCACCTTTGCCGCGCCGCAACAGCTGAATATCGCGGCCTTCGACGCTTTTACCGGTGGCCAGCAGTTGAGTGCCTGCGTATTTCAGCGCCTGATCGATCAGCCAATCATGGCGTGCGCGGCTGTAGGGTTCGAAGTAGGCAAGCCAGGCGTGTTTCTCGCTGGTTTTGAGGCTGATGTGCAGGATCTCGCCGTCAAAGCGCGTGGGGACTCGGAACCAGTTGGTGTGGTCATAGGACGCTACAGCGTCGTAACCGCTCCAGGCATGACTATACGAGGAGCCTCCCGCGTTGCTCAGGCGAAACGTGTGGGTGTGGCCCACGTGCATGCCTTCGGCCTTGAAGTGGAACCATTGGAAATGATGGCTCTGCGTGTCGGGTTTGATTGCCAGCAGTAACTGATAGGCATCGCTGGCGTCGAGCACCTGGATATTGCCACTGTCGAAGTCGGTGCTGATCTTGATGGAGGTCAAGGCCACGGTCATAGTCTGGCTGCCTGAATATGAGTGTTGTGGCAGCTATATTACACAGGAGTCTGGTAAAGCCTGGATGCAAAATTGTTGCAGGGAGGAGGGGGGCGTCGTCCATGACGCAGCCGCAGGTTAGAATCTATGAGATTGATTCTCAAGCGCTATTTCGCAGAGATGTGAACCAGAGCGCCCGACTGACTTTCTTTCGGCGATGGTCTTTTGCTACCATGCGCGCCATCAAGCAACACACAGTCTTCATTAGCCTGAAGCCATGCCAGGGAAACTGGCAAAAAAAAGACCCGGCCAAAGAGCCGGGTCAAAAACCGTGATTAGCCTGATGAGGAGATATTCCAAGAGTCCGACCTAAGGTCCCTTGGTCTATCGACTGATCTCGCGATCAGATGGGTCCAATAATAATCATTATCATTTGCAAGTCAAATGTTTTTATCCATGGGATAGAAATATTTTTCTTACGCGCCTGTTATCCGTTCGCCCGGGCTTCTGGCCTTTGCAACGATCGCTCCACCATCGCCTTCGCCATATCAATCAAATACACCACTGAAAACGCCAGTTCGCGCTGATTGCCCTGGTGGTTGCTCGCCGATTCATAGGCGGTGGCAGCAGCGCTGCGCAACAGGTCTGAGGCGTGCACCAGGGCTTCTTCGTGGCTGATGCCTGGCTTGATCTCGAAAAAACGCTCTTGCGGGGCTGGTGCCGACATATTTTCTTTCAAGTAAAAGTCCAGCGCACGCTGTGCTGCACCGCTGCTGCGCAGGTTGTACACGTCATCATTTTCAGGTGTTTCGGGCAGTAGATACGGGCTCGTCGTCATAAGGGGCGATACTCTGTGTGGGGGGCGAAAACCTTATGCCTGATGATAGTACTTATCGTATTCATGTCGTTTTATGGATTACTACAAACTGTTTATTGCCCTGGAAAATACCTGCCGTATTGTCTGGCGCCATGGATAATTGGATCGCGTTGGTCAAGGCCAACATGAAAGACCGCAAGGTCACACAGAGTGAGCTGGCTGAACGCTTGGGCATGTCCCAGGGCGGTGTGGGCCATTGGCTCAGCAAGCGCCGGGTGCCGAGCTTGGCGGATATGAACCGGGTCCTGGAAGAACTGGGGCTGGGCGACTTGGAAGTGGTGCAGGAGGTGCGTGAAAAAACCGACGACGCGCTGATCCCGGCTAAACAGTACAACCCGTATTTTCGTTACCCGGTCGGCGAGTGGAGGGGCCTGTGCGAAGTCCGCGAAGAGCGCCCCGCTTATGGCGCCGTGCGCTTCGAATTGACCGACTACCACGCCCACGGAAACGCCTTCTGGCTCCCTGTGACGGGGGACGCCATGACCGCGCTCAGTGGCCTGAGCATCGCCGCCGGCATGCTGATCCTGGTGGACCCAGCCATCGCTGCCGAACCCGGCAAACTGGTGGTTGCCCAATGGGCCGACAGCCCACAGGCAACTTTTCGCCAGTTGATGGAAGAAAGCGGCGAACGCTATCTGGTGCCGCTCAACCCGACCTATCCGAAACGGCTGTTCACCGACGATTGCCACATCCTGGGTGTGGTCGTACAGGCCACGGCGAAGTTCTAATCGGCGGCGTCGAGCTCCACCAGCACGCAACCTTCGGCAACCATTTCGCCTTCCAGGCAGAACAGCGCCTTGACCACTCCCGCCTGGGGGGCACGGATGCTGTGTTCCATTTTCATCGCTTCGAGCACCACCAGTTGTGTGCCGGCCTCAACCGCCTGGCCAACGTCTACCAGCACCCGCACGATGCTGCCGTTCATCGGCGCCGTGAGGCCGCCCTGGTGAGACGGGTTCGCCTCCACAGCGGCAATCGGGTCGAACAGGCTCACGCCATGCATCTCGCCATCCCAACGCAAGAACACGCTGCCCTCGCGGCGTACTGCCAGGTGCGAGCGACGCACGCCTTGATGTTCGATCAGCAGGTGTTCCCCACGCAGTCGCGGAGCCTCTTCACCCAATGTCACCCGGCGATCCTGCTCGTTGCAGCGCAAATGCAGCGAAATTTCGGCGGGCAGGCCTGCACGAAATCCACGGCTGTCAGCCCAAGGCCCTTCACCCGCCGGCAAGCTCTGAATGAAGGCCGCACCCGCCGCCTGCCAGAATTCGTCGCTCAACTCACCAGGCACCGGCAGTAATTGATCCTGATAACGCGGAATAAACCCGGTATCCAGCTCGGCTGCGGCAAATGCCGGATGGCCAATGATGCGCCGCAGGAAACCCAGGTTAGTCTTCAGGCCACCCACGGCAAATTCATCAAGCATGCTCAGCAAGCGCAGACGTGCCTGCTCACGGTCCTCGCCCCAGGCAATCAGCTTGCCGAGCATCGGGTCATAGAATGGCGACACACGGTCCCCTTGCTCGACGCCGCTGTCCACCCGGCGTCCCGGGCCTGACGCAGATTCGCGGTAGAGCGCCAGGTGCCCGGTGGCAGGCAGAAAATCATTGGCCGGGTCTTCGGCATACAAGCGCACTTCAATTGCATGGCCGATCAGCGGCACCTGTTCCTGAGTGATCGGCAGCGCCTCGCCCTGAGCCACACGAATCTGCCAGGCCACCAGGTCCAGGCCGGTAATGGCCTCGGTTACCGGGTGTTCCACCTGCAGCCGCGTGTTCATCTCCATAAAGAAGAACTCGCCGCGCGCATCCAGCAAAAACTCCACGGTACCGGCGCCCACGTAGCCAATGGCCTGTGCCGCACGCACGGCAGCTTCGCCCATGGCCCTGCGCTGTTCAGCGCTCAGCCCCGGCGCTGGCGCTTCCTCGACGACTTTTTGGTGCCGACGCTGGATCGAGCAATCTCGCTCATTGAGGTACAGGCAATGCCCTTGCTGATCGGCAAATACCTGGATCTCCACATGGCGCGGCTTGAGCAGGTATTTCTCCACCAGCATCTGGCCGTTGCCAAACGACGACAGCGCTTCACGCTGGGCCGACGCCAGGGCTTCGGCGAGTTGGTCAACGTGCTCAACCACCTTCATGCCCTTGCCACCACCGCCCGCCGTGGCTTTGAGCAGAACCGGGTAGCCAATACGTTCACAGGCGGCGCGGAAGGTCTCCAGGTCCTGGGCTTCGCCGTGATAACCCGGCACCAATGGCACACCCGCGGTTTCCATCAGTGCCTTGGCGGCGGATTTGCTGCCCATGGCGTCGATGGCCGAGGCGGGCGGGCCGAGGAAGATCAGGCCGGCGGCTTCGATCGCTCGGGCAAAACCGGCGTTTTCCGACAAAAAGCCATAGCCCGGATGAATCGCCTGGGCGCCGCTGGCGACGGCGGCGGCGATGATCTTGTCGGTTTGCAGGTAACTTTCCGTGGCCTTGCTGCCGCCCAGGTCGACGCGGATATCCGCCTCGCGACTGTGCCGTGCATCGCGGTCGATGGCGCTGTGCACGGCCACCGTGGTCAGGCCCATGGCTTTGGCGGTGCGCATCACCCGGCAGGCGATTTCGCCCCGGTTGGCCACCAGCAGCGTCGTCAGAGTGCTCATGGGCGCGGCTCCTGGGATTGCCAGCTCGGTGATCTTTTTTGCAGGAACGCCCTCAACCCTTCCTGGCCCTCGGCGCTGACGCGAATCCGTGCGATGGCATTTTCGCAGTAGCGGCGCAGCGCCGGGGTGAGGGCGCCGTTGCCCACTTCACGCAGCAGGTCTTTGCTGGCGCGCATCGCCGCCGGGCTGTTTTGCAACAGGTTGGCGATCCACTGCTCCACCTGGGTATCCAGTTCACCGGCAGGGTAGCTTTCCGCCAGCAGGCCGATCTCCCGCGCACGTTGGCCAGCAAAGCGCTCGGCCGTCAGGGCATAGCGCCGCGCCGCACGTTCGCCAATGGCCTGCACTACAAACGGGCTGATCACCGCCGGTGCCAGGCCAATGCGCACTTCCGACAGGCAGAACTGCGCATCGTCGGCGCCTATCGCCATGTCGCAGCAACTGATCAAGCCCAGCGCCCCCCCGTAGGCCGCGCCTTGCACCACCGCCAGGGTCGGGATTTTAAGCTTGGCCAGGTTGTACATCAGCTCGGCGAGTTCGCGGGCGTCGTCCAGGTTGGTGTGGTAATCCAGCTCGGCCGACTGCTGCATCCAGGCCAGATCCGCACCGGCGCTGAAGTGCTTGCCGCGTCCGCGCAGCACCAGAAAGCGCAGGGCTGGGTCGCTTTGCACGTGGTCAAGGGCAATGATCAGTTCGCGGATCATTTCGGCGTTGAACGCATTGTTCTTGGCTTCACGACTGAGCCACAGCGTGGCAAAACCACGGCTGTCGGTGATCAGTTCGAGGGTATTGAAATCGCTCATGGGGTACAGCTCCAATTACATGCGGAACACGCCGAAGCGGCTCGGCTCGATAGGGGCGTTCAAGGAGGCGGACAGCGCAAGGGCCAGTACCTCGCGGGTCTGCTGCGGGTCGATGACCCCGTCGTCCCACAGGCGGGCGCTGGAGTAGTAGGGATGGCCCTGGGTTTCGTATTGATCGAGGATCGGCTGCTTGATCGCGGCCTCTTCCTCAGCGCTGAACGCATTGCCCGCACGCTCGGCCTGCTCGCGCTTGACCTGCACCAGCACGCCCGCAGCCTGCTCGGCGCCCATCACGCCGATGCGTGCATTCGGCCACATCCACAAAAAGCGCGGGTCATAAGCGCGGCCGCACATGCCGTAGTTACCGGCACCGAAGCTGCCACCGATGATCACGGTGAACTTCGGCACCTTGGCACAGGCCACGGCAGTGACCAGCTTGGCGCCGTGCTTGGCGATACCGCCGGCTTCGTATTTCTGGCCAACCATAAACCCGGTGATGTTCTGCAAAAACAGCAGTGGAATCCCGCGCTGGCAAGCCAGCTCGATAAAGTGCGCGCCTTTTTGCGCGGCTTCGGCGAACAAAATCCCGTTGTTCGCCAGAATGGCAATCGGGTAGCCGTGCAAGTGCGCAAAACCGCAGACCAGCGTGGTGCCGAACAGCGCCTTGAATTCATCGAACACCGAACCGTCCACCAGCCGCGCAATCACTTCGCGCACATCGAACGGCTGCTTGACATCGGCCGGGATCACGCCGTACAGCTCATCGGCGCTGTACAACGGGGCTACCGGTGCGCGCTGCACCAACTGGCCCTGCTTGCGCCAATTGAGGTTGGCCACACTGCGGCGGGCCAGGGCCAGGGCGTGTTCGTCGCTGTCGGCGTAGTGGTCGGCCACGCCGGAGATTTTGCAGTGCACATCGGCACCGCCCAGGTCTTCGGCGCTGACCACTTCACCCGTGGCCGCCTTCACCAGCGGCGGGCCGGCGAGGAAGATGGTGGCCTGCTGACGCACCATGATTGCCTCATCGGCCATGGCCGGCACATAGGCGCCACCGGCGGTGCACGAGCCCATCACCACGGCGATCTGCGGGATGCCTTGGGCACTCATGTTGGCCTGGTTGAAGAAGATCCGCCCGAAGTGCTCGCGGTCGGGAAACACTTCGTCCTGACGCGGCAGGTTGGCGCCGCCCGAGTCCACCAGGTAGATGCACGGCAGGCGATTCTGCTCGGCGATGGTCTGGGCGCGCAGGTGTTTTTTTACCGTCAGCGGATAATAGGAACCGCCTTTCACCGTGGCATCGTTGGCGACGATCATGCATTCGACACCTTCCACGCGGCCGATCCCGGCAATCACCCCGGCCGCCGGCACGTCTTCGCCATACACCTGATGAGCGGCCAATTGGCTGAGTTCAAGGAACGGCGAACCTGGATCGAGCAGGCGATTGATGCGCTCGCGGGGCAGCAGTTTGCCGCGTGAGGTGTGCCGCTCCTGTGCCTTGGCGCCGCCACCTTGTTGCACATGGGCGAGCAGGGTGTGCAGGGCGTCGACCTGTTGGCGCATCGCCGCGCTGTTGGCGGCAAATTCCGCCGAGCGGGGGTTGAGTAGGGTATGCAGGGTGGCCATGGGCGCGCTCCTTCAGCGGGTTTCGTTGAAGAGTTCGCGACCGATCAGCATCCGTCGAATCTCACTGGTGCCGGCGCCGATTTCGTACAGCTTGGCGTCACGCAGCAGACGCCCGGCAGGGAATTCATTGATGTAGCCATTGCCGCCGAGAATCTGGATCGCGTCCAGGGCCATTTGCGTGGCGCGTTCGGCGCTGTAGAGGATCACCCCGGCGGCATCCTTGCGCGTGGTCTCGCCACGCTCGCAGGCCTGGGCCACCGCGTAGAGGTAGGCGCGGCTGGCGTTGAGTTGGGTGTACATGTCGGCGACCTTGCCTTGGATCAGCTGGAATTCGCCGATGCTCTGGCCGAACTGCTTGCGGTCGTGGATGTAGGGCACGATCAGGTCCATGCAGGCCTGCATGATCCCGGTAGGGCCGCCGGACAGCACCACACGCTCGTAGTCGAGGCCGCTCATCAGTACTTTTACGCCGCCGTTGAGCACGCCGAGGATATTTTCTTCGGGCACTTCGACGTCATCGAAAAACAGCTCGCAGGTGTTAGAGCCGCGCATGCCCAGCTTGTCGAACTTGCTGCTGCGGCTGAAGCCTTTCCAGTCCCGCTCGACGATAAACGCGGTGATGCCGTGGGGACCTTTTTCCAGGTCGGTCTTGGCATAGATCACGTAGGTGCTGGCGTCGGGACCGTTGGTGATCCAGGTCTTGCTGCCGTTGAGCACGTAGTGGTCGCCGTGTTTGTCGGCACGCAGTTTCATCGAGACTACATCGGAGCCGGCGTTCGGCTCGCTCATGGCCAGGGCGCCGACATGTTCGCCGCTGATCAGTTGCGGCAGGTACTTGAGTTTCTGTGCGTGATTGCCGTTGCGGTTGATCTGGTTCACACACAGGTTGGAGTGGGCGCCGTAGGACAACGCCACTGACGCCGAGCCACGGCTGATCTCTTCCATGGTCACCACGTGGGCCAGGTAACCCAGGCCAGCACCGCCGTATTCTTCCGCGACGGTGATGCCCAGCAGGCCCATGTCACCGAACTTGCGCCACAGGTCGGCGGGGAACAGGTTGTCACTGTCGATCTGAGCCGCGCGGGGCGCGATCTCCTTGGCCACGAAGGACTGCACCTGGTCGCGCAGCATGTCGATGGTTTCACCGAGGGCGAAGTTCAGGGACGGGTAACTCATGGACAGGCACCTTAATGTGAGCTTTGTTGTTGTGTAGATGGCGCGCCAGGGAAGGGCGCTCACCTTTACGTTAACGTAAGCTTGCGTTGCGGTGCTGTCAATCGTCGTTTACGTATACGTCAACCTAAAAAAACAACAGGGGTGAGTCAGCCAGATAAGAAACTGCAGAAAGCACAAAGGGAACCCGAAGGTTCCCTTTAATTTGTCGTTACGTGCTCTTTTTTTATTATTGAGGGGCGGTCTATTGTTGTTTTTGGCAACCGTTACCCTTTACCGCTGTTTTTTTGCGACCCCCATTCAGGGTCAAGAGCAAACGTATTTTTTTGAGCGCTGATCTGCTTCTTCGCACGCGATCCAACCAGTGGGTAGCTACCTGAGGTAGTTTTATTTTTCTCTAACCGGTTGCGGGTTTCGGCACGCCGTACCCTGCAAAGCACATCTTCTCCAAAAAAATCTGTTAGCTGCGTCTCTGCCGTGTTGTTTTTGTTATGTCAGAGTCGTTTCGTCTTATTTTTATTAGGTTTGGCGCTTTTTATTCTTGTTATGCCATAGAGATAGCAGAAGCCGTGCCAACTTTAAAAATCCCTTTAAAATCAATGCTTTGATTTTTTAGTGGGAACTGTCTGGCGGTAAACACTACAAAATATGTTCCCGTGTTACTCGATGTGTAGGCGTGCGGTAACACATTGTCACGGCTACGCTACTCAACCGGCTGACCGCGCCTTGGCTACCCGTGAACCGGTTGGGCGTCCCACTACGTTGCTGATTTGCCGCCCCGCACGAATCAAGGCCTCCAGGTCGATACCGGTGTTGATCCCCAGCCCATCAAGCAGGTACACCACATCCTCGGTGGCGACGTTACCGCTGGCGCCCTTGGCATAAGGGCACCCGCCGAGGCCCGCGATAGAGCTGTCGAACACGCTGATCCCTTCCAGCAGGCTGGCGTAGAGGTTCGCAACCGCCTGGCCGTAGGTGTCGTGGAAGTGGCCCGCCAACCTGTCCCTTGGCACCTTGGCACCGACGACCTCGAACAACCGTCGCGTGGCGCCTGCAGTGCCGGTGCCGATGGTGTCGCCCAAGGACACTTCATAGCAGCCCATCGCGTACAACTCCCGCGCCACCGACGCCACCTGTTCCGGGGCGACCGTGCCTTTGTACGGGCAGCCCAGCACGCAGGACACATAACCACGCACACTCACGCCATGCAGCTTGGCCGCCGTCATGATTGGGGCAAACCGCTCCAGGCTTTCACTGATGGAGCAGTTGATGTTGCGCTGGGAAAACGCCTCGGACGCCGCCGCAAACACCGCGACTTCCTTTACGCCAGCCGCCAGCGCGTCTTCAAAGCCGCGCAGGTTGGGGGTCAGCGCGCCGTACGTCACACCGGGTTTGCGCTGGATCTGGGCGAAGACCTCGGCAGAGCCGGCCATCTGCGGCACCCACTTGGGCGAAACAAAACTGCCGACCTCGATATAACTCAAGCCAGCGGCGCCGAGCGCGTCGACCAACTGCACCTTGTCGGCCACGCTGATGGGCTGGGCTTCGTTCTGCAAACCGTCGCGCGGGCCGACTTCGACCAGGCGCACGTGTGAAGGGAGAGACATGACAGTTAACTCCTGATCAATGGCCAACCTGGCTCATGGTGTCTGCCAGGGCCTGTGTGCAGCGCTCTTCGGCGGTGTCCAGTTCGAGTTTCATCTGTTCGATATCCAGCAACTGTTGCTCAAGCTGCTCACGGCGCTCGGCGATTTTGGACAGCATGCTGTTGAGCTGGATGTGATTGCCGCTGGTGGGGTCGTAGAGTTCGATCAGTTCGCGGCATTCGGCCAGGGAAAAACCGATGCGTTTGCCACGCAGGATCAGCTTGAGGCTGACCTTGTCCCGCGCCGAGTAAATGCGCTCCTGGCCCCGGCGTTCCGGGGCCAGCAGGCCTTGTTCTTCGTAGAACCGAATGGCGCGGGTGGTGATGTCCAGCTCGCGGGCGAGGTCGGAGATGCTATAGGTGGTGCTCATGGCGGCGCTCAATAAAGTCTTGGCGCTAAGCTACTGTCAGGTTGACGTAAGCGTCAAGCAAATCGCCACCCATCCTCAAGCTTGCTTGCCATCCAACTTCTTCTCATGAGCCGTCACCTGTTGGCACAACTCGATCATCTGCTCACGCATCCAGCGGTTGGCGGGGTCCTGATCGGTGCTTTCGTGCCAATACAGGTGGGTTTCCACCGGCGGTACGTCATTGACTGGCAGGTTGACCCAGTGCAACTCATGGCGCCTGGCGAAGCGCTCGGGCACGGTCATCACCATGTCGGTCTGTTGCAGCACTTGGGAGGCCATCAGGTAATGCTGGGAGCGCAGCGCGATCTTGCGTTGCAGGCCCATCTTGCCCAAGGCCAGGTCGACATGGCCCAGGCCGTTGCGTCGGCTGGAGATGTGGATATGGGTCAGCCCCAGGTAATCATCGAGGCTCAGCTTGTCCTTGCCCGCCATCGGATGGCCCTTGCGCATGGCGCACACGTAGCGATCTTCCATCAGCTTCACGTGGCGCACTTGCGGGTCGGTGTTGAGCGGCGCGTCCACGGCAAAGTCCAGGCGCCCGGCGGCCAGTTCCTTGGTGGTCTCGCGGCGTTTGGACAAGAAACTCTCGATGACGACGGTGGGCGCAAGGCGCCGCAGGCGTTGGAACAGCAGCGGCAGAATCACCGCCTCGGTGAGGTCGGTCATGCTGATGCGGTAAGTCTTGGCGGCCTGCTGCGGGTTGAAAATCCGGCTTTCCTGCACCGACACCCGCAGCAACGACAGCGCATTACGCACCGGGCCAATGATGTTCTGGGCCATCGGCGTGGGTACCATGCCCTGGGCGGTGCGCACAAACAGCGGGTCGTTGAAGGTCTCGCGCAGTCGGGCCAGGGCGTTGGACACGGCTGGCTGGGTAATGCCCACGATCTGCCCGGCGCGGGTCAGGTTGGCTTCGGTGTAGATCGCGTCGAAGACAATAAAGAGGTTGAGGTCGACCTTGCTCAGATTCATTTCGTTGCGCTCTTATTGTTAGGTGTTCATACGCCGATCATATATCGGTGATGAATGTTAATACACGCCGAGAATAGGCTAGGTAAATTATCAACGCTGTTCTAGCATCGATTGCATGACCTAAACAACCTCTCAAAGAAGGGAGCTGCTCATGGATTTCGCCTATTCGCCCAAGGTTCAGGAACTGCGTGAACGCGTCACCGCGTTTATGGATGCTTACGTTTACCCGGCTGAGCCGGTGTTCGAACGCCAAGTCAGCGAAGGTGACCGCTGGCAGCCCACCGCCATCATGGAAGAGCTGAAAGCCAAGGCTAAGGCCGAAGGCTTGTGGAACCTGTTCCTGCCCGAATCCGAACTGGGCGCCGGCCTGACCAACCTCGAATACGCGCCGCTCGCCGAAATCATGGGCCGCTCGCTGCTGGGCCCGGAGCCGTTCAATTGTTCGGCGCCGGACACCGGCAATATGGAAGTGCTGGTGCGCTACGCCAACGAAGAGCAGAAGCAACGCTGGCTTGAACCGCTGCTGCGCGGCGAGATCCGCTCGGCCTTCGCCATGACCGAACCGGATGTCGCCTCCTCGGACGCCACCAACATGGCCGCCCGCGCCGAACGCCAGGGCGACGAGTGGGTGATCAACGGCAAGAAGTGGTGGACCTCCGGCGCCTGCGACCCGCGCTGCAAGATCCTGATCTTCATGGGCCTGAGCAACCCCGACGCGCCGCGTCACCAGCAGCACTCGATGATCCTGGTACCGGTGGACACCCCCGGCGTGAAAATCGTGCGTCCGCTGCCGGTGTTCGGCTACGACGACGCGCCACACGGCCATGCCGAAGTGCTGTTCGACAACGTACGTGTGCCGTATGAAAACGTATTGCTGGGTGAAGGGCGTGGCTTTGAAATCGCCCAGGGTCGCCTTGGCCCAGGCCGCATCCACCACTGCATGCGCTCCATCGGCATGGCCGAGCGTGCGCTGGAATTGATGTGCAAACGCGCTGTCAGTCGTACCGCGTTCGGCAAGCCGCTGGCCCGTTTGGGCGGCAATATCGACAAGATCGCCGACTCACGCATGGAGATCGACATGGCGCGCCTGCTGACCCTGAAAGCGGCGTACATGATGGACACTGCGGGCAACAAAGTGGCGAAAAGCGAGATCGCCCAGATCAAAGTAGTGGCGCCAAACGTGGCGTTGAAGGTGATCGACCGCGCGATCCAGATCCATGGTGGTGCTGGGGTGTCCAATGACTTCCCACTGGCCTACATGTATGCCATGCAACGCACCCTGCGCCTGGCCGACGGCCCGGATGAAGTACACCGCGCGGCAATCGGCAAGTTTGAGATCGGCAAGTATGTGCCTAAAGAACTGATGCGCAGCGGGCAGTAATTGTGGTGAGCGGGCTTGCCCCGCGCGGGGCAAGCCCGCTCACCACAACAGCCCGCTCACCACAGGGTTTCAATAGACCCAAACCTCCACCCGCCGATTCTTGATCCGCCCCTCATCCGCCGTATTCGCCGCCACCGGCATCTGCGCGCCAAACCCACGGATATCGCGCAACACCACGCCGTTCCTGACCAACTCTCGTCGCACCGCCATCGCCCGCAGTTTCGACAGTAGAGCCGCCCGCTGCGGGTCATTCTTGGCGTCGCCAAACCCCACCAGTGTCACCTGCTTGTCCAGCTTGTCGTGGCCCTTGAGATACGCCACCACCCGCTGCACATCCTGGCGCGCCTTGTTATCCAGGCTGGCGCTGCCTTCTTCGAAACGAAAATTGACCGTCAAACGCTGGGCATCCCGGGCGATGGCTTGATAGTCATCGGGCATGGTCGGGCGCGGTTCCACGGCCATGGCCTGTACCTGCTGCGCGATAAACCCGCTGGCGGCCACAATCGCCTGGCCTTTGCTGCTCTGGGCGAAGTCCACCAACGCCTTGGCCCACGGGTGATGGCCCGAGGGCGGCAGGTAAAAGAACAAGCGGCGCGACAGCGGGTAATCCTCAGTGGCGATCAGGCTGTTGAGCGGCAACATCGGTTGCGAGTCGCCATCCACAATCGCCACCGCCTTGGACTGACGCACGTAGGGCAGGCCAATAAAGCCAATGCCTTGGGGATCCTGGCTCACCGCGTCGGACAACTGCTCGCTGGACTCGAAACGCTGGGCCGAAGAGGCGAGGGGCTTGCCGCGCAGGCGCAGGACCAATTCCTTGAACGTGTCGTAGGTGCCGGACTGGTCATCGCGGGCGTAGATGTGAATCGCGCCGCCGATGCCACCCAGCGCCTCCCAGGTGCTGATTTCACCGTTGAAAATCTGCGCCAGTTGCGTGGTGTTCAACGTGTTCAGCGGGTTTTGCGGGTTGAGGATGATGGCGAGGCCGTCGATGGCGATCACCTGTTCGGCTTCGGCGCTCTTCAGGTCGCCGAGAGGCTCAAGGTCCACCAGTTCGCTGTCCTTGATGGGGCGGGAGGAAGCGGCCAGGTCGGCGCTGGTTTTCTTCAATGCGGCAAAACCGGTGCTGGAGCCGTGGGCCGCGACGTCGATGGTCACGGTCTTGCCCTGGCGCGTCTTGCCGATCACACGTTGTTCGTTGGCGCCTTCGCCGGGTTCGATGTGCGCGCCCTGCAACCCTTGATATTCCATCAAACCCTTGGCCAGCGCCGGTGCCAGCGCCGCACCAATGGTGTTGGAACCCTGGATGCGCAAGGCAGGCCCTTGGTCGGGCACGGGGAGGGGAGCAGCCACAGCAGGGAGGGAAAGCACGCAACACAACAGGAACAGAACGCGCAGCGTCATGCCGGCACCTTCTCAAGCCAAAGGGAGTGCCGCGAGATTAAGACAGGCAGGTTGCATAAATATGACTGACGCGCCGCGGAGCAAAATGTGGGGGGGGCTTGCCCCCGATGGCGGTGTGCAAGACAACTTATCTGTCACTGATACACCGCTATCGGGAGCAAGCCCCCTCCCACATTTGGATTTTTATTCGCCTTAGGATCAGCTCAGTTCCAACCAGATCGGCGCATGGTCCGACGGCTTTTCCAGCCCGCGCAGATCGTAGTCCACGCCCGCATCCTTGACCCGTGGCAGCAAGCCGTTGGAGGCCATGATCACGTCAATGCGCAGGCCGCGCTTGGGCTCATCTTCAAAGCCACGGCTGCGGTAGTCGAACCAGCTGAAGCGGTCGGTCACGTCCGGGTTGAGGTGACGGAAGCTGTCCACCAGGCCCCAGTTTTTCAGGCGGGCCATCCACTCGCGTTCTTCGGGCAGGAAGCTGCACTTGCCGGTTTTCAGCCAGCGTTTGGCGTTGTCGGCGCCGATGCCGATGTCGCAGTCTTGCGGGGAAATATTCACGTCGCCCATCACCACCAGCGCCTGGTCGTTGCTGAACTGGCTTTCCAGCAGCTGTTGCAGGTCTTCGTAGAAGCGTTGCTTGGCGGGGAACTTGGTCGGGTGGTCGCGGCTTTCGCCCTGTGGGAAATAGCCGTTCATGATGGTCACCGGGTTGCCATTTTCATCGGCGAAGGTGCCCCAGATAAAACGGCGCTGGGCGTCTTCTTCGTCGCTGGCAAAACCTTTGTGAAGGCTCAACGCCGGCTGACGCGAGAGCAGGGCCACACCGTAGTGACCTTTCTGCCCGTGGTAATACACCTGATAGCCAAGGGCCTGTACTTCGGCCAGGGGAAACTGGTCATCGTGGACTTTGGTTTCCTGCAGGCCGATCACATCGGGTTGGTGTTTTTCAATCAGCGCCGCCAGCTGATGGGGGCGGGCGCGCAGCCCGTTGATATTGAAGGAGACGATTTTCATGGTCGGCAGTCCAGTCTTGGCAAAAGGGCGATGCTAGCCGACAAGTCGGACGGGGGCCAGCGTGGCGGTAGGGCAGATGCACTGCTAATGTCTGGGAACGACTGGTGCTGCGTAGGTTCGTACCCATAAGAACGCCATCTATTGAATGGCGCCCAGGGAGATTGACTGTATGACTGACACTGCCATTGGCGAAATTCGCCTCCTCAACAGCGGCTATTCGCGCGAAGCCCGCTCCCTGCTGTACCAGGCCTATCGGCATGAGCCGACGTTTGCCTACATCTTCGAAGCTGAACGCCCAGGGTATGAGCAGCGTGTGCGCGCCACTGTACGTGAGCTGGTCAAGCAGCATTTTTTCCAGAAGCTTCCGGCGATTGGTTTGTTTGTGAATGATCGGCTGATCGGCATCTCCCTGATTGCACCGCCGCAACGGCGCCTGGGCATCACCGAGAGCTGGGCCTGGCAACTGCGCATGTGGCTGAGCACCGGCGTGCGCGGTACGCGGCGTTACCTGGATTACCATCACGCGGTGCTGGCGTGCCTGCCGAGCGAGTCGGTGCATGTGCTGCCGCTGTTGGGTATTCACCCGCAATTCCAGGGCAAACACTACGGCGAACAGTTACTGGAAGCGGTGCACAACTGGTGCGCCGAAGACCCGCATTCGTCCGGTGTGGTGCTGGATACGGGCAACTCGCGCTACCTGGATTTCTATAAACGCCAGGGGTACGAGGAAATCGGCGAGGTCGCAGTAGGCCCGATCCTGGAGCATGTGTTTTTTCACCCCAATCCTCAGGCGTTACATGCTGCAACGGCTTAGGCAAGAATTTTTCAGAATTATCCGGGTTATAAGATGCTCCCCAGCTCGTGTAGCATCCGCGCCTATGAAGTTTCCAGGAAGATTTACCCGTGGTTTGATCCTGCTGCTCACCAGTTGCAGCGCCTTGGCGCAAAGCGAATTGGATGTGCGGGTCAAACCCTCAAACGACGCGTTGAAAGCCAACATCGAAGGCTACATCGGCGTGGTGGGCGATCGTGACGAAGAGGCCTTGCTGCGGTTCAGCCGTGGCGCCGAGGAGCAGGCGCGCAAAGCGGCGCAGGCCTTAGGCTTCTATCAGCCACAGATCGACAGCGAAGTGAAGGGCGGCAAGAACCCGCGCCTGATCCTCAGCATCGACCCCGGCGAACCGGTGCATTTGCGCAACGTGACCATTCGGGTCGACGGCGAGGCGGCGAACCTCAAGTCGTTTCGCGTGCCAGCCAGCGACGACCTCATCTCCGGCGCCGTGCTCAATCACGGCCACTACGAAGACGCCAAGCGTCTGATCCAGAACCAGGCCTCGCGCTATGGCTTCTTCAGTGGGCGCTTTATCAGCCAGAAACTCGCGGTGGACCCCCAAGCCGGCGTCGCCGATATCGAACTCATCTATGACAGCGGCCCGCGCTACAGCATGGGCAAGGTCAGCTTTGCCGGCGACACGCCGTTTGATGACGAACTGCTGCAACGCATGGTGCCGTTTAAAAGCGGTGACCCCTACGATTCCGAACTGATCGCCGAACTCAACCAGAACCTGCAAGCCAGCGGCTTTTTCGAAGGCGTGCGCGTGGACGCCAGCCCCACCGCCTCAACCAATGACGTGATCCCGGTGGCCGTCAATCTGGACACCCGAAAACCGCGCACCATGGGCCTGGGCCTGGGCTACTCCACTGACGTCGGCCCGCGCGGCAAGGCCAACTGGACCCGTCACTGGGTCAACCCTCAGGGCCATAGTTATGGTTGGGAGGCCGAACTGTCGGCCCCGCGCCAGAACGTCGGCCTGTGGTACGACATTCCGCTGGACCCACCGCTCACCGACAAACTGCGCTTCGCCGGTGGCTACCAGAATGAAGAACTGGCCAACACCGACACCCTGAGTAAATTGCTCACCGTCGGCCCGGAATGGCACAGCAAGTTGCCCAGCGGCTGGACCCGGGTGATATCCCTCAAATACCAGCGCGAAGAATATCGCCTGGGCGACGACTCCGGTCTCAGTAACCTGCTGATGCCGGGCATCAGTTATTCCTACCTGCGCAGCGACAACCGCATCGACCCCCACAACGGCTATCGCCTGCAATTCGACACCAAGGTCGCCAAAGAAGGCCTGGGCTCCGACACCAACTTGCTCTACGGCACGGCCATGGTCAAAGGCCTGACCACCCTGTGGGACAACCACCGTTTCCTGGCGCGGGCGCAAGTGGGCGGCAGTGCCACCAATGGCTACAAGTCGGTGCCGCCTTCGCTGCGCTTCTTTGCCGGTGGCGATCAGAGCGTGCGTGGTTACGAGTACCAGACCCTGTCGCCGGAGAATGACCAGGGTGATCGCATCGGTGGCCGCTACATGGTGGCGTTGAGCGCCGAGTATCAATATTCCATCGCCGAAAAATGGCGGATCGCGACTTTCATCGACCAGGGCAACTCGTTCAACTCCCTGGAACTGCCGAGCCTGAAAACCGGCGTCGGCGTCGGCATCCGCTGGGTATCGCCGGTCGGTCCGATCCGCCTCGACCTGGCTCATGCCCTGGAAGATCCGGGCGGCGTTCGTTTGCACTTTTCCATGGGGCCTGAGCTGTGATGCGTGGTTTGAAAATAGCGGGGCTGGCCGTGGTGGCAGTCCTTGCCGTGCTGTTGCTGGCACTCTGGGCGGTATTGGGCAGCCAAGCGGGCAGCCGCTGGGCCTTGGGCCTGGTGCCGGGTTTGAGCGCGGAGAATTTCCAGGGTCGCCTGGGCGGCCAATGGAGCGCCGATCATCTGCTCTGGCAGCAAGACAGCAGCCGCGTGGAACTCAAGGCAGCCACGTTTGATTGGTCCCCCGCCTGCCTGCTGCGCATGACCTTATGCATTGACCAGTTGGATGTGGATCAAATCAGCCTGCAATTTCCACCCAGCACCGAAGACAGCAGCGGCCCGGTTGCACTGCCTGATCTGACGTTGCCGGTTGCCCTGCAGTTGGGCGACGTTCGCATCGGCAGCCTGGTGTTCAATGGCAGCGAAGAACTCAAAGGCCTGCAACTGGCGGCGCACTGGACCGCCGCAGGCATGCAGATCGACTCCGTGCACCTGCAACGCGACGACCTGGTGCTGGACCTGTCCGGCCTGCTGCAACCCACCGGTGACTGGCCGTTGACCGCCAGCGGTAACCTCAGCCTGCCTTATGCGCCCGGCGGCGCGCCCTGGAGCGTTGCCCTCAAGGTCGAAGGCGACCTGCTCAAGACCCTCAAGCTCGACGCCGATAGCAGCGGCTACCTGCCGGCCAAGCTCAAGGGCGAGTTGCAACCCCTGGCGGAAAACCTTCCGGCCCGGTTGCACATCACCGCTGACGGCTTCAAGCCTAGCGCCGATTTGCCCGACACCCTGCAACTCAATCAACTGGACCTCACCGCCAACGGTGATCTGAAAAGCGGCTACCAACTGCAGGGCAAGGCCGTGCTGCCGGCGGAAAAAGGCCCGGTGGACTTGCTGCTGCAAGGCAGGGTCGACGCCAAGGGCGCGCAGATCGCCGGCCTGGACCTGAATGCCGGTGACAAGCAAAGCCTCAAGCTCAGTGCCAACCTGGACTGGCAACAAGGCTTCAGCGCCGACGCCAGGCTCGACTGGCTCGACTTCCCCTGGCATCGCCTCTACCCCGTGATCGACGAACCTCAGGTGACGGTGCGTACGTTCAACGGCGAGATTTCCTATAAAGACGGCAACTACCTGGGCAACCTCAAGGCCGACCTCGACGGTCCGGCGGGCAAGTTCAACGTGGTCACGCCGTTCAGTGGCGACCTCAAGCAAGTCTTCCTGCCCGAGCTGAAACTGACCGCCGGCCAAGGCAAGGCCGAAGGCCACCTCAACCTGCAGTTTGCCGATGGCATTGCCTGGGATACTGCGCTGGACCTGTCGGCGCTCAATCCGGCGTACTGGGTCGCTGAACTGCCGGGCACGTTGGCCGGGCCGCTGCGCAGCAAGGGCGAGTTCAAGAACGAGCAACTCAAGCTCACTGCCGACCTTGACCTCAAGGGCCGCCTGCGTGGCCAAACCGCCGTGCTGGCGGCCAAGGCCGAAGGTGCAGGGCAACAATGGACCCTGGCCAACCTGGATATCCGCCTGGGTGACAACCGCATCAACGGCAGCGGCAGCCTGCAACAACGCCTGGCCGGGCAGATCGACATCAAGCTGGCGCGCCTGGCCCAGCTGTGGCCGCAATTGCGCGGGCAGGTCAATGGCCGTCTTGACGTGGCCGGTAGCCTGAACGCGCCCCAGGGCAAGCTGGACCTCAAGGGCCAGCAATTGGCGTTTGCCGACAACCGCCTGCAAAACCTCAGCCTCGCGGCCACCCTCGATAACGCCCAACGCGCCAGGATCGACCTCAAGGGCAGCGGCATTCAAAGCGGCGATACCCAGGTTGGAACCCTGACCGCCAGTGCCCAAGGTGATATCAAGCAGCAAAAAGTCCAGATGGACCTGACCGGTCCCTTGCTCAAGCTGGCCCTGGCCCTGGACGGTAATCTCGACAAAGGCAACTGGCGCGGGCGTCTGGCCAGCGGTGATGTCCAGGCGGGTGGGCAGGACTGGAAGCTGCAAGCCCCGGCGAAAATCGACTACATGGCCGACGGCAGGCTGACCTTCGCCGCGCACTGCTGGGTCTCCGGTGCTGCCAGCCTGTGTGGTGAAGACCAGCGGCTGATGCCCGAGCCCAAGCTGCGTTACCACCTCAAGCAATTCCCCCTCGACAGCCTCGCGGCGTTTTTGCCCAAGGACTTCGCCTGGCAGGGCAAGCTCAATGCCGATGTGCAACTCGACCTGCCCAACAGCGGCCCCAAAGGCGTGGTGTCGGTGGATGCCAGCGGCGGTACCTTGCGCGTCAAGGACAAGGACCAGTGGCTGGATTTCCCTTACGACACTCTCAAGCTGGAAACCACGCTCAATCCCAAGCGCATCGACACCCAGCTGAACTTCCGTGGCGGCAAGCTCGGTGAATTGCTGTTGCAGGCGCAGATCAACCCGCTGCCGAAGAACAAGCCGATCACCGGCAATTTCAGCCTCACCGGGCTGGACCTCGCGGTGGCGCGGCCGTTTGTGCCGATGGTGGAAACCCTCAACGGCAAGCTCAACGGCAACGGACGCATCTCCGGTGGCCTGCTGGCACCGCAGATCAACGGCAATGTGAACCTGATCGGCGGTGAAGTCTCCGGTCCGGAACTGCCCATCAGCCTCGAAGGCCTGAATGTGCAGGCGCTGATCGCCGGTGAAAGCGTGCAGCTCAACGGCGGCTGGCGCAGTGGCAAGGCCGGGCAGGGCAGCCTCAAGGGGCAGATAGACTGGGGTCAGGCCCTGGCCGTGGACCTCAGCCTGCAAGGCTCGCAATTGCCGGTCACGGTCGAGCCTTACGCCGCCCTGGAAGTGGCGCCGGACCTGAAGATCACCCTGAAGGACGACAAACTGGCGATCGCCGGCAAGGTGCAGATCCCGCGTGGTGACATCACCGTGCGCGAACTGCCGCCGTCGACGGTCAAGGTCTCGGACGACACCGTCATCGTCGGCAGCCAGACCGAGGAGGGCAAACCGGCGATGGCCATGGCCATGGATATCGACGTGGCAGTGGGCGAAGACCAGCTCAACTTCTCGGGTTTCGGCCTCACCGCCAAGGTGCAGGGCCATGTGCATATCGGCGACAACCTGGACACCCGTGGCGAGCTGTGGCTCAACGATGGCCGCTACCGCGCCTACGGTCAGAGGCTCGATGTACGCCGGGCGCGATTGCTGTTCGCCGGCCCGCTGGACCAGCCGTACCTGGACATCGAAGCGATCCGCAAGACCGACGATGTGGTGGCCGGTATCCGTCTCAGCGGCAGCGCCGAACAACCCACCACGCAAATCTTCTCGGAACCGGCCATGAGCCAGGAACAGGCGCTGTCCTACCTGGTGCTGGGGCGCCCGCTGAGTACCACCGGCGAAGACAACAACATGCTTGCCCAAGCGGCGCTGGGTCTGGGTTTGATGGGCAGTGCGGGGGTGACCTCGGACATCGCCACCAAGTTGGGCATCCGGGACTTCGACCTCGATACCCAGGGCAGCGGCAATAACACCGCCGTGGTAGCCAGCGGCAAGATCACCGAGAAACTCAGCCTGCGTTATGGCGTGGGGGTGTTCGAACCGGCCAGTACCATTGCCTTGCGCTACCTGTTGAGCAAGAAGGTCTACCTGGAGGTGGCCAGTGGTGTGGCCAGCTCGTTGGATATCTTCTACAAACGCGATTTCTGAGCCGTACTCGGTAAAAAATGTGGGAGGGGGGGGTTGCCCCACTCCCACATTGGACTGCATTTCTACCCGCCTTCCTGAACAAATACCAAGCAAGCTAATTATTCCATTTGACATTCGCTGCCTAAGCAGTAACATCTCGTCACACATTCACTGCCTAGGCAGTAATAAGGTGACTTCCAATGCCTCACTTCACCCCGGACAACTTCCATAACTGCCACCTCGGCCTGTTGCTCGGCCGCGCCGCGATCCTCAAGGACCGCATCATCGACACCCATATGGAACCCCACGGCATCACCGCCGCGCAGTTCAAGGTGTTGATCATCATGGCCCAGTTCGGCGTCGACACCCCGGCGGAGCTGTGCCGCCACCTGTCGCTGGACAGCGGCTCGATGACCCGCATGCTCGACCGGCTGGAGCAAAAAGACCTGCTCAGCCGCAAGCGCTCGGACCTCGACCGCCGCCAAGTGCAGTTGATGCTCACGCAGGACGGCCAGCGACTGGCGGACATGCTGCCGCACATCGGCGCCCAGGCGCTGAACCAACTGGCGGGCGCACTGGAGCCGGGCGAGTTGGAAACCCTGGAAAAGATCCTCAAGAAAATTCTGATAGCGGCGGGTGATCCCATCACTATCCTGCGGGTAGGTAATAAATGAATACACGTGCCTTATGCCTGGTGCTCGTGGCCATGAGCATGGCCGGTTGCGCCAACTACAGCGGCCTTGACACCCAGGGCCAGCGCCTCGACGCCAACACGCTGCAGACCGGTCAATCCCTGAGCGGCGTGTCCTTGTCGAACGCGGCCTGGCCGCGCGCCGATTGGTGGAAAAGCCTCGGCGACCCACAGCTCGACGGCCTGATCCGTGAAGCCCTGCAAAACAGCCCTGACATGCAAGTCGCCAGCGCCCGCGCCCACCAGGCCGAAGCGGCCGCCTACGCCGCGAACGCCGCGCGCATGCCGACTCTGGACGCCAGCGCCGGTGTGACCCGTTCGCGCCTGGCCAGGGATCAAGACCCGCTGGGGCAGGGCGATGCCTATTCCACCGTGCGCAACATCGGCGCCAGCTTTAATTACACCTTCGACCTCTGGGGCGGCCAGCGCGCCGTCTGGGAAGCCGCGCTGGGCCAGGCCCGCGCCGCGCAAGTCGACCAGCAGGCCGCACGCCTGACCCTGGCCGCCGACGTGGCCAAGGCCTACAGCGATTTGGGCCAGGCGCATATCGTGCGTGACCTGGCCACCGACGACCTCAAGCGCACCCGGCAAATGCTCGACCTGAGCAAGCGCCGCCTGGACTCGGGCATCGACAGCCACTATCAGTACCAGCAGACCGAAAGCCTGGAAGCCAGCGCCCAGTCGCAACTGATCGACGCGGAAAAACAACTGCAGAGCGCCAAGATCGCCCTGGCGGTATTGCTCGGCAAAGGCCCGGATCGCGGCAATGAACTGGCGCGCCCCACGGTGTTGAAGCCGGCCGCCGTCGCCGTGCCGTCGGTGCTGCCTGCCGAACTGCTGGGCCGCCGCCCGGACCTGATCGCTGCGCGCTGGCGAGTCGAGGCCGCGAGCAAGGACATCGCCGCCAGCAAGACGCGCTTCTACCCCAACCTCAACCTGAGCGCGAGCGCCGGGGCCGAGTCATTACTGGGGGATGCGATGTTTGGCTCACCAAGCCGTTTCTTCAATATCGCCCCCACGATCTCGTTGCCGATCTTCGATGGCGGCCGCCTGCGCGCCGACCTCGGTGCCCGCGATGCCGACTACGACTTGGCCGTGGCGCAGTACAACAAAACCCTGGTGCAAGCCCTGGGCGATATTGGCAACACCCTGTCGCAGCTGCGCGAAACCGGCCGGCAGATCCAGGCCCAGCAACACGCCACGGATATTGCCCAGCAGTCCTACGACACCGTGGTCCAGCGTTACGGCTCCGGGATCGGTAACTACCTGGACGTGCTCAGCATCGAGCAGCAGTTGCTGCAGGCCCAGCGTCAGCTGGCGACCCTGAATGCCGGGCAAATCGCTTTGTCGATCCAATTGATGCAGGCCCTGGGCGGCGGCTACAGCGCCGACAACGTGGCATCGACCACCCCAGCCACTCGCACGGAATAATTTGAGGTATTTGTCATGGCCACTGCCGACAGCAACACCGCAACAGACACAAACGACAGCAACCCGCGCAAACGCAAAGTCATGTTGGTCGGCCTTGCGCTGATCGTCATCCTCAGCGTCATCGGCGTATGGGCCTGGCACGAATTCTACGGGCGCTTCAACGAGAGCACCGACGACGCCTATGTGAACGGCAACGTGGTGGAAATCACCCCGCTGGTCACCGGCACTGTGGTGAGCATCGGCGCCGACGATGGCGACCTGGTCCACGAAGGCCAGGTGCTGGTCAACTTCGACCCGAATGACGCCGCGGTCGGCCTGCAAAGTGCCCAGGCCAACCTGGCGCGTACCGTGCGCCAGGTGCGTGGCTTGTACAGCAACGTCGATGGCATGAAAGCCCAGGTCAATGCGCAGAAAGCCGACGTACAGACCGCCCAGGACAACTACAACCGGCGTAAAACCCTGGCCCAGGGCGGGGCGATTTCCCTTGAGGAACTGTCCCACGCCCGTGACAGCCTGACCGCCGCCAAGAACGCCCTGACCAACCTTGAGCAGCAACTCAAAACCACCAACGCCTTGGTGGATGACACGGTGATCTCGTCCCATCCGGACGTGCAAGCCGCCGCCGCGCAACTGCGCCAGGCCTACCTGACCAATGCGCGCAGCACCCTGATCGCGCCGGTCACCGGCTATGTGGCCAAGCGCTCCGTGCAACTGGGCCAGCGTGTGCAGCCGGGTACTGCGTTAATGGCAGTGATCCCGCTGAACGAACTGTGGATCGACGCCAACTTCAAGGAAACCCAACTGCGCGACATGCGCATTGGCCAGCCGGTGGACATCGAGTCGGATATCTACGGCAGCGACGTGAAATACAGCGGCACCATCGACAGCCTCGGCGCCGGCACCGGCAGCGCGTTCGCCCTGTTGCCGGCGCAGAACGCCACCGGCAACTGGATCAAGATCGTGCAGCGGGTTCCGGTGCGCATCCATATCAATGCCGAAGAGTTGGCCAAGCACCCACTGCGTGTGGGCTTGAGCACCGTGGTGAATGTGGACCTGCACGACCAGAGCGGCCCGGTGCTGGCGCAACAGCCGCCGCAAAAGGCCTCGTTTACCACCAACGTGTACGACCGCCAATTGGCCGAAGCCGATGCCATGATCACCCAATTGATCCATGACAACAGCCTCGCCGCGCCCAAGGCTGTGCAACGCTGATGAGCAATAACGCCTCCTTCACGCCGCCCAGCCTGTTGATGGCCACTATTGGCCTGTCGCTGGCGACCTTTATGCAGGTGCTCGACACCACCATCGCCAACGTGGCGTTGCCGACCATTTCCGGCAACCTGGGCGTGAGTTCGGAGCAGGGCACCTGGGTGATCACCTCGTTTGCGGTGAGCAACGCCATCGCCTTGCCGCTCACCGGTTGGTTGAGCCGTCGGTTTGGCGAGGTGAAGCTGTTTCTGTGGGCGACCATCCTGTTTGTGCTGGCGTCATTCCTGTGCGGGATTTCCACGTCGATGCCCGAGCTGATCGGCTTTCGGGTGCTGCAAGGCCTGGTGGCCGGGCCGTTGTATCCGATGACCCAGACCCTGTTGATTGCGGTCTACCCCCCTGCGAGGCGCGGCATGGCCCTGGCGTTATTGGCGATGGTCACGGTGGTCGCACCGATTGCCGGGCCGATCCTGGGCGGCTGGATCACCGACAGCTACAGCTGGCCGTGGATCTTCTTTATCAACGTTCCCATCGGCATCTTTGCGGTGATGGTGGTGCGTGCGCAGTTGAAGAAACGCCCAGTGGTCACCAGTCATCAACCGATGGATTACGTCGGGTTGTTGAGCTTGATCGTGGGGGTCGGCGCCTTGCAGATCATCCTCGACAAGGGCAATGACCTGGATTGGTTCGAGTCCAACTTCATCATCATCGGTGCGGCGATTTCGGTGATTGCCCTGGCGGTGTTCATCATCTGGGAAATGACCGACAAGCACCCGGTGGTCAACCTGCGGCTGTTTGCCTACCGCAACTTTCGCATCGGCACCATCGTGTTGATCCTCGGTTATGCGGGCTTCTTCGGCATCAACCTGATCCTGCCGCAATGGCTGCAAACCCAGATGGGCTACACCGCCACCTGGGCGGGCCTGGCGGTGGCGCCGATCGGGATCCTGCCGGTGCTGATGTCGCCGTTCGTGGGCAAGTACGCGCACAAGTTCGACTTGCGCCTGCTGGCGGGCCTGGCGTTCCTGGCGATTGGCTTGAGCTGCTTCATGCGCGCCGGCTTCACCAATGAAGTGGACTTCACCCACATCGCCCTGGTGCAGTTGTTCATGGGCATTGGTGTGGCGCTGTTCTTCATGCCGACCTTGAGCATTTTGATGTCCGACCTGCCACCGCACCAGATCGCCGACGGCGCGGGCCTGGCGACCTTCTTGCGCACGTTGGGCGGCAGCTTTGCGGCGTCGCTGACCACCTGGATCTGGATCCGCCGGGCGGACCAGCACCATGCGTACATGAGCGAGAACATGACCACCTATGATGCGGCCACGCGCAATGCGCTGGATGCGTTGGGTGGGGCAGGGCACAAGGCCTATGCGCAGTTGGACCAGATTCTCACCAGCCAGGCGTACATGATGTCCACCGTGGATTACTTCACGTTGCTGGGGTGGATGTTCATGGCGCTGATGTTGCTGGTGTGGCTGGCGAAGCCGCCGTTTACGGCGAAGGCGGGGCCGGCTGCTTCGGGTCACTGATCCTGAGAATGTACGGAGATCCAAATGTGGGAGGGGGCTTGCCCCCTCCCACAGTTGATTTGTGTTGTCAGGTATTAAGCGCCAGGCAACGCCAGCTGCGGATTGACGAAGTCAAACGCCGCCAACGCAAACCCTTGCTCATCCACCTGCAACGCCCAGCCCTGCTTGTCCCAATCCCCCAGCACAATGCGCTTGGCCGCCTGTTCGCCAATCTGCAGCTTGTGGATCGCCGGGCGGTGGGTGTGGCCGTGGACCAGGGTACGCACGCCGAACTGCTGCATTACTTGCGGCACTTCCTCGGGGGTGACATCGACAATGTCGTTGGCCTTCATGCGTGTTTGCGCACGGCTTTCACTACGCAGCTTGCGCGCCAGCTTGTGGCGGGTACGCAGGGGCAAGTGGCGCAGGATAAACAGCACAATCGGGTTACGCAGGATGCGCCGCAGCTTCATATAGCCAAGGTCGCGGGTACAGAGGCTGTCGCCGTGCATCAACAGCACGGGCTCGCCGTAGAGCTGCACGACACTCGGGTCCTTGAGCAAGGTTGCGCCTGCCGCTCTGCAGAACGCCTTGCCGATCAGGAAATCACGGTTGCCATGCATGATGAAAATCGGGGTGCCGCTGTCGCTTAGCTCGCGTAGAGCCTCGCAGATGGAACGCTGGAAGGGGGTCATGCCATCGTCGCCAATCCAGGCTTCGAAGAAGTCCCCCAGAATGTACAACGCCTGGGCGCCACGGGCGCGGCCGTGGAGCAGATCCAGAAACGCCCGGGTGATGTCCGGGCGTTCCTCTTCCAGATGCAAGTCTGAAATCAGCAATATCACGCTTCGATGATCTCGGCTTTCTCGACGATCACGTCTTCGGCTGGAACGTCTTGGTGACCGGCTTTGGAGGTGGTCGATACGCCTTTGATCTTGTCGACAACGTCGGTGCCTGCGGTGACTTTACCGAACACGGCGTAGCCCCAACCCTGCACGTTCTTGCCGCTGTGGTTCAGGAAGGCGTTGTCGGCCACGTTGATGAAGAACTGCGCGGAGGCCGAATGCGGCTCCATGGTACGGGCCATGGCGACGGTGTACTTGTCGTTGGAAAGGCCGTTGTCTGCTTCGTTCTGGATGCTTGGGCGCTTGTCTTTCTTTTCTTTCATGCCAGGCTCGAAACCGCCGCCCTGGACCATGAAGTTGCCGATGACACGGTGGAAAACGGTGTTTTCGTAGTGGCCGGCCTTCACGTATTCGATGAAGTTGGCGACGGTGATCGGCGCTTTTTCGGCGTTCAGCTCGATGACGATCTCGCCGTGGTTGGTGGTCAGTTTGACTTGAGTCATGTTCACTACTCTTTCAGGAAATTCGTGGGTTTGAGCGCCTGGGCGCCTTACCGGTTTGGCGAAACTGCGGCCAAGGCGCGCAGTTTAGCGTGCCCGGCGGGAATTTCGAGGTGGTTTTTTACCGCCTGTGCAATAAATCCAGCAGTTTTTGAGCGCACTCTGTCAGCAGCTTGACAGCATCAGCTATGATACGGCCTTTGTTTTATCTGGCCCCAACCGGCCACGAACCTGTCTGTTCAAGGATCCTATGAGCAAGCCCACTGTCGACCCTACCTCGAATTCCAAGGCTGGACCTGCCGTCCCGGTCAATTTCCTGCGCCCGATCATCCAGGCGGACCTGGATTCGGGCAAGCACACGCAGATCGTCACCCGTTTCCCGCCAGAGCCCAACGGCTACCTGCACATCGGTCACGCCAAGTCGATCTGTGTGAACTTCGGCCTGGCCCAGGAGTTCGGTGGCGTCACGCACCTGCGTTTCGACGACACCAACCCGGCCAAGGAAGACCAGGAATACATCGACGCCATCGAAAGCGACATCAAGTGGCTGGGCTTCGAATGGTCCGGTGAAGTGCGCTACGCCTCCAAGTATTTCGACCAGTTGTTCGACTGGGCCGTCGAGCTGATCAAGGCCGGCAAGGCCTACGTCGACGACCTGAGCCCGGAGCAGGCCAAGGAATACCGTGGCACCCTGACCGAGCCGGGCAAGAACAGCCCGTTCCGCGACCGTTCGGTGGAAGAGAACCTCGACTGGTTCAACCGCATGCGCGCCGGTGAGTTCGCCGACGGCGCCCGCGTGCTGCGCGCCAAGATCGACATGGCCTCGCCGAATATGAACCTGCGCGACCCGATCATGTACCGCATCCGCCATGCCCACCACCACCAGACCGGTGACAAGTGGTGCATCTACCCGAACTACGACTTCACCCACGGCCAGTCGGATGCCATCGAAGGCATCACCCACTCCATCTGCACCCTGGAGTTCGAAAGCCATCGTCCGCTGTACGAGTGGTTCCTCGACAGCCTGCCGGTACCGGCGCACCCGCGTCAGTACGAATTCAGCCGCCTGAACCTGAACTACACCATCACCAGCAAGCGCAAGCTCAAACAACTGGTCGATGAGAAGCACGTGTTTGGTTGGGATGACCCGCGCATGTCCACACTGTCGGGCTTCCGCCGTCGCGGTTACACCCCGGCGTCGATCCGCAATTTCTGCGACATGGTCGGCACCAACCGTTCCGACGGCGTGGTCGACTTTGGCATGCTCGAATTCAGCATCCGCCAGGATCTGGACGCGAACGCCCCGCGCGCCATGTGCGTACTGCGTCCGTTGAAAGTCGTGATCACCAACTACCCGGAAGGCCAGGTCGAGAACCTCGAACTGCCGCGTCATCCGCAAAAAGAAGAACTTGGCGTGCGCAAGCTGCCGTTCGCCCGTGAAATCTACATCGACCGCGATGACTTCATGGAAGAGCCGCCAAAAGGCTACAAGCGCCTGGAGCCGAATGGCGAAGTGCGCCTGCGCGGCAGCTATGTGATTCGTGCCGACGAAGCGATCAAGGACGCCGACGGCAACATCGTCGAATTGCGCTGCTCCTACGATCCGGACACCCTGGGCAAGAACCCTGAAGGCCGCAAGGTCAAGGGCGTGGTTCACTGGGTGCCGGCGGCGGCCAGCATCGAGTGCGAAGTGCGCCTGTACGATCGTCTGTTCCGCTCGGCCAACCCTGAGAAGGCTGAAGACAGCGCGAGTTTCCTCGACAACATCAACCCTGACTCCCTGCAAGTACTCACTGGTTGTCGTGCCGAGCCATCGCTTGGCGACGCACAGCCGGAAGACCGTTTCCAGTTCGAGCGCGAAGGTTACTTCTGCGCGGATATCAAGGACTCGAAACCAGGTCAGCCGGTATTCAACCGTACCGTGACCTTGCGTGATTCGTGGGGCCAGTGATTCTGTTTAAGGAACTGTCGTGCTAACGATCTACAACACACTCAGCAAGACCAAAGAAGTCTTCAAGCCGCTGGATGGCAACAAGGTGCGCATGTACGTGTGCGGCATGACCGTGTACGACTACTGCCACATCGGCCACGGCCGCAGCATGGTTGCCTTCGACCTGGTGACCCGCTGGTTGCGTTTCAGCGGCTATGACTTGACGTATGTGCGCAACATCACCGACATCGACGACAAGATCATCAACCGCGCCAACGAAAACGGCGAGTCGTTCGACGCGCTGACCGAGCGCATGATCGCCGCGATGCACGAGGACGAGGCGCGCCTCAACATCCTCAAGCCGGACATGGAGCCACGTGCCACGGACCACATCCCTGGCATGCACGCGATGATCCAGACCCTGATCGACAAGGGTTACGCCTACGCCCCAGGCAACGGTGACGTGTACTACCGCGTTGCCAAGTTCATGGGCTACGGCAAGCTGTCGCGTAAGAAGATCGAAGACCTGCGCATCGGCGCGCGCATCGAAGTCGACGAAGCCAAGCAGGATCCCCTCGACTTCGTGCTGTGGAAAGCCACCAAGCCCGGCGAGCCGAGCTGGGAATCGCCATGGGGCGCCGGGCGTCCGGGCTGGCACATCGAATGCTCGGTGATGTCCACCTGCTGCCTGGGCGACACCTTCGACATTCATGGCGGCGGCAGCGACCTTGAGTTCCCGCACCACGAAAACGAAATCGCCCAAAGCGAGGCCGCGACCGGCAAGACCTACGCCAACGCCTGGATGCACTGCGGCATGATCCGCATCAATGGCGAGAAGATGTCCAAGTCCTTGAACAACTTCTTCACCATCCGCGACGTGCTGGAAAAGTACCATCCGGAAGTGGTGCGTTACCTGCTGGTGTCCAGCCACTACCGCAGCGCCATCAACTACTCGGAAGACAACCTCAAGGACGCCAAGGGCGCCCTGGAGCGGTTCTACCACGCGCTGAAAGGTCTGCCAGTGGTTGCGCCTGCCGGTGGCGAAGCCTTCGTGGCACGCTTCACTGAAGTCATGAACGACGACTTCGGCACCCCCGAAGCCTGCGCCGTGTTGTTCGAAATGGTGCGCGAGATCAACCGCCTGCGCGAGAGTGATCTCGACGCAGCGGCGGGCCTGGCGGCACGCTTGAAAGAGCTGGCCAGCGTGCTGGGCGTGCTGCAGATGGAAGCCGATGACTTCCTGCAAGCCGGCGCCGAAGGGCGTGTGGATGCGGCGCAAGTGGAGGCGCTGATCCAGGCGCGTCTGGCTGCTCGTGCGGGTAAAGACTGGGCGGAATCCGACCGTATCCGCGACCAACTGACCGCGATGGGTGTGGTGTTGGAAGATGGGAAGGGTGGGACTACTTGGCGGTTGGCTGATCAGGCTTGATCGTTGATTGCTGAATGAAAAACGCCCCGACTGGTTCGGGGCGTTTTTTTGTCTGTAATCAGGCATGTGACTTTGAACAACGGTCCTACTCACCAATAATCAAATTCCCTCCAACAAACGGCACTGGTTTTTCGGAAGGATTCAGATAGTGGTTAATTGCTTGATCAGCAGCAGTGTGAAACGCGGTTAAATCAGACGGCGGGTTGGAACTGTCTTTAATCATGACAAAGCGCCTAGAGTATTGGAGTCACCAGCCATCACTGCAAAACGATATTTGGGAGGCAACTGTATGCAGAGGTCGCAGGCTGGGACTCTAGGCACTCGGCATACCCGAAGGGTGGCGAGCCACCAGCCCCGGGGCGCTTACTGAAAACTGGCGTCGATTCTTTCGACCCTTAATTTTATGAATTCTTCGTTTAGCTCAGGGTGATCATAATGTATGCCTTCGTCTTTGAGTAATGTGAAAGTAAGAAAATTATCATCGTGTAGAATTCCATAAAGGAAATAGGCGTAACCACAGTCAATCTTCTCGGTTAAAAGAACGCGTGGTTCAATCTTCGCAATCTCATAGTCTTCAGGAATATTTAATGTCAATTCTACATTATAGGTCCTGCCTACTTCGATGTCGTATGGGCAGTAACTGATAAGGCAATTTACAAGTGTCCCTTCAATAAGCAGTGTAACGTCTTCCTCTATGTGCTCATTGAGCGAAACTACTTGGGCTTTTTTATAGTTATTTGCTGTAAGGTCTGATGATTTTTTCAGTGGGGTCGCCATTTATCATCCTCCAGAAATCTTTCCCGCTTTTGGTATGTAACGTAGTAATGTGGCCATCTGTATTTGTTCCAGCGAATGCGAATTTGGCTTGACCACTTCTATTTGTTCCTATCAATAAGACATATCCAGTCGTTGGTGTGTTTTTGTACGAATAGTGTACGGGTATTCCGTTGCTCACTACGTGCCGTGCGGCGAGTAGATACTCCTTACTGCTCTCGGCGCCGAATTGAGAACCATGCTTCTCATAATGTTCGTCTAATTTTTGCTTGCTGGCAAACTCCGCGGGCCCTGTCGTAGATGGCCTGTGGGGTTCGCCTGTATTTACTTTAGCTTTGTCTACCGGGTCTTCAACTACCCATTGCGGTTTGCACCCAGCGTCTCCTGGGCAATTGCTCAACCCTAATGGATCAACCCACCCCGTAGGGTTAGGCACGTACTGGTACGCGTTGATCCCCCCCGCCAACTTCACCGGGTCCGGCGTCAGATAGCGCCCGATATCCGGATTGTAGTAGCGATGGCGGTTGTAGTGCAGCCCGCTCTCCTGATCAAAGTACTGACCCTGGAAGCGCAGCGGGTTGTCGATTTTACCTTTGTCGAGGCGACTGATCTGGCCGTAGGCGCGGTAGTGCGCGGACCAGACGATTTCGCCGTCTGGGTCGGTGAGTTCCTGTGGCGTGCCGAGGTGGTCGAGTTGGTAGTGGTAGGGCTGGGTGTCGGTTGGACCGAATCCTTCCAGTAGTGCCAACGGGCGGAAGCTGTCGGGTTCGTAAAGGTAGCTGCGGTGGCGATCTGCATGGTGTTCGGCGATCAGCTTGTCGCCTTGCCAGAAAAACTCCGTGGTTAAACCGTCGACAGTCTTGCTGATACGCCGTCCAAACGGATCGTAGCGGTAGCTGGCGGTTTGCCC
>NZ_LJRZ01000739.1:0-271 GCF_002742485.1 Pseudomonas sp. 2822-17
GAAATAGACGAAGCTGTATATGGGAAAGGGAAAAAGAGGCACATCCCTGAATTAGAGATTCTCTCTCAACACTTAGCACGTAAAGGTGCAGTTATCAATGAGTTAAAACCACTCCTAGTAAAGCAATTAAAAGATAATCAACAGTATGAACTTTTTGAAGAATTAGAAATGCCTTTATCTATTGTGTTAGGAAAGATGGAAATGAACGGTATTTCGGTTGATAAAAATGAACTAACCGAGATGGGAGAAAAATTAACTGCAACTCTAGAGA